>DASXGT010000189.1:0-23002 GCA_036488895.1 Bryobacteraceae bacterium | reverse complement strand
GCGACAAAGCCGCCGGCATCGACCTGCAGCGATACGTTTTCCAGCGCGGTGACGGGCGTTCCCTGGGACTGGTAAATTTTGGAGACACCGCGAGCTTCGAGCAAGGCCATCTCCTCCAGGATATTGTTAAGACGTATATGTCTGACTTGCGGCGCTTTGGTGTGGCTATTGAGGGGAAATTGCTGGAGCAGTTTGATGAGTTGATGGAGAAGCGCGGTTACACAAACCGATCAGAGGCGTTCCGCGATTTGGCGCGCGCCGAACTCTTGAAGGAATCGTCGGAAAAGCCCAATGCGTTGGTGGTTGGGACGGTGACCATTGTTTATGACCACCATGTGCGATTGCTGAACGAGAAGTTGACCGAACTACAACATCAGCACTACGAGGCTGTGGTTTCGACGCTGCACGTGCATCTGGATCATGACAATTGCCTGGAGGTGATTGTGCTGCGGGGCAAAGCGAAGGATGTGCGGAAAACCGCAGATGCCTTGATTAGCACCAAGGGAGTGAAGCACGGGCGGTTGATGGTGGCAGTGGCCAATCCAGGGCAAGGCCACACGCATTAGTGGCTGTGTAGATGCGGGTGCGGATGAGGCGTTTCCACGTCATGCACGTGATGGTGAGGCCGCACAAGACTGGTTCGCTCCAGCAGGGGCACATCATGCAGAACTTGTAGCGGCGTTCCCTCGCCTGCCACGCGGCCGGATTCGAAGACGTAGCAGCGGTCGGCGATATTTTCGAGCATGTCCAGGTCATGCGTGGCGGTGATAACGGTTTTCAAGCCGTTTCCCCAGGAGACCAGTAGATCGATGATTTGCGACTGGCTGCCGGGGTCTAAGGCGGCGGTGGGCTCGTCCAATAGAAGGACTTCCGGATCGAGCACCAACACCGAAGCGATGGCGACGCGCTTCTTTTCGCCACCGGAGAGGCGATGCGGGGCGCGGTCTCTCAAGTGGGCGATGCCCATGGATACGAGCGTGCTTTCGACGCGCTCACGGATTTGCGCTTTGGGCCAGTGAAGCTGCAAAGGGCCGAAGGCGATTTCATCGAAGACGCTGGGGTTGAAGAGTTGGATATCGGGATTCTGGAAGACCAAGCCGACGCGGCGGCGGAAATCGAAGAAGAAGGTCTCGTCTTGCAAACGCTGTTCAGTGATGTCCGCGCCGAAGAAGGAGATGCTGCCTTGTTCGGGGAAGGAAAGCGCGGCGAGCAGACGCAGAAGGGTTGATTTGCCGGAGCCGTTGGCTCCTAATAGCGCCACGCGTTCGCCGCGCGCGACTCGCATGGATAGCGAATCCAGAGCTAGCGTTTGATTGTACCGGTAGGAAACGCCTCGGACATCAAAGGCGGTTTGTGCCATCAGCGGCCCCACCAGATGGCGGCGCAAGCGGCTCCGGCAAAAGCGGCCAGCGGAAACCAGTCTTGCAGGCGCATTTGCGGATCATCCAGTATGTGGACTTCGCCGCGAAAGCCGCGCGCTTGCATGGCCATGTGCACGTCGCCGCTCAATTGAAGGCTTTTGCCTAGCAACACACCCGCGCTCGCGGCTGCCAGCCGGCGGCGGTCAGAAGGTTGCAGGGTTCCCACCAGGCGGGCTTCGCGCGCTTCGAACATGTCGCGCGCCGTTTGGAGCAACAGAAAGATGTAACGGTAAGTCATGCCGACGATCACCACCAGGATTACAGGCAGGCGGAAGAAGCGCAGGGCCCGGAGCAGGTGAGTCCAAAGAGTGCAGAGGATGAGCAGCACGGAAAGCGTTGCCGCGGTTTCGGCACGGAGGATGAGAAAGGCGGCACTGCGCAGGCCTTGATACGAGACGGCCCATTCGAGGATAGGCAGCCGGTAGAGGGTTGCGCCGGGAGTGAGAAAAATGGCGGGGAAAGCGATGGTCCCGGTGAAGAGCAGGACCGCGATCCAGATGCGCGTGGTGAGGAGCCGCAGAGAGATGTGCGAGGTGAGCGCAAGTAGAACGGCGGAAAGCAGCAAGGCGCAGAGGACCGATAGACGGTGAACCGAGATGGCCGCTAGAATGAGCGTTCCGATTCCAACCAATTTGACGCGGGCGTCAAGTTTCTGCAGGAAGCCGCTGATTTGGGCGGTTTCCTCGGCAAAGAAGGCGCGCTGCATTGTTTTGATGAGGTGACGGAGCGTTTTTTCGATGAAGTTGTTGCGGTGCTTGGCGAGCGGCGGGGAGACGAAGCGCGTGAGCAGGGCGATAACAAAAACGATGAGTGCAACGCCAAGTAGCGCTGAGACGGCGTAACCAAACGAAGTGTTGCGAATGAATGAGGGCTCATAACGCGCGACGGGAGCGGTCCAAAGAGAGGACAAACGTTCCAAGCCGCTGGGGGCGTGGGCGGGCGCGGCATGGTTGCTAGAGGCGGCAACGATTTGAGCGCGGGTTGCCGGGTTAGAAAAGTCAGAGGCGGTCCATTCACCCCAGGCGCTTCCGACCGCGACGAGGCCGAGGGGAGTTAGCACCAGAAGAATCGCCAGCGCGAGCCACAGCTTTCGCGTGGTGGGCCAGCGGGTTGCTTCGGTTTGCGACTGTGGCACGGGATTTTCAAAATCGGGCGCGTCCGGCGCGGTGAGACGGAGTAAGGCCGGATCCACCTTTTGCAGCCAGGCGACGATGCCGGAAGTGATGACGAGTTCGGCGAGTCCGGCGAAGGTCAAATGTCCGAGCAGCATGGCCGGGATGGAAACGCCTAAGGAATAAGGAGCGTAGAGCGGGGCACCGGAAGTGTCATGAAAAAAAATCGGCTGCAGTCCGAATTCGATTGCTGCAAAAAAGGCGGCAACATTGATGCCGGCGTACCCGGCGACTCCAGCGGCGATGACACGCTGCGTGGACTGGATGGGGGCGCGGCGGCAGGCAATCCGGTAAACCGCGTAGGCCACTAGCGAGCCGACGATGGCCATGTTGAAGCAGTTGGCGCCGATGGCGGTGATGCCGCCGTCTCCAAAAAAAAATGCCTGGATGAGCAGGGCGGTGGAAATGGCCAGAATGGATGCCCAAGGGCCGAGCACGATGCTGGCGACGCCCATGCCCACGGCGTGTCCGGTGGTGCCGCCGGGCAGCGGCAAGTTGAACATCATGATGACGAAAGAGAACGCGGAGAAGACGGAGAGCAGCGGGATCATCCGCGTGTTTAGCGTTTTCTTGACCCGGTTGAGAGCCACCAGCCAGAAGGGCAAGGCCGCACCATACAAGCTGGCGCAGGTGGATGGACTTAAATAACCGTCTGGAATGTGCAAAAAGCCGCCGTCCGAGTGTGTAGGCTAGGCGCTATCGCGCCCAGGGGCAGCATAGCACGATTATGTGGTTCGTGCGAATGCCGCCCCTGGACGTACTACGGAATTGACGGCGCGGAGATTACTCGCCGACGTTGTAATAGAAGTGCTCGTGGACGATTTTGCCGTTGGCGACGGTATAGAGTCCCATTTCGTTCATTTGCATCCGCTTGCCGGTGGGCTTAAACGTGACCTCATACGCGAACTCGACGGCAAACTGGTTTTCTCCGACAAAGGGTCCATTTGCCGTGCCTGAGTGGACTTCGTGATTTTCCATCCACCATTGATTTTTCCCGCGGATCGCATCGATGCCTTTCATTTCGGCGGGCATGCCAGGGGCGCTGGCGGATTCGACGCTTACGATGTCGTCGGAATAGTATTTCGCAATTGCTTCGAGGTTTTTACCTTGCCGGCAGAGAGCGACTAGATCAGTTGCAATGTCGGTCGTGGACTGAGTTGCGGTCGTGGCCATAGGTTCTCCTTAATTCCTCAGAGGCCAGGATATCGCAGTTTGCGCGACGACCGTTGATGGCAAATTTTAAGCTGCTTTGGCGGCGGCGAATTGATTTTTTACTGCCTGTTTTTGTGCGAGATACGACTCAATTTCGCGATTTGAAAATTCGAACCCATTTTCTCCGGGATTGAATGACTGCCGGTTTGACTTGGCGGCCAGATAGAGCTTGGCGGCTGCCTCGAGTTGGCGTTGTTGTTCCTCTTGTTCTTTGCGAAGCGCGTGCTGTTCGCGTTGATGGCGCTCCTTTTGCAGGAGGCGGAGCTCGGCGGAGGCTTTGTCGGCGCGGCGCGAAAGGCGCGCTTCTTGTAGTTGGAGACCGCGAAGTTGCTTTTCGTAGGTGAGGAAGGTGTGGACCTCTATCAGTGACAGGCGGATTTCGGGCTTGTGTTCGGCGAACTGCTGGGCAAATTCGATACGGCCTTTGGCGAAGATAGCGGACTCCAGCGCGCGCAGGCGGCGAGTACGCCAGATGGTCTCGGCTAGCGTTTGCACTAACTCTGATTCCTGGAGGCCGATGGGCTGGAATTCGTTTTGGTAGTCGCGGAGAAGTTGGTCGTATTGGGTGGCATCGACTGCGTGGAGCAGGATGGGTTCGCCGGTTAGCGTGGAGGTTACCGCGCTCAGGTGGGCGTTGGCCGCGGCGGCGGGGATGATGGTGGGCTCTGGCGTTTCCGATTGCGTTTCGGCGGGTGTCTCTGTTTCCGCGCTTAGGATTTGGTTTTCGGTGGCGAGGATGACGCCTTGCTGGGCAGCTTTGCGGGCTAGCTTATTGGCTCTGCGCTCAGCGGCGCGGCGGATGGATCGTGGGGTCATGGGTTCCTCCAAATGGAAATGGCTCGTGGAACAGGTGGAAGCCTGTACGCGAGCCTGCTGGAGCGTAGCATTGAGGGGGTTAAAAACGAACGTAGGGGAGATTATAGTTCGCGGAAAGCATTTCGATTCAGCTAAATGGAGAGAGAAAATATTTTTTGGATTTTGTGACTGACGGAAGATCCTGGCGTTTGCTCACGGGCGCTTCGTTGACGACGATGCTGCCGACAATATTGTTCGATTGGAAGGACGTTTTCCGATTTGCTTGGCAGCCGCCACCAGAGAACCCTTGTCAGCAGTTGATCGATCAAGTCGGGTCCGAAAAATAGCTGCGTCGCCGGACGCATTATTAAAGCAACGACATTATCGTTCGAGCAGCATGCGTAAATTTGCTGCTCGTGCGCAACCATCGAGTCCTGGATAAATAGTGGAATAATTGATCCCCATGAAATCTAGATCCGCGAGTGCCATTCTGGCTTGTGCTGCAGGTAAAATAATCTTACGTAGCGTTCCACCAATGGTGTCGCATTTATCTATATGTTCCTCGACGCTGTCGAACGGGCTCGTTAAAAGAGTAAACTTGCCGAGTTGAGTCCGGAGGCGTTCGTTGTATGGGGAAGGTGCGCTGAAATATTTAATCCCAGTGTCCTGATTCCACAGTGCGCTCTCTGTGTCCAGACACCAAATAGCAACGCTTTGAACGGGTGGTTTGAAAGCGGAAGCTATTCCAGAAAAGGCAAAGAATGCAGCAACATATGGGCTCTCTGTCCAATCCAGCAATCTCGTTGGCACTCCATAATGTTGCGCAAGAGCAAGCAATTGCTCTTGATCAATAGGTAGACTTTGATCTGGAATAAGTCGGCCAGCTTCTTCCCGGAAG
This sequence comes from Bryobacteraceae bacterium, assembly GCA_036488895.1. Taxonomy (GTDB): domain Bacteria; phylum Acidobacteriota; class Terriglobia; order Bryobacterales; family Bryobacteraceae; genus Bog-105. The sequence goes on along the minus strand of DASXGT010000189.1, from coordinate 17,504 downwards.
AACTTTAGAAAAAGTTCCGTCGCATCCTTCTTGCTTAATTTCTTTATGTTTGCAGAAGACGTATGCCAACGATCGAATGATGAAACCAAAGGATAGGCCGACGAGCCTTGCCCTCTAAAGTAGAACCTTCCTCGGCTGGGGCGAGATGGTGCAAAAATCTCACGCAACCATGTGGATTTGAAATTTGACCAGCTTGTTATGGGGATCTCTTGGATTGGCATTATGGTTCTGACCCGTAAAAAAGCCAACGGATCGTAGGATATCAACTTGTCCTTCGCGCGTAGAAATCAGTCGGTCGAAGCGGAGATGCGGGTCCTCCATCCACCAACCTCAAGTGACGCCGAGAATTTGCCGAAACTCCCGTTCCAACTCCCGCCGCGCTGCCGGTATTTCGCTCGCGAACATCTCGAACGCTTTTTTAAATCCTTGATGGCTTTCCATCAGGGTTTGCGGGTTCGGGCGCTCGATATCGCCATAAACAAGGGCGTGCACAACCGGGTCTTTGAGAAGAGCACTGAAGCCACCTACTAATTCGCAAACCCGCTCTGACAGATAAATCCGATGCTGGTCTACAAAGCTTTCGAATTCACGGATCGCGACAATTGCCCTTGGGTTGCCATCCTCGTCTTTCGGACAGCGGCCAAGTTGGTAAATAAATTTCTTTCCTTCAAGTTCGACATTAACGAGTCGTTTGTAAATTTCCGCAATCACTTTGCCGCGTTTTTCATGAAGCCTTGAGAAACGTAGCTGCTCCATCTGAAGGTCGCTTCGGAGCCTCTCAATGTACGAATCAGCAGTGATCTGTAACGAATGCTTGAGCTTCTCGACCTCTGCCTCGGTATTGGACTTCAGTTCGACTTCGAACAGCTTTATGTCGCGGTCGAGGGAGCTTTTCAGTCGCACAATTTCGGCGTCTGTATTTGCTTTAAGACGATCCGTGACGATTGCCCTGATGAGCCATGCGGCGACCGTCAGGGCAATTCCACCGCCGCCAATGGTCTTGAGTAGGCTGTCCCAATCAACAGTCATTCCTAAAGAATGCTCTCACATGCCAAAAATCACTCCAACCCATGAGCGGATAACGCCGCAGTTCCTCCCTCTTTGGCAACGGTGTGAGTTGTTCCGCCGCATGTCCGTAACACGCGCTAGCCGTAGAAGTGACGGACGCTATTTCCTTCTGGATTCGATCTTCTGCGTGTTCGTGAAGCTGCTACCGGCGCCGACGACAGTAAAACTACTGTTTTCACCTGTCTAGGCAGGACGCCGCGCGAAGGCTTCGCGGCGGGAGGTGCTCCAGATTCCGTTCCAGGGCGGAATGACGATGGTGCAGGTTTCGGTCGCTATTGTTTGGCAGGCTAGACGGATCAGTGGACGCGGGGCTTCGGGGTTGTGAAACGGGCTTTCCCAGTAGCCGAAGTAGTCCATGCGCTTGCGTTCGAAGGGCTCTACGGGCGAGAGTTTTTCGTTGGCTCCGAGGATGCCGATCCAGCAGGTGCCGCAGGTGCCGGAGCGGCAGTCGACCGGGATGGGTCCGTTGCCGGGAGAGCAGCGCGGGTTGGTTTCGTGGTGGGGTTTTTTGTCGAGTTCGGCCGCGGTGGTGATGTGCTGGCCGGGGACTAGGGGGAACCAGGCTTCGGGTGAATGCTCATCGATGATGATGCGCGGTTTGGGCTTGGATAGCAGATTGAACAAACCACTGGTTCTCACATTCGTGGCACGGTCGCGGAGGGCCTTTTCGGGAGTTCGAGTTTCGGCGGGCGGCGTGTATGCAGTTTCCAGAAAGGCCAGCCCAGCTTGGCGCAAGGTCATCAGGCCGATGGCCGAAATAGGCAGCGTGAGGTCTCTCGGGCCGTTTACCTTGGCCGCCACCGCGCGAATAGTTTCGAGCAGAGTTGGCTGCGGTTCCAGCTGCCTAAGAGCCTGTTTTACCGCGGGCCAATATTGATGACCGAATAAGAAGCGATGCGATGTGTCGGCGATTTCGGCCAAGCGATAGGATCCTCGGAATTTATAAAAAAGATCCAAAGCGGTGCGATCGGGCGTCGTCTGCAAGAGTTGATGCAGTCCGAGCGGAAAGAACTGAAACCAGATGAGGCAGGCGTCGCGGTCTATGGGGTGCATTTCCGCCGACAGCTCCGCTAGCGCGGCCGGCCACTCCGCGTCAAAGGCTTGCATGCAACCACACCTTCAGCGATTTAGGTGAACGGAAGCCGGAGCCGCCTTGCCATTCTACGGGCTCGATCAAATCCGCAGTCGCAAACCGCTCCAGCAGCGGCTGAGTGATCGCGATGGCGGCCGTGCGGATTAAGCTGGCGCCGACACACGAGTGCGGTCCGGCGCCCAATGTCAGATGACTGGTTCCACGGCGGTCCGGGTCATGGTTCGCCGCGAACAGCCTCAACACAATGCGTTCTCCTTGGCGGATTTGAATGCCGTTCAGATTCGTATCGGCTGTCGCCTGTCTAAATAAGATGCGGGTGAGACCGGCGTCGCGCAGCAAGTCCTCCATGGTTTGGGCCAACAGGCCGGGCTGCTGGTGCAGGCGGGTCCATTCGCCCGGATGCCGGAGTAAGCTGAACCAGGTGTTTGCGAGCAGGCAAGGCAGGGTCTGCGAAAGAGCCACGAATCCGGAATCCCGCAGAGGGAGCGGGCTGGCATGGAAACACGGCTGCAGTTGCGTTTCCGCAGCCTTGGCCATGACACGGAGGGCGGCGTCATAGGGCTCAGCGGAGGACATTGATACGTGCCGCGCCAATTTCTCCAGGCGTTCGGCATCGCCGGGGTCCGCGCCGGTTGCCATTACGGCCAAAGCCAGACACAGTGGCCGGGCAAAGTCATTCATTAGATCCACTGGCTGATCCAAAGCGAACCTTTCCAAACGCTCATTCGCCAGAAGCAGCAGTTGGTCGCGCCACTCGCGCAATTTCGCCGGAGAAAGCGCTTCCAGCGTCTCGGCGCGCATCTGCAACCGTTCGCTGTCCTCCGAAATATGCGGCACGCTATTGCCATGGGGACCTACCAGCGCAAGAGCCGGGGAATGGAACGCGGCCAAGACATCAGCGTGGCGGCTGAGCACCCAGGAGCGCAGATTGCCGTCAAAATAGGCGTCCTCCATCTCGGGCGGCAGCGGCGAATCAAGCTCGTCGTGTTGCCACGCGGGTATGGAGAGGTCCCGGCGTTTAGCGGCCATCTTAATTTTAGTGTAGAAGGCTGCACTATTCTTATTGAGGGCCTTCTTCTTCGCCCGAAACGACCATGTGGATTGTCCGCCTCGCTCTTAGCCGCCCTTATACCTTCGTCGTGATGGCCATTCTGATTGCCGTCCTCGGAGGAACCGCCATCGTCACGATGCCGGTGGATATTTTTCCCTACATCAATATTCCAATCGTCAGCGTGCTGTACGCCTATAGCGGCCTGTCCCCGGCCGAAATGGAGAAGCGGGTGGTGACCGGCTTCGAGCGCCAGCTCACGACCAACGTGAACGATGTAGAGCATATTGAATCGCAGTGCTACAACGGCTATGCGGTCATCCGGGTTTATTTTCATTCGAACGTAAAAGTGGATATGGCGGTGGCGCAGGTGACGGCGACCATGGAAACGGGGCTGCGCCAAATGCCGCCCGGCATGTTTCCGGCCAACGTTTTGAAATACGATGCGGCCACCGTTCCGATTCTGCAGCTGAGCCTTTCGAGCGACACGCTGAGCGAGCAGGAGATTTTCGATTTAGGAAATAACTTCATCCGGACGCCGCTGGGGACGGTGCAGGGGGCGGCGCTTTCGTATCCATTCGGCGGGAAGCAGCGCTCCGTGATGGTGGATTTGAATCTGGACCAGCTTTACGCAAACCAGCTTTCGCCATTGGATGTTTCCAACGCGCTGACGGACCAGAACCTGATTCTTCCGACGGGCACGGCCAAGCTGGCCAATACCGAGTATCTGGTCCGCGTAAACAGCAGTCCGGTGAAGCTGAACGACCTGAATAACCTGCCCATCAAGACGGTAAACGGCGCCACGGTGTACATGAAAGACGTCGCGCAGGTGCATGACGGTTTTTCGGTACAGAACAACATTGTGCGTACGAACGGCAAGCGCGGCGCGCTGATCACGGTGAGCCGGAACGGGCAAGCCTCCACGCTGGATATTGTCGATCAGGTGAAGGCCGCGCTTCCGCGGATTCTGGCTACCATTACGCCGGAGTTGAAAGTGGTGCTGCTGGGCGATCAATCTGTTTTTGTGCGCGCGGCGATTCAGGGCGTGGTGCGCGAGGCTGTGATTGCCGGAGCGCTGACCGGAATGATGATCCTGCTGTTTCTGGGGAGTTGGCGGAGCACGTTGATTGTGTGCATTTCCATTCCACTTTCCATTTTGACGTCGCTCTGCTTCCTGAGCCTGCTGGGCGAAACCATTAATGTCATGACGTTGGGCGGGTTATCGCTGGCCGTGGGAATCCTGGTGGACGATGCCACGGTGGAGATTGAGAATACGCACCGGAACCTGGCCATGAAGAAGCCGCTGCTGCGGGCGGTGCTGGATGGGGCGCAGCAGATTGCGGTCCCGACGTTTGTAGCCACGCTTTCGATTTGCATCGTGTTCGTGCCGGTATTGCTGCTGACCGGCACGGCCCGGTATCTATTTACGCCGCTGGCGATGGCGGTGGTTTTCGCGATGCTCGCGTCTTACCTGCTATCGCGAACGTTGGTTCCCACCATGGTGGCGTTTCTGTTGAAGCCCGAAGTGTACCTGTATCAACAGGGTGCGCATGGCGAGACAGCGGGCGGCAAGGGACTGCTTTGGCGCGTTCATTATTTGTTCAACCACGTATTTGAGGCGCTGCGCAGGCGTTATATGGGCCTACTGGAGTGGTCGCTACAGCACCGCGGGCGCGTACTTATCGCTTTCATGGCGCTTTCGGTAGCATCGCTCGGGCTGATGGGGCTGGTGGGTAGGGACTTCTTTCCTACCGTGGATTCCGGCCAGATGCGGCTGCATGTGCGCACCCCGGTAGGGACGCGCATTGAGCAGACGGAGGTGCGGTTTGCCGCGATTGAACGGGAGATTCGCAACCTGATCCCGGCGAATGAATTGAATTCGCTGATCGATAACATTGGGATTCCGAACAGTTGGACCAGCTTGGCCCAGGGCGATATTCCGACGATCTCGAGCGCCGACGGCGAGATCCAGATTGCGCTGCATGAGAAGCACTCGCCCACGCGGGGATACGAACAGCTGCTGCGCAAGCGCCTGGGCGAGATGTTCCCGGATACGAGTTTCTTCTTTCAGCCAGCCGATATCACGAGCCAGATTTTGAATTTCGGCCTTCCGGCGCCGATTGATTTGCAGGTTGTTGGACGAGACGACGTGGGCAATTACAAGATCGCCCAGCGGCTGGCGGCGGAAATTGCACGCATCCCGGGAGCGGCTGACGTGCATGTGCATCAAATAGTGGATCAGCCGGAAATCATGCTGGATGTGGACCGGGTGAAGGCTTCGCAGTTGGGACTGACGCAGCGCGACGTCACGGGCAGCATGCTGATCTCCTTAACCGGCAATGGCGCGGTAGCGCCGAATTTTTGGGTCAATTGGGTCAATGGCGTGAACTACAACGTCGGCATACAGACTCCGCAATATAAGATCAACTCGCTGGACGCCTTGTTGCGTACGCCGGTATCGGTGGCTTCCGGCGCGGAAAACAGCACGACGGCGGGGTCACAAGCGGGCGCGGCAGGAGAAACAAACGCGAGCATTGGTGCAGCTCCCAATCATGCTTCGCAAGCATATGGGAACCCGGGCGCGATGGCGGGTAGCACGCAGCTTCTTTCCAATCTGGTCACGGTGCAACGCGATTATGCGCCGGTGATTGTTAACCACTACAACGTCTGGCCGGTTTTCGATGTGTATGCCAATGTGGACCGGCGGGACCTGGGCGGCGTGGGTGCGGACGTGGAGCGGATCATGCGGGAAGAGGAACCGCATTTGCCGCGCGGCACTACCTTCGCATTGCGCGGACAGGTGGAGACCATGGATTCGTCATTCCGGCGGCTGGCGCTGGGCATGCTGTTCGCGGTGGCGCTGGTGTATTTGCTGATGACGGTGAATTTTCAATCGTGGCTGGACCCGTTCATTATTTTGACGGCGCTGCCGGGCGCGCTGGCAGGCATTTTGTGGATGCTGTTTGTGACGGGCACTACGCTGAGCGTGCCGTCGTTGATGGGTTCCATTATGTGCGTCGGCGTGGCCACGGCGAATAGCATTCTGATGGTGACGTTCGCAAATGACGAACGGGCGACGGTAGCGTCCGCGCGGGATGCGATGCTTTCGGCAGGTTATGCGCGCATCCGGCCGGTGCTGATGACGGCAACGGCTATGATTTTAGGCATGCTTCCCATGTCGTTAGGCTTGGGTGAAGGCGGAGAACAGAATGCGCCGCTCGGACGCGCCGTTATCGGCGGCCTGCTGTTCGCCACCGTCACCACGTTGTTTGTGGTCCCTATCATTTATAGTTACTTGCGCACCAATGTTCCGGTGGATCACGGGACACAAATGCAGCAACTGGAGCAGGAGGAGACACTCAGCGTCTGATGCGGGAAATAGACATCGTGGACACAGCGGAAGAGCAGTTGCGGCGCGAAAACGAAGCGCTGAAGCGGCAGATTCAAGAGTTGCGGGGCCAGCCGGCTCCGGCCGTGCATATACCTATTCCGGCAAAGGCGTGGCGGCCTTCCCGCTATACCATTTGGTCGATTGTTCTAGGCTTGGCGATTCTGGCCGTGGTGGCGTTTCTGGCCGGCTACATTCCTCAGGCGCACCAGAAGAGCGTGATTGACAATGAGGCGCTGGAGCGGGACCAGGCGCTTCCGCGGGCCACGGTGATGCAGGTATCGCGGTCGTCCAAAAACAGCGAGCTGGAACTGCCGGGCAATATTCAGGCAATCACGGAAGCGCCGATTTTAGGGCGGGCCGATGGATATGTGAAGCGGCGATTGGTGGATATTGGCGACCGCGTGAAGGCTGGGCAGGTGGTGGCGGAAATTGAGGCGCCCGAACTGGATGAGCAGGTGAATCAATCGCAGGCGGCGTTGGAGCAAACGAAAGCTTCGCTCGAACAAGCGCTGGCCAATGATGAGCAGGGCAAGGCCAACGCGGAACTGGCGCGCGTCAATGCACAACGTTGGGCCAACCTGGTCACGCGCGGGGTAGTTTCAAAACAGGATAACGATCTTTATCAGACGCAATATCATGTGCAAGTCGCCAGTGTGCATGCACTAGACAAAGCGGTTTCGGCCCAGCGCAGCAACGTATCGGCGGCTGAAGCAAACCTGGCGCGGCTGCAAAGGATGGGGAGTTACCGGACAGTGCGGGCGCCTTTCGACGGTGTGATTACTCAACGCAATGTAGATATTGGCGCGCTGGTCAGCACCGGAAGCACGCTGCTGTATCGCATCGCGCAGACGGAGACGCTGCGCACTTATGTCAACGTTCCGCAGAGCGGCGCCAGTTCTATACGACCCGGTCAAACGGCGTTATTGACGGTGGCAAATCTTCCGGGCCGGACGTTTACGGGCACCATTGCGCGAACTTCCAATTCGCTGGACCCTACGAGCCGCACGCTGTTGGTAGAAGTGCGCGTACCGAATAAAGAAGGCGCGCTGCTGCCCGGCATGTATGCGCAGGTGAACCTTAGTAACAAGCGCGTGGACCCGCCGCTGGCGATTCCCAGTGAAGCGCTGGTGGTGCATTCGGATGGGACGCTGGCGGCGGTGCTGCGCCCGGACCACACGGTGCATCTACAGAAAATAACCATTGGCCGGGATTATGGAGACCGAATGGAAGTGATCGACGGTTTACATGACGGCGATACCATTGTGCTGAATCCCGGCGACCTGGCGCGGGAAGGCGTGAAGATTGAGCCGGTTCCGGTGAGCGCGAAACCGGCCGCGAAGAATTAGTTTAGCTAGTCCGTTAGCGGTAGCTTGATGGCCTTTCCGGTTGTGGACGAGCGGCGGGCGGCGTCCAGAATTTCCGTGACGACCATATTGGTTTGGAGCGATGACAGGCTGCCGTCTTCCTTAATCGTGCCGTGAATGACGGCTGCCAGATAGTGCAGCGGGTCATCATAAGGGGCGGCGAGAGGCGTGGCAGTTTCGGTGGTGGGCTCGGCTTCACCTTTACGGCGGATCTGAATTTGTTTGCTGCGAATGGTCTTGGCGTAGCCGGTGCGGCCATAGACGTCCATGTCCTTGATGTCGAACGGCCAGTTCCAGGAGCCCTGCAGAATGGCGACGGCGGATGGGTATTTTAGAACGACTTCGGATTCATCATCAACCTTTGGATAGAGTTCAGGCTGGAGATGCAGCGTGACGGCGCTCACCGATTCCGGCGCTTTGCCATTCATGAACCAAGTCATGAGATCCGCGCCGTAACAGCCGAAATCAAAGAGCGCACCCGCGCCATTCAGGTGAGGGTCAGTTAGCCAGGAGAAGAATTCGGGCGTAACGCCGATCAGTTTGGGGCCGCGGTGGCCGTCGCGCACAATGACTTTGCGGACTTCGCCGATGGTGCTCTGTTGCAGAAGATCATAAGCGGCTTTGTTGCTGGCATACCACGTGGTTTCGTAATCCACCAGCACGTGTACGTTGGCGCGCTTGGCGGCGGCCTGCATGGCGAGCGCATCTTTATAGCTGACCGCTAGCGGCTTTTCCATCATGACGTGCATGCCGAATTTGGTGCATTCTTCGACGGCTTGCGTGTGGCCGAAGGTGCTGGTGAAGATGAGCGCGGCGTCCGGATGAACCTTGGCGGCCATGTCTTTAATATTGGCGAAGTAGAGATCTGGCGAGAGGTGGAGACGTTGGACGTACGCATCAAATAGTTTGCGGTCAGGCTCAACGATTCCGACAATTTGAATATCGGGGCGATGCAGAGCGCCGCCGGCAGGGACAAGAGCGCCGCCTTTCAGGAAACCCGATACGTGACCGTGATTGAGCCCGACGATAGCAACGCGAAGTGGAGCGGTGGAGGCAGGTTGCGCGATCAACGCCGGGCTCAAAGCAGAACCAAGGCACAGCAGCGCCAGGAATGAGGACAGAATTCTGGACATGATCTTTACGATATCCGAAGGGCGGCAAAAATGCGGGGATGGCATGATTGGAGGACGTTTTATGAACCGCTATACTGCGATTGCCATTTTGATAGTTGCCGCCATGCTGGAAGCGGGCGGAGACGCGATTATGAGGGTGGCGCTGCACAGTTCCTCCAGCGCGATGCGGGTTGGGCTATTCGTGCTGGCGGCGGGTGTTCTGTTCGCTTATGGATGGACGGTGAACGCGCCGCCGTGGGATTTTGGCAAGCTGATGGGGCTTTACGTGGTGTTTTTCTTTGTGATTGGGCAGATTATTTCGTGGGTCTTTTTTAAGCAGCCGCCGACGCTGACGAGTATTGCGGCAGCCGTGCTGATTGTTAGCGGCGGGGTGGTTTATGCCGTGGGAAATCAGTAGTTACTAAGGCATTTGCGGCTGTGCGCTGGCGAGCATCTTGGCGATCCAATTGGCATGGGGAAATCCGCAAAGGGAGAGTGCCTTCAGTTCCCGGTCCATGTCATATTCGACGCGCCGGATCGTTGGTTCGAAGCCGTCGAGCAAGAGATAGGCGGCACGGCGGTCGCCATCGTAAGAGAGACTGACGCTGCCTGTGTTCGCGACGGTTATTCCGGAAACGTTGCGAATGAAAGGGCGATGAATATGCGCGTAGACGGCAACCGGTTCGCCCAGCGGCCCGTAGACCGAGTCGAGTTCGGCATCGCTCACTTCCGGCGCCGGCGCGCGCCATGTGCTTTGGGGACTTGCGTGAACGAGTGACATTGGAATTTGAATCTGCATGCGCGGCAGGTTACTTAACCACGTAAGTCTTTCTTCTCCTAACGTTTCACGGGTAGCCGCCGCCATCTCCTCCACTGCGGCAAACATGGATTTTAGTTGCGGCGTTTGGCTGGCGAACCCGGTTAAAGATTCGGGGTTGAACAGCATTTCATCGGTGTTGCCAAGCACGCCCTGCCATCCGAGATCGCGAATGTGATCCACAATGTCTATGGGGCTTGAGCCGCTGTCGGCTAGATCGCCGCCGTGGAGGATTAGATCGGGAGAGGTTTGTTGCAGGTCGGCCAAGACTGCTTCAAAGGCACTGCGGTTGGCGTGGATATCGGAGACGATTGCGATACGCATGGTCAGTTCTCCCTTTACGTATTTGGGAATTAGGAACGCAGGCGATGCATTAAAGAGATGTCGTCGAGAACGGCAATTCCCATCTTGACTAGATAGTCATTGGCCGGTTCTTGAAAAAAGTCGTCGTCCTTTGTGCACAATATTTCTGCTTCACCGATTATCGCCGTTTGTATCACAATGACATCGTTTACGTCGCGGATGGGTGCCGCCACGAGAGGATTCAGAGGGACAATTTCCGCAGACCGACGGAGGAAGGCAACGTAATCGAAGACAAGACTTTCGGATAGACCATAGAACGATTGCAGCCGCGGGTAGCGAAGGACTCTTGCAAGCTCATGAAGCATCTCGTTTGAAAGCAATAATGTATGTCTACTCTCAACAATATTGATCAGCAATTCACGAGCAAGACCGTGGGAATGCTCATTGGCTCTCACCAGAATTGTCAAGGACGATCTTCACTGATGTGGACGATAGTTTGGCCGGGAGCTTCTGATTGCCTCGGTAAGGACTTCCTCGGCGTCCTCGGCGGAGCCACGCTTGCGGCTGGCATCTACCTCAGCGAAGTATTTCTTTAGTTGCTCCGCTAGCTCTGCACGCCGTTGATCGGAGAGAACCGGGGGTTCGATGGCGCGAACACTAATTGCCTCATTCTCCAGTACCCGGCGCCCCAGCAGACTTTCGATGACGGCTTTCTGGTCAGGTGAAAGATCTTTGGTCTTGCAGATCATGTTAAAAATCCTGATTACAGTATGACGGATTAGAAATTTCAGCCCAGTTTACGATGCCTAGTGCACTTTCACTTCAAGCGACAACGATTTGGTGTGACCGGCGCCGTCATCGGCGGTGATGGTGTAGGTGGTGGTCTTCTTGGGAGCAATTTCGACGCAGTGATGGTAGGAAGGCTTGATGTCTTCCACCGGCGGATCCAGTTTCAGCGTCTTGGCGTTCTCTACTCCGTAGCAGAGCCGGGCGGTTTCTCCGCGTTTGAGCTGAGCGGTATCAACCGAGAAATTTGAAAACAAGATTTCCCCGGAGCCGAAGACCTGGTCCACGACTTTCTTGCGCGCCGCTTGTTGCTTGTCGTCAATTTCCTGCTGCATTTTGACGGAATCCTGGTGACGGGAGTAGAGGGTCCAGCCCGCATACAACATGGCCATTAGCATGGCTACCGTAGTGTAGGGAAGCAACTTATGGAAGATCGTTTTGGGCTGACGCTGAGAATCGTCCGGAATATCAGTGATAGGCATACCAATCTGTAGATGCGAACGCCGTGGCAAGATATCAGAAATGCTACGAATCCCTCTTTTGATTCTCAGTCTTTCCGCTTTCGGCGGGGCCGTGTTCCTCAGTGCCGCCAACCTGCCGCCCGCCGCCGATCAAAGGTTGGCGCGCGAAATCTACAAGGAAATGGTGGAGAGCAAGTCCGGATTTTCGAGCGGCCCGACCACGCCGATTGCGGAAGCGGTGGCGGCACGGTTGAAGGCGGTGGGATTTCCGGCGTCCGACATTTTTGTCGGTGGGGCGGTCCCGCGTAAAACAAACATCGTGGTTCGTTATCACGGGACCGGCGCGCTAAAGCCAATTTTGCTGCTGGCGCACATCGATGTGGTTGAAGCGAAGCGCGAGGACTGGAACATGGATCCATTTCAATTCATTGAGAAGGACGGCTATTTCTACGGGCGCGGCACGGCAGATGATAAGGCGCAGGCAGCGGTTTGGGTCGCGAATCTGATTCGCTACAAGCGCGACGGATTCAAGCCGGATCGTGACCTGATCGTCGCGCTGACTGCGGATGAGGAAGGCGGCGGCCCGTATAACGGGGTCGATTGGCTGCTGAAAAATAAGCGCAACCTGATTGATGCGGAGTTTTGCCTGAACGAAGGCGGCCACGGCGAGATGGTGAATGGGAAACGGATAGCCAATGACATGGGTTTGGCCGAGAAGACCTATGCGGATTTCCGGTTTGAAGTGCGCAATAAAGGAGGGCATAGCTCGCGACCCGTGGCCGATAACGCCATTTATCATCTGGCCGGGGCGCTGTACCGTTTGTCTACATTCGGCTTTCCGTTCGAACTGAACGACGTAACGAAGGCCTATTTTGCAAAGATGGCGAAGATTGAAAAAGGACCGCTTGCCGCGGACTTAGCCAAAGTAGCGCAAGGTTCGGATGAAGCGATCAAAAAAGTGGCGGCGATTTCGCCGGGATACAATTCCACGCTGCGGACTACGTGCGTGGCCACGCAACTCGAAGGCGGTCATGCGCCTAATGCCCTGCCGCAATTGGCCGCCGCGAATGTGAATTGCCGGATTTTGCCCCAGGATTCGGTGGCTAATGTCCTCAAGACCCTGAAACAAGTAGCGGCTGACGATCAGGTCATCATCACCATCAAAGAGGATGAGGGCGCCGCGCCCAGTTCGCCGATGCGTCCGGATGTGATGAAGGCGTTCGATCAGATTACGGATACGATGTGGCCGGGCGTTGTCACGGTGCCATCCATGTCCACCGGCGCTTCCGACGGCCGGTATTTGCGATCCTCCGGAATTCCCACATACGGCGTGCAAGGCTTTTTCGGCGACCGTGACGATGTGCGCGCGCATGGCCGCGATGAGCGCATGTTAGTACAGTCCTTCTACGAAGGTCAGACCTTCTTGTATGAAATCGTCAAAAAGTTATCTACTCAGCAACGTTAGTAGCGCCAGCTTTTGAGATCCGCTCCGCGCGGGGCTGTTTTTTCCATCCGTTCGAGCATTTTCGGCACATACATAGTGTTGTAATGCAGGCGCGAATACGCGTTGGGAAGATTAGGATCGCCGTTCCAGCAATGTTCGGCTTTGTCTCCATATTTCACTTCCCCCTCATAGGGCGGATTATTTGTGGTTTTTAGAAAATCTTCGATGTAGTAAACGGCGTCGTTTAAGAAATACGTGTCGGCGCTGCCCAAGTAGATGTGAATCTTGCCCCTGAGCTTGGGACCTAAACGGGGCCAGTCGCGCGCCAGAATATGACTCAGGTCATAATGATCGCGCCAATAGGCAGCGACATGATGATCGATGTCGCCGGTCAGCTTATTGAAGATGGGCTGCGGGTATCCGTCGGAACCTACCGGCGAATAGACAGCCTGCCAGATATCGTATTGTTCTCCGGAACGGCCTTTTGACCCAAGCGTGCGTTCGAAGTAATTCGTTTCCCGCTGAGTAATGGTGACATGACCGAGATAGTCGCGCATGGCGGGTTGCTCGACGGAAATATGCGTGCCCTGCAGCACGTAGGCGTTCTTGTCGCGATAAAGATCGATGGTCGTGAAGGCGTGAAAATCAACCGGGTCGGGGCAAGCCGCGAATGTGCCGTTGTAATGGTCCGGGTAGAAGATTTGGACGGCCAGCGATTCCCAGCCACCGGTAGAGCCTCCATAGAGAAAGCGGGCCCAGCCTTGACCGATACCGCGAAACTGTTTTTCGATATACGGAATCAGCTCCGTTTCGATGGCATCGCCATAAGGGCCGAGATTGGCGGAGTTGACGGCATAGGAATCGTCATAGTAAGGATTCGCATGCTGAATTTCCACGACCAGAAAACGCGGGAAGCCGGGCGCGATCCATTGCTTATAGAACTGATACGCTTCTTGCTGCTCAATGCGGTTGTAACCAGCGAGGTGAAAGCGGGTGCTGTATTCCGGCTTCAGATTCGGATCAGGCGGTTGCGTACGAAAGCCTTCGATGTCGGCGGGAAAATGTCCGTGATAGATTGCAACCGGATAATGTGCTTCGGTGTGTTCGGCAAAACCTTCGGGTAATAGGATGTTTGCGCCAAGGTACATGGGCCGGCCCCAGAACTTAGTCAGCAAGGCGGATTTAATCTTGATGTGCTTTACGTATTTAGTGTCTTTCGGCGCGGGAATGGGCGGGATTTGCCGGTCGAGCGAGATAGCAATGTTGGAATCGGAGTCTTGGGTAATAACAATCTTCCGCGGTTTACTCATCAGATTGCCCGGAGCTAAATTCCAATGCTGTCCCTCGCCGCGATCCATCGGCAATTTGATGACGTGGCCGTCCGCGCGATGGAAAGTTTCGTAACGATGCAAAACCGCTTGCACATAGTACGCGCCCGGCTTCACCTCTGACAAACTGCGGACCGGATAGCCAAAGGCTTGACTATCAACCGTAGCGGATTGTTCCGGAGGAAGGCCATCCACGTCTACTCCAAAGATCATCTGCGTGGCGGGCGTGTCGTTGATCTGCATTCGCGGTTCGGCGGATGGATCTGAAGAGAGGATGAGAAGTAGGCGGCCATCGAGCGGCGTGGCCACGTTCTCTTTGGGGAACGAGATGCTGAATTTCGGCGCCGCGAGAGCGGACGCGGCGCCGATCAGAAAAGATAAGAAGGCGACGGCGTAGCGCGGCATTCCTATCAGTGTAGTTCTACTTTTGCCTTTTCGCAGTATGTTCGCTCCATGAAGTACGTCGCTGCTTCCCTCATCTCGTGCGCTAAAATGAGCGTTTGTAGTTTTACCTCCACAACCAAATGCAATCTTCTCTTGAGAAGTTGAAATCCGCCTTTGCCGAGTCGATGCCTCTAACGGAGGGCATCAATTGCGATGAAATCGCATACGGAAAAACAAATGGATGGGATTCTGTCGCTCACATGGCGCTGATTACTCAAATTGAGGTCGACTTCGATGTAATGCTGGCTACAGACGACGTCATCGACCTTAGTAGTTTTCCGAAAGCGAAGGAAATCCTTGGTAAATACGGCGTCGTTTTCGAATGATGCTTGAGAGCAAGGTCTGCCTGATTACCGGGGCGACCCGCGGAATAGGGTGGGCCACGGCAGAGTTATTCGCGAGCCATGGCGCAACTTTGATTCTAAGCGCCCGGTCTGGCGAGGCGCTTGAACAGCGCAGGCAATCCATCCAGGAACGGTTTGGGACGCTAGTCTCGATATCCGTAACCGACGCAGGCGACGCCAACGCAGTACAGGCGTGTTACATGGAATTGTTCAAACAGTATAAAAGGCTCGATGTCCTAGTGAATAATGCCGGAATCATGCAGGATGCCATTCTGGGGATGATTTCCGAGGATCTCGTTTCGTCCGTTATACGGACTAATGTTTTGGGGTCCCTTTTCCACACACAAGCAGCAGCACGTTTGATGGGGCGCACCAAGAGCGGTTCAATCGTGAATCTCACGTCGATCATCGGCCGTTTCGGGAAGGAGGGGCAGACCGTGTATACCTCATCCAAAGCTGCGATAATCGGGATGACCTTGGCCGCGGCCAAGGAACTTGCGCCCAAAGGCATTCGCGTGAACGCAGTTGCGCCCGGTATGATCGATACGGAGATGACGCGGCAGTTGCCGGAGAAGCACCACCGCGAGGCCGTCGCCTCGATAAAAATGGGGAGAATCGGCCAGCCTTCGGAAGTGGCCAACACGATCCTATTTCTTGCCTCAGACATGTCATCCTATGTCACCGGCCAAGTTCTCGGGGTTGATGGTGGAATGGTTGTCTAAGCGCCAATTCGTTCGTGTCTATGATATTCGCGATTGACGATGAGGTCAGGAAGACTCGTACTGCGTTAGTTGACGGCGATACGAGCGAACGGTGGACGTGGCTCCGGCTGAGTGACGAGGTAAATCGCTGCCGCCAAGCACTAAGCTTTGCGGGAAAAGCTTTAGTTTTTCATTTCTGCAGGAATACGCCGGCTACAGTCGCCTGGTATCTAGGGGCAATCGAAGCGGGGCATGCCGTCGCCTTATTGTCCGAGAAACTCGACGCAGAAGCGAGATCGGCCTTATTATCGGCATTTCATCCAGAATTTGTTCTCTGTCCGGAATGCCCCGGCGAGGGTTATCAAGCACAACCGCAGGCGGGTCTCTGGAGCGCCACTGATACCGGTGATTGGCCGCCCATCCATTCTGATCTTGCACTCCTGCTTTCCACTTCTGGAAGCACCGGCAGCCCGAAAATGGCTCAGCTCACACGCGGCAACATCGTTGCCAATGCCGCCTCCATAGCAGAAGCTCTCGACCTGACTGAGGAGGACCGGCCGGTGGCCCACCTCCCCATGCACTATTCCTATGGTTTATCGGTTATTAACAGTCACCTGCTGGCTGGAGCGACCAGCGTAATGACCAATGGCAGTGTTATCGCGGCCGATTTCTGGAAGTCCGTGGCCGCGGAGCAGTGCTCCTCCTTTTCTGGCGTTCCTTATACCTACCAGATACTTCAACGGATGGGTTTCGATCGCCTTACGCCTGCCCAATCCATTTTGTCCATGACGCAGGCGGGCGGGAAACTGGACGATAAAACGATTGAGCAATTTCGTGCCATCATGGCAGCCCGGAATGGCCGGTTTTGGGTCATGTATGGCCAGACCGAAGCGACGGCCCGGATGTCCGTGCTACCGGCCGCCCGACTTGCCGATAAAACCGGCTCCGCCGGCTGCGCCATCCCCGGCGGCACATTCGCTATCGCGACGGAAGATGGTTTAAGCACTCAACCTGGCGTCACCGGCGAGCTGGTTTATCGAGGCCCCAATGTCATGTTGGGTTATGCATTCAACCGCGCCGACCTCGCAAAAGGAGACGCGTTAGGAGGAGTGCTCCACACCGGGGACCGCGCCGAACTGGACGCCGAGGGTTATGTCTTCATTCTCGGCCGCGCCAAACGCGACGCAAAAGTCTTCGGTCTGCGGATCAACATGGACGACGTGGAAGCGATGCTGCGGCCGCACGGTCCCGTCGCTGTAGTGAATGGCGCGGACAAACTGATCATCTACTGCGAATTCGGAGAGCCAGCCGAGTTGCGGAAACTACACGCCGAACTATCGGCCCGGCTCAGCCTGCATGGAAGCGCGCTCGATTTCCGCACCATTGGCAAACTACCCACCGGCAACACTGGCAAAATCGATTATTCCCGGTTGATGAATTCATGACGACGGACGAACTTCTGCGCGCTCCACAATATTCGTTGCCGCAACCCGTCAAGGAAACGGTTCTGGCCGGACATTTAAGTGACCTGACCGACCATCACAGACGGAACTGCCCGGATTATGACCGCCTTATCAGAATCCTGTATCCAAGTTTCCGCGGGGCCAATGAGCTACGAGCTGTGCCATTTATCCCAGTCGGATTGTTCAAATCCCATACGTTGCGTAGCGTACCTGAATCGGAGGTTTTCCGGACTCTCCTATCCAGCGGCACAACGGGTCAACAACCTAGCCGGATCGTACTCGACCGCGAAACGGCCCGACGCCAGACGCTTGCGCTCAGTCGAATCATGACTCATGT
>DASXGT010000159.1:0-44218 GCA_036488895.1 Bryobacteraceae bacterium | reverse complement strand
CAAGCTCCCAAGGATGCCGCCGTCTGGGAAAAAGTGCTGCACAAAATACGTACGGCTGAAATGCCGCCGCGCGGATTGCCTCGACCGACTCCGGAACAATACACTGCGTTCGCCAGCTCTCTGGAAGAAACACTCGACTCGGCGGCAGCCGCTCATCCGGAGCCGGGTCGCCCCGGAGTCCACCGCCTGAACCGCACTGAGTACAGCAATGCCGTGCGGGATCTGTTGGCACTTAATATTCAAGCGGGCGCTTCTCTCCCGGCCGATAACACGGGGTATGGCTTCGACAATATTGCCGATGTGCTCTCGACATCGCCGGTTCTCTTGGAAAGGTATATATCCGTGGCGCGGTCCGTGAGCCGCCAAGCGGTTGGCGATCTGAAGCTGAAACCGGTTAAGGATCGCTTTGAGCCGCCGCACGAGTCGTCGCCGACAGCCAAGGGCCGCAATGAACGGATTGGAGATGATTTACCGTTTGATTCGAGAGGCGGAATCGTTTTCAAACGCTATTTTCCGCTTGACGCCGAATATGTCATTGAAGTTAAGATGGCGCCGGATCCTCAGATAGCCGCTGCCGAAGGAATAGACAAGCCGGCCGTCAACGAGTTACGCGTGCCGTTAAAGGCGGGTTTGCATACGGTCGGCGTCACCTTCCCGAGGGATTCTTCCATGGCGGAATTGGAGACTCCGGTGGTGGTGCGGCGCGCGCCAGCCAAGAAGGGCGCGAAAGTCCAGACCAGCAATATGGATTTGTGGGTCGACTCCGCCAGACTGAAAACATTTGAGGTTGTTCATCTAAGCGCTGACCCGCAGATCGCCAATGTTCTTGTAGGCGGTCCTTATAATGTCACAGGCCGGGGAGACACGCCCAGCCGCGCCAAGATTTTTACCTGCCGGCCCACTAGCGCCAGCGCCGAGCTGCCGTGCGCCCGCAAGATTCTTACAAACCTGGCCCATCGCGCCTTTAGACGCCCTGTCACAGAGGCCGATATCACCCCGCTGCTGGCGTTTTACAGGAGCGGCCGGAAAGCCGGCGATTTTGACGACGGCATTGAAAAAGCGCTGGAGGCCATGCTGGTGTCTCCAGATTTCTTGTTTCGCGTTGAGCAAGACCCTGGCGGACTTAAAGCCGCAAGCGTCTACACAATTAGCGACATCGATTTGGCGTCGCGGCTTTCGTTCTTCTTGTGGAGCAGCATCCCGGACGACCAGTTATTGGCGCTGGCGGAGCAACACAAACTGAAAGATCCGAAGATTTTGGAGCAGCAGGTGCGGCGCATGCTGGCCGATTCACGCTCGCAGGCGCTGATCGTCAATTTCGCCGGACAATGGCTCGATCTTAGGAACCTGGCGACGTGGAGACCGGACGCGGGGCTTTTTCCGCAGTTCGATGAGAGCCTGCGCAAGTCCATGCAGCAGCAGACGGAACTGTTCTTTGAAAGCGTGGTACGCGAGAACCGCAGCATGCTGGATCTGCTGGATGCCGATTACACCTATCTCAATCAGCGGCTGGCGGAACATTACGGCATAGCGGGCATTTACGGCTCGCAATTTCGAAGAGTGACTCTATCGGACCCCAACCGCGAGGGTTTGCTGGGACAAGCGAGCATTCTGACCGTGACGTCTTACCCAAGCCGGACCTCGGTAGTGCAGCGTGGAAAATGGGTGCTGGAGAATTTGCTTGGCACACCTCCGCCGCCTCCGCCACCAGACGTTCCGGCTTTCCCAGAGGCTAGCAAAGACGGCAAGCAGATGACGACGCGGCAGGCCATGGAAATGCATCGCGCCAATGCCGTTTGCGCTTCGTGCCATGCGCGCATGGAACCTATCGGGTTCGCGCTTGAGAATTATGACGCGATCGGCCGGTGGCGCAGCGAAGATGCGGGTAAGCCGCTCGACGTTTCTGGGAAGCTCCCGGACGGCGCCCAGTTTGCGGGTCCGGAGCAGCTTTCCAAGCTATTGGCTACTAAATATAAAGACGATTTTATTTCAACCGTAAGCGAAAAGCTTTTAATTTACGCCCTTGGACGAGGGCTGGAATATTACGACAAACCGACGGTGCGATCCATTACCCGGCGTGCGGCAAGCGGCAACTACACCATGAACGCTCTAGTGCTTGCCATCGTCAACAGCACGCCTTTTCAGATGAGAAGGAGTTTAGAACACCACAATGATACTGACGAATAAAGCCTTAGCTCGCCGCGCGTTTCTGCGTGGGATTGGCGCCACTGTCGCACTGCCGTTTCTGGATTCGATGGTGCCCGCCTTTGGCGCGGCCGCGACAGCCGCGGCGAAACCCATCACGCGCTTGGGGTTTGTCTATCATCCCGTCGGGATGATTATGAATCGTTGGACGCCGGCGACAGAGGGCGCCGGATTTGAATTCCTACCTACTATGAAGGCGCTGGAGCCTTTCCGGGAACGCCTCCTCGTTCTTACTGGATTAGCGCAAGTGCAGGGGCGGGCACTGGGCGACGGTCCCGGCGACCATGCGCGGGAAGGCGCCACCTGGCTTACGGGAGTTCACCCGAAGAGAACGGAAAGCGATGTGCGCGCCGGTATTTCGGCGGACCAGATCGCGGCCAAGGAATTCGGCAAACATACGCAATTGGCATCGCTTGAAATCGCGCTAGAGGCTCCGACCCTGGCGGGAACTTGCGACCAAAATTACAGTTGCGCCTATACGAACACCGTTTGCTGGAGCTCGGCGACGACGCCGCTCCCCATGGAACCCGATCCACGCGCGGTGTTTGAACGGCTATTCGGCGATGGCGACAGCACCGACCCTGCGGCGCGCCTCGCCAGGCTCAATGAACAACGCAGCATTTTGGACTATGTCAGCGGCAGCATTGACCGCCTTGAGACCAAACTCGGACCCGGAGACCGGCATAAGCTGACCGATTACCTGGATGCGGTGCGCGATATTGAGCGGCGCATCCAGAAAGCGGAAGAGCAGAACGCCAGCGCCAAGCTGATTGTGATGGAGCGCCCGGATTCAATCCCCGAAGAATTCGACGAGCACGCCAAGCTGATGATGGATTTGCAGGTTCTGGCTTACCAGACGGATATGACACGCGTGATTACGCTGATGCTGGGCAGGGCGGGCAGCAACCGGCCGTATCCTTCCATCGGCGTGCCGGATGGCCACCACTCGGTGACGCATCACATGAATGATCCGGTGAAAATCGCGAAGGTAGAGAAGATCGACGCGCATTTGGTGCAGACGTTCGCGTATCTGGTCAACAAGTTAAATACGACGCAAGATGGCGAGGGCACCCTTCTCGACCACACCTTGATAGTCTATGGCAGCAGTCTCAGCGATGGTAACCTGCATACGCATGACAATTTACCGACTGTCCTGGTGGGCGGCGCGGCAGGTCAGCTCCAGGGCGGGCGTCATATTCGTTATCCGAAGGAAACGCCGCTCAATAACCTTTTCCTGACGGTTTTAGATAAGGCCGGCGTGCATTGCGACAAATTCGGCGACAGCACGGGCGACCTGAACTATTTAGTGGATGTGTAAGGCAATGCGACTGAACGCTGCGCTCACGGTGATGTTGCTGGCCTCGGCATCAGCGTGGGCGGCTCCCAATCCGAAACTGACCCCGGGTCTTTTGGACGCGGTCAAAAGCCGCGATGCCGGTACTGTCTCTTCCCTGGTGAACCAGCACGCCGATGTAAACGTGGCACTGCCGGATGGAAGCACGCCGCTTTCCTGGGCGACCTATCTTGGCGAGCGCCAAATCGCGGAAACTTTGCTGGCGGCGGGAGCCAAGGTAAACACGGCGGATGTCTACGGAGAAACGCCGCTTACGCTGGCCAGCGCGAATGGAGACGCCGCGCTAGTGGACAAAGTGCTGAAAGCCGGCGCAAATGCAAATGCCGCGCGGTGGGATGGGGAGACCGCACTCATGATCGCCGCCGGAGCGGGAAGCGCCGACGCAGTGCGCGAATTGATCGCGCATGGCGCCGATGTCAACGCGGCCGGTGGAGCAAAAAAACAGACAGCGCTGATGTGGGCTGCTGCTCAAGGCCATTCAGAAGCCGTGCAAGTATTGATTGAACATGACGCGGACGTGAACGCCGTATCCGGGGGCGGTTTCACTCCGCTGGTTTTTGCGGTCACCAAAAAAGACCTGCAATCGGTGAAAAGCTTATTGGCCGCGCATGCCGATCCCAATTACGCGTTGCCTTCCGGCGCCAAGGTACTGACTGTGGCCGCAAATTATGGCAACACGCCGGCGGTGGCAACGCTGCTCGAAACCGGTGCTGATGTAAAGACCGTGGACCGCGGGGGACAGACAGCCCTGCACATTGCGGCGCAAGCGGGCAACATGGAGATGGTGAAAATGCTGCTGGCCAAAGGCGCTGACGTCAACGCACGCACCGGTAAGTCTGCGTTCGGACGCGCCATTCCCGGTTTCCGCCCGACGCCAGGGGAATTAACACCTTTGCATTTCGCCGCGCGAGGCGGGCACATTGACGTAATGAAAAGGTTAGTTGACGCGGGCGCCGATCCGAAAGTCATAGGACAGGATGGCACCACGCTGCTGATGTCCGCTGTTTCCAGCGCCAAGGTTTCAACCGTGAAGTATGCCTATACGCTGGACCCGAAAGTTGATGTGGTTACCGATACCGGCATGACTCTCATTCACGCCTCGGTCACGGGCACCGCTAACGGCGGCACGCTGGGCGCCCAGATGGCTGTTTGCGAAGTCATTCAATTTTTGGCCGACAAAGGGGCGAAGCTGGATGAACGGGACAAATCGGGAAGGACGGCAATTGAAATCGCGGATCGTTTACCGATTGATAAAGCCGTGGAACTGCTCACTGCTTTGATCGTAAAATCGGGAGCGACGCCCAAGACGCCAACTCTTCGCTAAAGACCGGACAAGACTCGCTCGATGATTGCAATTTCCTCCTACCTAAAAGTGGGACAGGTATTCAGCCTGCCCGCTCTCTGCTTATTGTTTGCAGGTCTCTGCACCGCCCAGGAAGGCAGCCGCGTCTATATCGCCCACTGCCAACAATGTCACGGCCAGAGCAGTGATGCCCACGCTCCCATGGCCGAGGCCTTGAAGATTAAACCCTGGGAAGACATTGTTAAGACGCTGACAACCGGCGCGATGCGGGCCCAGGGCGCGCAACTCAGTCCGGAAGAAAAAGTAGCAGTGGCGCGTTATCTAGGTAAGGCTGGTCCGGTTGTGCTGCCTAAGATGACCGGCTATTGCCCGGTTGGATCAAAGCCGAAAAATTCCCGTGCAGCTTGGAACGGATGGAGTCCTGACGACCGGAATACCCGTTATCAGCCGGAGAAAACGGGCGGGTTGACCGCTGGGCAACTCTCCTCTCTCAAGGTGAAGTGGGCTTTCGGATTCCCTAATACGGTGACCGCCTACGGGCAGCCGACTGTGGCTGAAGGGCGCGTTTACGTAGGCAGCAACGACGGAACCGTATACGCTCTCGATGCGGATAGCGGATGCATTTATTGGATGTATCAAGCCAAAGCGATGGTTCGGGATGCGGTGGTTATTGGACCCGGGCATCGCGCCTATATAGGAGATCTCGAATCCAACTTTTATGCGCTGGATTCGACTACCGGCAAACTGATCTGGCAGAAAAAGCTGGATGACCAGGCATTCACGCGCATCACCGGCACCGCTAAGTTATACGAGGGTCGGCTGTACGTTCCCATTGCTTCGCAGGAAGAAAACGCGGGTGCGAATCCGTTCTATTCGTGCTGCACGTTCCGGGGCAACCTGGTGGCAGTACAGGCGAGCGACGGGGCGGAGATTTGGAGAACGTACACCTCGCCGGAGCCGAAGCCCACGAAAAAGAGCAAGACCGGCGTGCAGTTCTATGGTCCATCCGGCGCTACTATTTGGTCCTCTCCCACGCTCGATCTCAAGCGCCATCTTATCTACGTAGCCACCGGCAACGGATATTCCGATCCCGACATCAAGACCGCCGACGCCATTGTCGCGCTGGATATGAAAACGGGCAAGATTCAGTGGTCACAGCAGCCCAACCCTGACATGTTCAATTGGGATTGCGGCGGCAAGGGCGGCACAAATGGTGGCAACTGTCCCGAAAACGCCGGAACCGATGTGGACTTCGGCGGCTCCCCCATTCTGGTGGATTTGGACGGGGGCCATCAGATAATCCTGGCGGGCCAGAAATCAGCCGTAGTCTGGGGATTTGATCCGGACCAGCAGGGGAAAGTGGTGTGGCAAACCCGCATCGGCAAAGGCGGCCCGGGCGGTGGCATCCAGTGGGGCATCGCGTATAGTCCGAACGACAAGCTGCTCTTCGCGCCGATCGCTGATACCGTTCGAGGCCAACCCAGCAGCGGCGGCGGCCTTTTCGCTATCGATCCCGCCACGGGAAAGGAAGTGTGGCATGCACCGCCGCCCAAACCTGCTTGCGCGGGACAGCGCGGCTGCTCCGGCGCGCAGCGGTCACCTCCCACGGTGATTCCCGGCGCGGTCATTGCACCTTCCATGGACGGCCACATCCGTGCGTTCGCCGTTAAAACCGGCGATGTCATTTGGGATTTCGACGCCGTGCGCGACTTCACTACCGTGAACGGAATTGCGGCCAAGGGCGGTTCCTTTAGCTCTACTGGGGCCACTTTGGCTAATGGCTACCTCTACATCAACTCGGGCTACTCCAGCATGCCCGGTAATGTACTGCTGGCATTTTCCGCGAAATAAATTCATGAGGATATTTTTAGCAGTAATTTTTGCCGCGCTTTTTGCCTCATTGCTACCTGCCGCCAAGACGCTCGATTTCTATACGATCGATGTCGAAGGCGGAAAGTCGGTGCTGATCGTGTCTCCTTCCGGAGAGACGATGTTGTTCGATGCAGGCTGGCCGGCGCTGGGCAAGCGGGAATCCTCGGTGGATCGAATTGTGGAAGCCTGTAAAGCGGCCGGGGTGAAACAGATTGATGACCTGGTGATTTCCCATTTTGATATCGATCACATTGGCGACGTGCCGCAATTGGCCGCGAAGATTCCCATCCGGCATATTTTCGACCATGGAGAATTTCAACCGGCTCCGGCTCCAGCCGCTCCCGATGCTCGCTTTACCGCTTCACGGGAGGCGGCCGATCAGCGCTTCAAAGCCTACGACGAAGTACGCCGCAAGGTTGGTCACACCACCCTGAAGCCGGGAGATAAGATTCCGCTCAAGGGCGTGAGCGTGCAAGTGGTGGCGGCGGACGGAGAGTTTATTCAAAAGCCAGTCAATGGAGGCGGCGCGCCCAATCCGCTTTGCGCAACCACCCAACAAGCAGCCTTGATCGAACGCGATGTGGAAGACAATCTATCTGTGGGCCTGCTGTTCACGTTGGGGAAATTCCGCATGCTCGACTTAGCGGACTTGGAATCGAATCACAATCGCTCCCTAGTCTGCCCGAACAACTTGATCGGCACTGTAGATGTGTACCACGTCAACGTGCACGGCCAGTTTAAAGGAATCACGCCGGAATTGATTGGGGCGGTGCGTCCAAGAGTGGCAATTATGGGTAACGGGGCGCGCAAAGGCGCAGATCCTCCGACTTGGCCGATTCTACGCGCGACGTCCGGTCTCGAAGATATTTGGCAGGTTCATTACTCGGCTGCGGGAACGAAAGAGACAAATCCTCCCGGCGATTTCATCGCCAACCTCGAACCTTCGGACGAAGGCAAACTCATCAAGCTATCGGCGGAGCCAGATGGATCGTTCACCATCAGCAATAGCCGCAATGGTTTCAGCAAGACGTACAAGCCACTATCGAAGCGGGGAAGCTATTGAAACACTGAGGCGAAATGCCGTGATTCACCAAGAATTCACCGGTTAAACCCTGCTTTCGATTTCGCGGGCATAGAATCATCTAGAAGAACACCTCTCAGTTAAGGAGCGTTTTAATGTCGACCCCCAGTCGCAGAGATATTTTGAAGGGTGCGCGCTACATGGCCGCAACGCCCTTGATTGGCACGGCGATGGCATCTTCGGCCTATCAGGCGAAAGTTGTGCCAATGCTGAAAGGCTCCGCGAAGTCCATCGTCATTCCAACGCACGAATTAGCTGGCCCGAACGGCGCGCCGTTCATGGAAGAGCGCATCGATTTTCCGGAAGCATGGGACGTGCACGTGCAAGACATGGCCGGTCACGGCCTGCCCGCGTTGACTTCTAGTGAGATCGCCACGCAATGCAGCACTCCTATCGGTACAAAATCCCTGCGTGAATTGGCTGAGGGTAAAAAGACGGTCGCGATCAGCTTTGACGATCTGACGCGCACGACGCCGTCCTTCACCGTGACCCCCTGGTTGGTCGAGGAATTGGCCAAAGCGGGCATCAAGGACGAAAACATCCTGTTTATCGGTTCCTTCGGCACGCACCGCGCTATGACCCAGGAAGAGGTAGGCCGCAAGTTGGGCGTGCAGGTTGCCAAGAAGTACGCGTGGCTGAATCACGATGTGGTCGACAACGTGAAGGAAATCGGCACCACGACGCGCGAAAACAAAGTCAAGGTCAATCAAACTTTTCTAGCGGCCGATTTGAAAATCTGCATCAGCGGGATCAAAGTGCACTATGACGCTGGATACGGCGGGGGCGCGAAGGCCATTCTGCCGGGCCTGTCGCACCTTTCCACGGTGGAATACAATCACACGCAGATTCTAACGAAGGTGAAAACCACCGGTCCGGTGCGCATCTTTAAGAACGATATGCGTTTGGACATGATTGAAGCGGCGAAGATGGCCAAGGTGGATTACACGTTGCAGATCATGTACAACGACCGCTTGCGCCCCACCCATGTCTGGGCGGGCGACATTGTGGAAGCGCACCACGCCGGTGTACGGGTGGCGGCCAAGACGTATTGCACGCCTACATTTAAAGAGGCCGATATCGTGGTGGCAAACGCGTATCCACAAAATGCGCAAGCTTTTCACGGTGCGACATGGATCAATCATTCGGTGCGCGACGGCGGGACGGGAGTCGTGATTATCCAACATCCGCTCGGGATTGATCCGGTTCATTATCTGAACAACCGTTTGGCGGGCATCCACGGCGCCACGCAGTTCGATTTAACGGACCGCCGCCTGGCAGGCGTCAGACGCCCCGGAAGCGGCAACCAGAAGACGATAAACACAGTCGTATATTCGCAATATCTAACACGAAACATGAAGAACAACTACAAAACGGGAACGTTCTTCTTCGATAAATGGTCGGATGTCGTTGCGAAGCTGCGGGAATTGCATCCCGGCGATTCAACGAAAGTGGCGGTGTATCCTTACGCCGGCATGCAACACCAAGAAATCGAATTGGACGGTTAGAGCGCGGGCGTCCGCCCGCCCCATTCAAGTTGTCTTCATCACATTTGAAACTGAGCCAGCGGCATATTGAATGCATGCTGGCTCACGTTTTGTCCTTCGGAACAATAATCTAGTAGAAAATTAGCAACGTCGGTACGTTTGACACGTCGAATGCTGTACCTGATCAATGGGACGGATCGGCGATATTGCGTTCGTTGCCGCTGCTGGAATCGCGACTTTTGCCGGACTGGCGCAACTGCCGCCGCAACCAGCACGCCTGGCTTTTGAAGTGGCTTCCAGTTGGCCCGATAGTGATCATTACAATATCAAGGCGCAGGCGGAACATCCATCCAACGTCGATCACAGCGTTGCACCAACAACTTGGATTAAAAATTAGCGGCTCGAAAAGGGGCTGGTGGAAGTTTTCTTGATTGACCACGCGGAAAAGACCACCGGAAAGCTAAAATTAAATATTTGCAAATCACAAATGCATATAGTAGATTAGCAAACAGAAATAGTAGACACTCCGATGGCCTCAGCCAAATTCACCAAACTTGAGCTACAGATTATGCAGGCGCTCTGGGACCGGGGAGCCGCGCCGATTCGAGAAATTCAAGAAGCATTTCCGGAGCGGGACAGGCCCTCCTACACCACGGTGCAGACGACCGTTTACCGATTGGAAGGAAAAAACGCGGTACGCCGCGTGAAAAAGATCAGCAACGCACACATTTTCGAAGCGGTTGTGTCTCGCAATGCCGCTCAACGCAGTTTGATAGATGAGTTGCTGGGCTTGTTCGGCGGCCGGACGCAGCCTATGATGACGCATCTGGTGGAATCCGGCAAGCTCACACTGGACGATGTAAAAGAAGCGGAAAAAGCCTTGCGGAAGCTATCGAAGGAGGATAAATCCCGATGATCCCCAACCATCTGTGGCAATCGACGCTGTTTGCCGGCGTAGCGGCGTTGTTGGCGTTCGTGTTGCGGAAGAACCATGCGCAGGCGCGCTATTGGCTGTGGCTGGTCGCATCCGTGAAATTCCTGCTACCGTTTTCACTATTGGTCGGCGTGGGCAAACAGCTTGAATGGTCTACCACTCCGCCGCGCGCACAGAAACTGTCCATCGTGATCGGGCAAATTGGTCAACCATTTACGCAAGAACAGCCCGTAGTTGTTGTGCATCCGGTTTTCGCGCACAGCGGCAGTCTCTTGCCGGCCATTCTCTTCGCGATATGGATCTGTGGTTTCGCGGCGGTTGCAATCTTATGGTGGCGTCGATGGCAGCGCGTCCATACCGCCATACGCGCCGGGTCACGGCTGGCTCTCAAAATAGACGTTCCGGTTCTCTCGTCGCCAGCACTGTTGGAGCCCGGTATTTTCGGCATCTTTCGCCCGGTGCTGCTGCTGCCGGAAGGAATCACGGATCATTTGACGGCTGCACAGCTCGAAGCGATCATTGCGCACGAAATGTGCCATGTGCGCCGCCGGGATAATTTGACCGCTGCTATCCATATGGCCGTGGAAGCGATTTTCTGGTTTCACCCGTTGGTGTGGTGGCTAGGAGCGCGGCTCGTAGAAGAGCGCGAGCGGGCCTGCGATGAAGAAGTGTTGCGGCTCGGTAATGAACCGCAGGTGTATGCCGAGAGCATTTTGAAGACTTGCGAATTTTATTTGGAAACGCCGCTGGCTTGCATGTCGGGAATTACAGGTTCCGATCTGAAACAGCGCATCGTTCGCATCATGACGCAGGGTTTAGAGAAGAATCTCGATTCAGGGCGGAAGTTGCTGTTAGCCGCTGCTGGCGTGGTAGCCGTGGTTGGACCGGTCATGCTGGGCCTCATGAATGCGCCGCGGAGCCAAGCACAATCGCAGCCGGCAGCGCCGGAGGCGTTTGAAGTAGCATCGATCAAGCCGAATCACGGCGGCACGGGCATGATGGGCGTGCGTTTCACCGGCTCAAGATTTACGGCGAATAATGTGGCGCTGAATTTCCTGATTCAGGATGCCTACCGGGTGAAAGATTCGCAAATCTCAGGTGCACCGGATTGGGTGAAGTCAGAGCGTTACGATATCGACGCAAAGATAGACGATGCAACCGTGGCAAGCATGCGAACGATGAGCGCGGACGAGCGGAGAGAGCACCTTTCCCGAATGCTCCAAGCCCTGTTGACGGAGCGCTTCAAGATGGCCGTGCGCCACGACACGAAGGAGCAGCCGGTCTATGTGCTGCTGGTGGGTAAGAACGGTTCGAAGCTAAAGGAAACGGCGCTTACACCCGCGGACCTTGCGCCACCGGACCCGGGCCGACCCCGGGAGCCGGGACGGAAAGGACCCACGGTCCAGATGAGGGGGCCGGGGCAGCTTGCGGGGACCGGTGTGGGCTTAGATAGCCTTTGCGATGTGCTCTCGCGATTTCTCGGCCGCGTCGTTTTGGATAAGACCGGGCTGAAAGCCAAATACGATTTCACGCTGCAGTGGACACCGGAGGAAGGCCAACAAGGTCAGTTGTTCAAGGGGGCGGGAGCTCCGCCAACGGACGCTGCTCCGCCGCCTGAGGCAAATGGGCCTACGGTTTTCGCGGCCGTGCAAGAGCAACTTGGCTTGAAACTTGATTCGCAGAAAAGCGCGGTGGAGGTCCTGGTGATCGACCACATCGAAAAGCCTTCGGAAAATTAGCGATGCCTTTCGCGGTAGCCAATCATCTTTGGCAGTCAACGATGTTTGCCGGCATCACGGCACTGCTGGCGCTTGTATTGCGAAAGAACCATGCACGCACGCGCTATTGGCTGTGGCTGACCGCATCGCTGAAATTCCTGATACCGTTTTCGCTATTAGTCAGCGCGGGCAAACAGATCGAATGGTCTACCACTCCGTCGCGGGCACAGAAACTGTCCGTCGTGATCGGGCAAATTGGTCAACCATTTACGCAAGAAAAGCCCATTGCCAACATTGCTCAGCCCGTTCTGGCGCACAGCAGCCGTCTCTTGCCGGCCATTCTCTTCGCGATATGGATCTGTGGTTTCGCGGCGTCGGCCGCGGTCCAGGGGGACAGCCCCGTTGGGGATTGAACAAAATCCATTGCTGAATCGTCAACTAATCACATCGAGCATGCAGAAAAGGTGCCCCCTGATAACTAACAGACATTTCCTGCGCGGGCTTATTCTTTGGCTGACCGCATTCGCTCTCATGGCTTCGGAGTACCACGGCCAGGTCACCTTCAACGATTTACCTGTTCCCGGTGTTACAGTGACGGCGAGCCAAGGCAATAAGAAAGTAACCGCGATTACAGATGCGCAAGGTGTTTATTCGTTCCCAGATTTAGCGGACGGAAGCTGGACAGTACAACTCCAGATGCTTGGTTTCGCAGCGCTCAAACAAGACGTCACGATTGCTCCTAATGCGCCTGCCGCGAAATGGGAATTGAAGCTGCTCCCGCTTGATCAGATTGAAGCGAACATGAAGCCCACTGCCGTGCTTGCGCCCGTACCAACTCCGCAAACTCCACCTCCCGCGGCAACGGCAGAAGCGCAAGCGCCGGCGGCCGCCCAACCGCAACCAGCGCCGCGTCCCATAGAAACAGCGCAAGACGATCTCAATCAGCGCGCCGCCGACGGCTTCCTCATCAATGGCAGTTCAAACAACGGAGCCGCTTCTCCCTTCGCGCAATCGGGGGCGTTCGGCAATAATCGCTACGGAGGCAGAAAGCTGTATAACGGCCAAATCGGGATGACCTTCGACAATTCCGCGCTGGATGCAAGGCCGTATTCCCTAGCCGGCCAAAATACGTCGAAAGTAGGTTATAACCGGATGACAGGCCTTCTCTATTTAGGCGGACCTCTGCAAATCCCCCGTCTCATGAAGAATGGCCCGAACTTCTTCGTCGCCTATCAGTGGACGCGCAATAACAACTCCAGCAATCAACCCGCTCTCATGCCTACTGCGGCTCAGCGCAACGGGATTTTTTCAACTCCGATTCTTGATCCAACCACAGGCGCCGCATTCCCCGGCAACGCGGTACCGCAAAGCCGGATCAGCCCGCAAGCCCAGTCTCTGTTGAATTTATACCCGCTTCCGAACTTTAAAGGCAATTCGCAGTATAACTATCAAATTCCGATTGTCAGCCCCACGCACCAGGACGCCTTGCAGTCGCGCCTCATGAAGAATCTGGATATGAAGAATCAGGTCTATGGCCGTTTTGCGTTTCAGGACACGCGCACGGATACGCCGAGTGTATTCGGATTTCTGGACAAGACCGACATTCTAGGAATTAATACGGGGGTGAATTGGTCGCACCGCTTCAATCAACGCTGGTCCATGAATCTGGGATATCAGTTCAGCCGGTTGTCCACCCGAGGCATGTCCAATTTTGAAAATCGCGAAAATATTTCGGGTCAGGCGGGGATTACGGGGAACAATCAAGAACCCGTGAACTGGGGGCCGCCCGGTCTTATCTTCACAAGCGGAATCCAAAGCCTGTCCGATGCGCAAAGCTCCTTCAATCGCAATCAGACCAGCGGGCTCTCGTACTCCATGCTGTGGAATCATCGCTCCCATAACGTCATGTTTGGCGCCGATTTTCGCAGGCAGGAATTCAACTACCTTTCGCAACAAGATCCACGCGGGACGTTCACCTTTACAGGCGCGGGAACTGGCTCCGATTTCGCTAATTTTCTGCTTGGCACTCCCGATGTTAGTTCCATCGCCTTCGGTAACGCCGATAAATATTTCCGGCAATCTGTCTATGACGGCTTTCTCAATGATGATTGGCGAGTGAGTCCGGAACTGACGCTGAATGTGGGCGTGCGTTGGGAATATGGCGCGCCTATCACGGAACGGTATGACCGCCTGGTGAATCTGGATGTCGCTCCAGGCTTCACGGGGGTGTCGCCGGTGCTTGCCAGTGATCCGGCCGGCGCGCTTACGGGTCAACACTATCCCAACTCTCTGATCCGCCCTGACAAGAACGGCTTCGAACCGCGTATCGGACTTGCCTGGCGTCCGCTTTCCGGGTCATCCATGGTGATACGCGCAGGCTACGGAGTTTATTACGATACTTCGGTCTATCAAAACATTGCGACTCAGATGGCGCAACAGCCGCCGCTTTCGAAGAGCTTGAGCGTGCAAAATAGTGCCGCGTCTCCGCTCACGTTGGCAAATGGTTTCATTGCCTCTCCGTCCAGCGTCGCTAATACCTTCGCCATTGATCCGAATTTCCGAGTCGGCTATGCGCAGACTTGGCGGGTCAGCGTGCAGCGTGATTTGCCGGGCTCACTACAGATGACGGCAATCTATCTGGGGATTAAAGGAACACGCGGACCACAGGAATTCCTGCCCAATACCTATCCAACGGGCGCCGTGAATCCGTGTCCGACTTGTCCCGCGGGCTATTATTACGTCACGTCGAACGGTAATTCCACGCGCGAATCGGCGCAGATTCAGTTGCGGCGCAGATTGCACAACGGTTTTACCGCGACGCTGCAATACACTTTCTCAAAATCCATCGACAACGACGCGGCGCTAGGAGGCCAGAGCACTTCCAGTACTACGCAAAGCGCGAGCACAAACACGCCTTCTGGCGGCGGTGGACAGAGTTCTTCCGTCAGCTTTGCCCCAACGCCCTCCGCCGGCCCTGCGAATTTCGTCTCCGCGCAGAACTGGTTGAACCTTAGCGCCGAACGAGGACTCTCTTCTTTCGACCAACGCCATCTCTTAAACCTGCAATTGCAGTACACCACCGGCATGGGAGCCGGAGGAGGAACGCTGATGAGCGGCTGGCGCGGCGCGCTCTTCAAGGAGTGGACGGTCGCCACACAGATCACGGCCGGCACCGGATTGCCACAGACACCTGTTTATCTGGCGCCGGTGCAGGGTACGGGCATCACCGGAACGATCCGGCCGGAGTATACCGGCGCGCCTTTATACGCCGCACCGGCCGGCGCTTTTCTGAATCCTGCGGCTTATGTTGCACCGCTAGCCGGCCAATGGGGAAATGCGGGAAGAAACTCCATCACCGGACCCAATCAATTTACTTTGAACGCCACTTTGGGCCGCACATTCCGGCTGACCGACAAATTCAATCTTGACTTGCGCGTGGATTCCACCAACCCTTTGAACCACGTCACTTATACCACCTGGATTACTACCGTGAACAACGCGCAGTTCGGATTGCCCGCCGCCGCTAACAACATGCGCAGTATGCAGACGACACTGCGCTTGAGGTTTTAACAGATGCGGCTTACTATCATCGGCACTTTTTTATTGGTAGTCCTTATTGTCGCTGCTGGTGCGCAACAGATCGGTCAGAACTCGCAGCCGGGAAACACGGGAGTAGCTACCTTTACCACCGGCACGCAGTTAGTCGTCGAAACCGTGGTGGTCACGGATAAAAAAGGCAGCCCGGTGGAAGGTTTAACCGCCAAGGATTTTACCGTCACAGAGAATGGCGCGCCACAGGAAATTCGTTTTTTCGAACATCAAAAGTTACCAGATTCCATCGCCGGGCCTGCTCCACGCACGGAGCCGGAGCACATCCATATCTACGACAAACTCGGCCTGACTCGCATCGCATCGGAAACGCCGGGGAAGACTCGTTACAAAGATCGCCGCCTGCTAGCGCTGTATTTTGACATGACTGCCATGCCGCCGAGCGATCAATCGCGGGCGTTAAGCGCGGCGCAGAAATTTATCAGGACGCAAATGACTTCGGCGGATCTGCTGGCGATTCTGCGCTATTCAGGCGGAGCCGTCAATGTCCTACAGGACTTTACGGATGACCGTGACCGCCTTCTGAGCATTATTGGAACCATGGCTGTGGGGGAAGGCC
The DNA here is from genome assembly GCA_036488895.1 of Bryobacteraceae bacterium. Lineage (GTDB taxonomy): Bacteria > Acidobacteriota > Terriglobia > Bryobacterales > Bryobacteraceae > Bog-105. Next base: position 28,099 of record DASXGT010000159.1, on the reverse strand, counting down.
AAGGCTTTGACGAATCCAACAGCGACGCCAGCAGCGCCGACAGCGGCGCAGCCTTCGGCCAGGATGACAGCGAATTCAACATTTTTAATACAGACCGCCAGCTCTCCGCTCTCCAAACGGCGGCGAATATGTTGGGGCAGCTCAACGAAAAGAAGTCGCTTATTTACTTCGCCAGCGGCCTGCGATTGAATGGCCTGAACAATCAGGCGCAATTGCATGCCACTATTAACTCGGCCATCCGCGCCGGCGTTTCATTCTGGCCTATTGACGCGCGCGGTTTGGTGGCGATGGCGCCTCTGGGCGATGCAACGCAGGGGTCGCCCGGAAACGTGGGCATGTATTCCGGCACGGCGGCTATGGCGGTTACCACGAACTTGCAGCAGTCGCAGGATACTCTTTATGCGTTGGCATCTGACACCGGCGGCAAGGCGCTGCTGGATTACAACGACTTGGCGAAGGGTATCGTACAGGCGCAGCAGTCCGTTTCGAGCTACTACATCTTGGGATACTACGCCACTAACACCGCCCAGGACGGTAAGTTCCGCCGTATCAAAATCTCATTAAACAATGAGTTGTCAGCCAAGGTGGATTACCGTCAAGGCTACTTCGCTCCCAAACAATTCAGTAAGTTCACTGCAGCCGATAAGGAGCGGCAGCTTGAGGACGCGCTCATGCTGCCAGATCCAGTGACGGAGCTGACTATTGCGATGGAGGTGGATTACTTCCAGTTGAATCGAGCTGAATATTTCGTACCGCTCGTGGTGAAGATACCTGGGCGCGAACTGGCGCTGGCCAAGCGCGGCGGCGCGGAACACACGCTCATTGATTTCGTGGGAGAAATCAAAGATAACTACGGCACCACGATCACAAATGTGCGCGATAAAGTGAACATCAAGCTGAGCGATGCCACGGCTGCGGAACTGGCCAAGCGGCCGGTTGAATATGATGCGGGGTTCACGCTTCTTCCGGGAAAATACACGATCAAGTTTCTGGCGCGCGATGCGGAAACCGGCCGGATCGGAACCTATCAAAGTGCGTTTATCATCCCGAATCTGAACAAGGAAGAGAAGCGGGTGGCCATCAGTTCGGTCGTGTTAAGCAGCCAGCGCGTGGACCTGAAGGATGCGCTTTATAACGCCGTGAAAGATAAAGACAAGGCTGAGACGGCCAACCCGTTAGTGCAAGATGGACAAAAGTTGATTCCCAGCGTCACGCGGGTGTTCAGGAAAGGCCGCGAGCTGTATGTGTACTTGCAAGCCTATCAGCAAGGGACTCCCGCCGTTCAGCCGGTGGTCGCCTTTGTAAGCTTTTATAGCGGGCAAAAAAAGGTGTTTGAAACCCAACCCATCAAGGTGCTGCAGGGGACGAATAGCGCGGTGAAAAAACTGCCTCTGCAATTCCGTATCGCGCTGAACGATCTGCCGCCGGGCCAATATGATTGCCAAGTGACTGTTCTCAATCCGTCGGGCCAGAAAGCGGCGTTCTGGCAAGCCCCGGTTTTGGTTGTTCAGTAGGCGCGAGTCGGTTAAAATAAATGGCGATCTCTTCCTCGTCTGAAGCGCTCGGCTTCAATCATGCGCCTATTCTCATTCATTGCTTCCTTTGTATTGACTGTTTCCACGCTTTACGCCGCGGACTTTAAACTTCCGGCGAGCCCGTCCACGGTGGTTTGGGGCTACTATTCGGGAAGGGCGAAACCCGCGCTTAACGTTCATTCCGGAGACACGGTGCAGATGCAAACGCTATCTACTTGCGCTCCGGAGCGCATGAAAGCGGCGGGCGTGCCGGTTCCTCAATACGATCTGGATATTCATTCGCAAGTGACGGACAAAGGGCCCGGCGGCCACATCCTCACCGGGCCGGTGTTCATTGAAGATGCGGAACCAGGCGACGTTTTGGAAGTGCAAATTCAGAAGATTGATATTGACATTCCATTCGCCTGCAACGGCTTCGGACCTGGCCGCGGATTCCTGCCCAATGACTTTCCTTATTCGAAAACAAAAGTCATTCCCCTGGATCTGGAGCACATGCTAGGAAAGTTCGGGCCTGGCATTAACATTCCGCTGCACCCGTTCTTCGGCAGCATGGGCGTCGCGCCTCCCGGCGGCGGACGCATCAACAGCGGTCCGCCGTGGATGCACGCGGGGAACATGGACAACAAGGAATTGACGGCGGGAACAACGCTCTTTATTCCCGTTCACACCAAAGGCGCGCTCTTCGTGGCGGGCGACGGGCATGCGGGACAAGGCAACGGAGAAGTGGACATCACGGCCATGGAGACGTGGCTGACCGGGACGTTCAAGTTCGTTGTTCACAAGGATCAGCACTTGCTATGGCCCAGAGCCGAAACGCCCACCAGTTACATCTCCATGGGTTTCGATGAAGATTTGAAGATTGCAACCGAGATGGCTGTCCGCAACATGATCGATTTTTTGGTGACGGAAAAACACCTGAGCCGCGACGATGCCTACGCACTAACCAGCGTGGCGATTGATGTGGATATTACGCAACTGGTCGACGGCAAGGTTGGCGTCCACGCGATGTGCCCGAAGGGCATTTTTAATAAAAAATAAACTCCTCACACTGCCCAAAAGAACTGGCATACAATTGCAGTAAATGTTGCTTTCGTAAGGAGTTTTATCCATGTTGAAAAAGCTAGCGGGCGCTTGTGCGCTCATTACCGGGCTGTTGTTTTTTTCTGGCCTTGCCTTCGGGCAGGTCACAACCGGCACTATTCTAGGAACTGTCCACGATACCACCGGCGCGGCCGTCGTGGGCGCTAAGGTCACCATCACTGAAACCGCGAAGGGAACCGTCTCGGAACACGATACCGGCGACGACGGCGACTACAACGTGCCATTTCTGATTCCCGGAACGTATTCGGTAGTGGTTCAAAAAGAGGGCTTCAAACGCTCAGTCTCTCAAAACATTGTCCTGGACGTGGATCAGAAGGCGCGCATCGATGTCACCCTTCAGGTCGGACAGGTCAGCGAAACCATGGACGTTATCGCTTCAGCACCGCTAGTGCGCTCGGAGAGCGCGGAATTGGGTGAAGTGGTGGGGCAGCGGCAGGTGCAGGATTTGCCGTTGAACGGCCGCAACTTTGCGCAGTTGGTGGATTTGGTGCCCGGCGTTTCCGCCGGACAACCCGGTGAGAATCTGTCCGGGTCGAGTTCTTTCAACCCCAGGGCCGCCTCCAACTTCAATGCACTGGGAAGCCAAGCCAACATGAACGCATGGCTGGTGGACGGGATCGACGATAACGAATGGACCTTCAATACGGTCATGGTTCAACCCTCGGTGGAATCCATTGCGGAGTTTAAAGTTCTGACCGGAACATTCTCGGCGGAGTTCGGGCGCGGCGCGGGTGTGGTCTCCGTTTCTACCCGTTCCGGCTCTAATCAATTTCATGGCGAAGGCTTTGACTATTTGCGGAATAGCTTCATGGATGCGCGCAATTATTTCAATCCGGCGTCGCAAGCACAGCCGGAATACCGGCGCAACCAGTTTGGCGGCGCCGTCGGCGGCCGCATCATAAAAGATAAGTTATTCTTTTTCGCCGATTACTATGGGCAGCAGTCGCTCAAAGGAATTGTCAATCTGAATAGCGTTCCCACAGCTGCGGAACGAACCGGCGACTTCAGCAATTACCGCAATTCGGCTGGGCAGTTGATTAAGATCTACGATCCAACTACCACGCAAATGGTCAACGGCCAAACGGTGCGCACGGCCTATGCCAACAACATCATTCCCACCAGCCAGTTAAATCCGGTGGGTTTAAACGTCGCCAGCATCTACCCGCTGCCCACGAACGCGGGCAGCTTCAACAATTTCACCTCCTCGGCGAATCAGGTTATCAATGACAATGGCGGCAATACGCGCCTCGATTACCGGATGAGCGACAAGGACACCATATTCTTCCGCTATAGCTTTGAGCAGTTTAATCAAACGGCTCCGAACCCCTTGGTGGGCGGGCAAGGTACGTGCTGCTTGCCGACCCCATCCTTTGCGGCAAGCAAATTCGACCTGGGGCCGCAGGTAGCAGGCGTTCAGGTGACGACGTTAGGGGCGCAGGGCGCGGCGTTTAATGAGACTCACCTGTTCAGCCCCACGCTGCTGAATGAATTCCGCATGGGTTATTCGCGCACGAATCCGTTCACTTCGCAATCGGATTTCGGCCATAACTCCGCCACATCTCTCGGCATTCAGGGTGTGAATGTGACACAGTACGCCACGGGACTGCCGAATATTCAAATCGGTGGCTCCTGCGGCTCTGAATTCACGTGTCTGCAGGGCGGACAAGCTTTTCTTCCCGCCAATCCGCGTCAAACCAATATTCAGTTTGAAGACACTTTCTCGTGGACCGCGGGCACACACCAGTTGAAGTTCGGCTTCCGCTATATCCGCGAATTGGCCTCTCCATTTACGAACACCACCACGCGCGGACAGTTCACCTTCAACGACAACTTTACGAATAATCCGCTGGACCCTTCTGGAAAGACAACCGGCCCGAATGGTTCCGGACTGGCTGCTTTGCTGCTCGGCTTTCCCAACAGCGGCAGCCGCAATTACTTGCAGGAGCCTTATTACGTCACGAATGGCGAATGGGCTGGTTTTCTCCAAGACGATTGGAAAATCGTCCCGCGCCTGACTCTCAACTTAGGACTGCGGTACGACGTCTTTACACCGGATACGGAGATTCGGAATCGCTTGGCCAATTTTAGTTTCACGAATATGGCCTATGTTTATGCCGGGCAAAACGGCGTTGGACCGAGCGCGGGAATACAGACGCGCTATGGCGACTTGGCGCCGCGCGTTGGATTCGCTTACGATCTCACGGGGAAGGGCACAACGGTTGTTCGCGGAGGTTTCGGCATTGTATACTTCCCGGGCCCGTTCTCGGCTTCCGACGAGCTGGGCCAGCAGCCGCCCTATACCGTTTCCCAGACGTTCTCCGATACGACAAATCCGCTGGGTTCCGCCTATGCCAATCCTTGCACCCCGGCGAATTTAGGATCCAGTGCTTGTTTGCCCGTAATCAGCAATCCATTTCCGCAGGGCGTCACCACCTTGGGTCCGGGCGTTACCACCAGCACTGCTTCGCTGAATGCGGCCGCACCCGCGATTATCGGCCACGAGGCTTTGAATTTGACGCCTTACATGGAGACTTGGAACATCGACGTCGAACACCAACTTCCGGGCAACGCGCTGCTTGAGGTTGCCTATGCCGGCAGCCGCGGCATCCACTTGACGTATGCATACAACCCCAATGAAATTGAACCGGGTACGCCAGGGGTAAACAGTGCCGGCACGCAAGCCAGCCGCCGCCTGATTCAGTCGTTGAATAATGTCTCCACCTGGGCGCAGCTGGATGAGCGGAACATGTCCAACTATCACAGCCTGCAGGCGAAGTACACCAAACGTTATTCGCACGGCCTCACCGCTTTGCTGAGTTACACCTTTAGCCGCTCGTTAGATTACGGCGGATCCGCGGCTAGCGGCGGTGGGTCCGTGGGCAACCCGCAAACGGTGACGAATCTCAAGGCCGGCTATGGGCCCTCCGGATTCGACCAGATGCACCGCTTCGTCGGCAGCGTTACTTATGAGCTGCCTTTCGGCGCTGGCAAACCGTGGCTGAAAAGCGGCATCGCTTCACACATATTCGGCGGTTTCGAAGTGGATAGTATCGTCACTCTGGCAAGCGGGCTGCCGTTCACCGTCACGCTGAATAGCGGCGTTAATTTCGGAGCGCCTAGCTGGCCGAACCGCATCAGCTCCGGTGTACTATCAAACCCCGATCCGAGCATGTGGTTCAACACCGCCGCTTTCGTGGCGCCGCCGCCAAACACCTATGGCAACTCGGCGCGAGGCGTTTTGTATGGACCGGGCACGGTAAACTTTGATCTCTCCGCTCAGCGCAAGTTCAGTATCACGGAAAGACTTGCCTTGCGTTTCCGCTTAGATGCGTTCAATTCCACGAATACGCCAAACTTCGCTAATCCGAACGCGGCGATCGGCGCAGCTAACGCGGGCGTGATCTCGGGCACTCTTAACGACAATCGCGACTTGCAAGCTTCAGCGACGGTTATATTCTAAACGCCGGAAGCCGTAAAGCACCAAGAGCGAACTGCATGAATTTATGCAGCTCGCTCTTTTTTGGTATGGCCTCTGATGGGCCATGGAAAGGCGCGATTTGGCGCCTTTTTCGTTTGAACCCGTGCCGCTAGCCCGCCGCTGTTGCTTTTCTCGGAGGCGCCATGCTCCACAGCCGATCCGTGGAATGCTCTTTGTCCCACATCGGCGTCGGCTCAAAGAAGCCCGTGCCAGGTAACAGATGTTGTTTCACAACCTCATCATTCAGCGTAATACCGAGGCCCGGCTTATCCGGAACATTGATAAAGCCTTTGTTGATGATCGGCTTTTCAATGCCTTCTACCAGATCCTGCCACCACGGCACATCCAGCGAATGGTTCTCGCACGCGAGGAAATTTTCCGTTGCAGCCGCGCAGTGGACGCTTGCCATCGCGCCAATCGGCAGACCTGCATAGTGCATGGCCATGGGCACGCCGTATTCCATGGCAGCCTCGCCGATCTTATGGGTTTCCAGAATTCCGCCTGATGTTGAGATGTCGGGATGAATCTTGCTCACGGCGTGAGCCTGGCACAGTTTGATAAAGCCTTCTTTTAGGTAGATATCCTCACCCGTGCAAAGCGGTGTGTTAATTTCTTCGGAGATGTGCTTCAGCAAGTCGGTATATTGCCACGGCACCACGTCTTCCATCCAGGCGAGATTGAACTTCTCATAGGCTCGTCCGAGTTTGATAATGGACGTGACACCAACATGACCCAGGTGATCCATCGAGAGTGGAATTTCCATTCCCACGGCTTCACGAACGGTGGCTACGAAATCCGAGAGAAAGGCTACACCCCTGTCCGTAATCTCAATCCCGGTGAACGGATGCCTGAGATTAGTTTCTTCCCAACGGTTCAACCCTGATGGTTGCGTAAGCGCGCCGGGGACCTTTTCCAGTAGGTCGATTCCCAGATCCATCTTCAGCCAAGTGATGCCCATTTCTTCTTTGCGGGCCTTTAGGCGCTGGCCAAAAACTTTAGGATCGTCCGATTCAGTGGTGTCCGCGTAAATACGAATCTTGTCGCGGAATTTGCCGCCCAGCATTTGGTAGATCGGTACGCCGTATACCTTGCCCGCGATGTCCCAAAGAGCTTCTTCAATCGCAACCACTCCGCCGGCCTGCCGCGAATCGCCGCCAAATTGTTTGATCTTTTCGAAGAGATAAGTAATTCGGAGAGGGTTCTCATTTAAAAGACGGCTCTTTAGAAAAAGAGCATACGTCGAGCTGGCGATATCCCGGACCTCACCCAGTCCGTAAACGCCCTGGTTGGTATCGAGCCGCACGATGGTGCAAGGGCTCGGGCCAGGCTTCTTGACCGTGGCCACGCGCAAATCCGTAATCTTCAGTGTTGACGGGCTAGAGTTTGTATTTACGTTTTGAATATGCGGATCGGCTTCCGCGCTTTTCCGGAGGAGAGCGGCTCCGCCTAACAGCGCAGCGGAGCTATTAAACATCCGCCGCCGGCCGATCTTCATTTGTTCTTTCATAGATATTCTTTGAGTTTCCTAATCCTTGCGTCGTTTTTTCGCGACCGGTTCATTCGATGGACGGTCAGGTAACGGAGTCTTCTTGCGTTCCCAGCAACGATAGCGCCGGAACTCAAGAACGTCGTAAATTCGTCCTGCTTCGGTAGAAAAACAGGCCATCGGTTTTTCCGCAAGTGCCCGAGTGCAAACCAACCGCCGCAAACCTCAATGCATCACAGTATATATCTTTCAGATAGAGAATACACTCAAGGCAAGCGCGAGATGTATTGAATGGCTGAGAGGCTTGGCAGAAAACCATAGGCCGCGCCGCGCGTCCGCACCAGGCGGGAAAAGCCTGAGACGACAATGGGTTTCCCGCCCGCGACAGGAATGGTGAAGCGGCCGGTCCCGTTTGAATTGTCTCCGAGTATGGGATCTTTGGTTCCGCTGAGACCCGGCGCAAAAATGCTGCCGTTCACCCACTCCGACATCAGAAATTCGAACTGGTCTTTCAGGCTGACAACGATAAACAAACCGAGCAGGCCGCGTTCGATGCCGTCGTCAGGATGCGCTGGATCATAAGGCGGACCATACGGTAAGCCGCGCCGCACAATTCTGTGATTCAATCCGCCGCCTCCGGCGATGGGCGAATTCCTTGGATTATTGCGGCGCATGTGCGAGCCGATGGGGCAGCGATAACCGCGTGGATCGGCGGTGTAATCGTATTGATTCCACTGTTCTAGCGGAATGTCAGGAGAAGGCGTGCCGCTATCCGGCGATAGTTCAAGCGGCACTCCGTTACGCCAACGGCCCACCATTTTGGCGGCCAGTTTCTCTCCATCGATGCCAAATTTTTGCGGCGCATCCCGCAGTAACTCGTCGAAGGCCTTGCAATCCTGGGCCAGAATTCTTAACGCCAGAAAACTTCCATTGGCTCCGATTTCAGCGGGCTGCGGCACTGGGTAACTAAATCCGGTGAACTGGCTCGGATAGCCGAGCAGAAATTCGCCAGGGGGCGCGGCAGGGACGGTCTCCGGAACCGGATTGGGTAGACCGCCTTCCATGGTGGGTTGCGAGAAGCCGTCACGATAACCAAAGTGCGCTACGGTTCCCGGCAACATATCGCCGTCTTTGGTGGAAACTTCACTCATGGCGCCCGCCCATAAGGCACGCAGCGTGACTGACTGTGATTCGCGAATAGCGGCTGTCTGAGCGAAAAGCAAAACTAATATGTGAATGTTGGGTCCCGCAAATCCATCTTGCCAATTCGTTGGGGCGCTGTCGCCGGTATCGCCAACCACGGCCGCGCGCGGTACGGGACCCTGCTGAAAGTCTTCCGGAAAACTAGTTAGGCTCGCTTGCGGTAGGCCCAATGCCTGCAGGCCAGCGAACGTGACGGCCAGATTGACGCAGGCTTCCGGCTTCTGGTCCCAAGGCGCGCCGCTCGCGATGTTCAGTTCTCCTAAAGCCCGGCGCGCCTCGGCCGGCTGATCCACGCGCAGCACGAACAGGCGCAGTGCATCCATTCCGTAGCTGCGCAAGATGAGGCCTTGCACGTCGCTGAGTGGAATCGGCGCGGCCATTTTATTCAGCCGGCGAAAGCGCGGCTTGTATGTCGAGCACGGTGGCGGCGGGATAGGCGCTGTAAAACGGCTCAATCGCGCGCAGATCGTTCGCCCTCACATATGCAAGAAATTCATCGCGATACTTCTGCACGGGCAATGGAGGCGCACCGCTCATCCTTTGCAATAGCCCGTTGAAAACATCACCGATGGCATCGATGAATTCATTGATATAGGCTTCAAAAGTGCCGTCGTACGTGGTGATCACGGCGAGTTGCGTGTTGTTATTCAAAAACACGAAGCGGGCAAAGTGGACATTTGCCAGCTTATTTAATGCCACCCAGACGGGATTTTTATCGGGAGGCGCGCTCTGTATCTGCTGCAGCAGCGCGTGGAGTTCCTGATAGGCTGCCGGCGATTGGATCTGCATCACCAGCGTCAAAGGACTTTGCACGGCGGGAGTAGGGGTAGTAGGCGAAGTGCTCATGGTTTTTCCTGCGACCATGATCGTATCAGGCTACCCGGTGAGGAATGGAGACGCGCGAGGCACGTCTCCACAATCATCCAAACAAATTAGATTTTTAACTTACTCGCCCGAATGCGTCGGCACGGCGCCGCCGAAAATAATTTTCGTGTGTGTACCGCCTACGCCAATCTCATGCAAAGTAGTGTTATCCGTATACGTTAACTCAGTGGAGTTGAACTTATTGGATTCGGTTACTTCATGCGCCGGTACTTCGATAGAGTCTTTACCGCTCTTCATCAAGGCATTGCCATTTTCTACGGCAATTCTATATGTGCCGGCTTTGAGCGTCTTGCCGTCAACTACCGAATCTTGCACAAAGTTGACTTTAAAGGTATTCTTCGCTCCAAAGGCAGCGGTGATACCGATAGCCAGAAAGCCCACTAATAGTTTCGTTGTCATTTGTATTTCTCCTTCTCCGTGCAGTTTCTAAATGGTGAACTGCTTACAAACGTATATACGGTTCTCGACCCCGTACAAGTTACGCAAGCGGATATGAAGTTATGTAAAGCGCAGCTGCTGCTAATTCAATTCAGGTAGCCGCTGTAGTGGACCGATATAGGGTCTAGGAGGGAGCGCCGTTTTCCAAAAAATTCCGCAAGCGATGGCTGCGGCTGGGGTGGCGCAATTTACGCAAGGCTTTGGCTTCGATCTGGCGTATGCGCTCACGCGTCACCGCAAAATTCTGGCCCACTTCTTCCAGCGTATGCTCGCTGCCGTCTTGCAGGCCGAAGCGCATTTTGACGATTTTTTCTTCGCGTGGGCTGAGGGTTTTCAAAACTTCCGCGGTTTGCTCGCGCAGGTTCAAGTTGATCACCGCTTCTGACGGCGAAACCATGCGGCTATCCACAAGGAAATCGCCCAGGTTCGATTCTTCTTCTTCACCCACCGGCGTTTGGAGCGAAATGGGCTCTTGGGCAATGCGCAGCACGCGCCGGATTTTGCTGGGCGAAAGATCCATCCTCACGGCCAGTTCTTCCGTCGTTGGCTCGCGCCCGAACTCCTGTTGCATCAGGCGCTGCAAGCGGACCAGCTTATTAATGGTCTCAATCATGTGCACCGGAATGCGGATGGTCCGAGCCTGGTCGGCAATGGCGCGCGTCACGGCTTGCCGCACCCACCAAGTGGCGTAGGTCGAGAATTTGTAGCCGCGCTTGTAATCGAATTTGTCCACCGCGCGCATCAGGCCGATGTTGCCTTCCTGAATCAGATCCAGAAATTGCATGCCGCGATTGGTGTAGCGCTTGGCCACCGAAACCACCAGGCGCAAGTTGGCTTCAATCAGGCGCTTTTTCGCTGCTTCGGTTTCACATTCGCCGCGTTCGACAATCTGCAAAGTCCGGCGCAGCTCGGTGGCCGAAGCCCCGCAGCGGTCTTCGAGGGCTTGCATCTGGGACGAGAGCGCTTTTAGTTCTTTCCGGATGGACACGGACAAACCCGCGGCGTTGGGTCCGGACGATTGCTCGGACTTGCGCGTCAAGCGGGCGATTTCCTGTTCGAGCGGTTTTACCTGCGCCACCACTTTTCGCAAGCCGTCGCTCAAGGAACGGCGATAGCGCGTGCAGAACGGCAGCGAGCGTACCTTTTGAGAGACGCCTACCATCTGCCGCGCGTATTCGAAACGCACCTTACGGTACTGCTTGGGTTTCATGCTGCGCGAGATGCCGACCAGCTTCTGTTCGGTTTGCAGGCTTTTGTGATAGAGCTTGTCCATCTCCTGCAGCACGGCAAAGAACTGCTCCTTCATCTCCACCGTCCGGTCCTCTTCTACGCCTTCGATTTGCGGGTCGGGGGCTTGCAAGACATCCAGGATGGAAATCTGATCGCGCTCCAACAGTTGCTTGGTTTCGAGCAGTAATTGGATCACCAGGCGGGAACGTGAAAGCGCTTTGCGGACGGCCATTTCGCCGCGCTCGATGCGCTTGGCCAGCTCAATCTCGCCCTCCCGCGTCAGCAGCGGAACCATGCCCATCTCGCGGAGATAGACGCGCACCGAATCGTTGCTCTTGTCGAGCGCGCCGGGCGTGAGATCCAGATCCGATAGTTCTTCAGATTCGTCGTCCTTCTTGCCGAACTCTTTAGAGTCAGCCAGCAGTTCGACGGGCGAGGTGTCGAGATCGGAGAAAAGATCGAGCTCAGGATCGGTTGCCAGATCGTCGCGCACTACGCCATTAGCTTCATCGTAGAGTGCGAGGCTCTTGTCTTTACTGTCTTGCATCAACCGCCTTCATTATCCCTTGCAGCGTTTGGGCGATACCTGCAAAGCCTTCCAACGTGGGGCATCTACCAGGACGCCGGGATGGATAGAAGTCCCCTGCGACTTCATCGACTCCTCATAGTACAACACGAATCAGGCCCCCAAAGCGCGCTTTTGCATCCTATTTAACTCATCGTACAGCCGGAACGCCTCGTCAAATTTTCCGGACTGCTCCAATTCCCTGATTTGCAGCCGCAGCGATTCACGCCGCGTGCTGACGGCCTTCTCTTCCAAAGCAGATAAACAGTGTAGCGCTTGTTCGGCGGAGCCGTCTTCGCGGATGCCCATTTCGGCGAAACTGATCTCCGTCAAAATACGCTGCAAACGGGGCTCAAGCGTGGTTAATATGCCATCCAGCGAAAAAACGGATTTCTTTTCATCAAATTGCAAGATGCCGTCAAAGACACTGCGTAGCTCTAATTGGCCCGGAAAATCGGCGCTGGCGCGATAGTGACGGACGGCCGCGCGTGCTTCGGCGCTGGAGAGCAGACAGGCCAGCAAAAGTTTTTCATTGGGAGGAATGGTGGAGGATATATCCAACGGACGGCGCGCCGGGGAGGCCGAGGGTGAGCGGCTAAACTGCCGGCGAATTTCTTCGCGGTCAATATTCAGGTACTCGGCCAGCTCGCTGGCAATTACCGAACGTTCCAACTTGTCGTGCACTTGCTGCAGCGTAGGCCACAGAAACTTGAACGCATCCATGCGGCCTTCCGCGGTGCCCATATCGAAGTTCGAACGGGCGCGGTCCGCCAACCAGTGGAAATAGGAGCCGGCGCCATCAAGCAGTTTCCGGTAGGCATCCGCGCCGTTTTGCTGAATGTATTCGTCCGGATCGAGTCCGCCGGGAATTTCGAGCACCTTCACTCGCAGCCCTTCGGCGAGCAGCGGGGTAATATGCTTTTCGGTGGCGGTTGCGCCGGCCCGGTCGGAATCCAGATTGAGGATGATCTGGCCGGTACTGGCTTGCCGCTGCGAGATTTGGCGTTTGATCACGCGCACTTGTTCGTGGCCCAGCGCTGTACCGCTGACGGAAACTACTTCGTGAATGCCTGCCGCGTAGATGCCAATCACGTCCATGTAGCCTTCCACCAGCACCATGCGCTCCTGCTTGCGTGCGTCAATCTTGGCGCGATGCAGATTGTAGAGGACAGCTTTCTTGTCGTATAACTTGGTGCCGGGCGAGTTCAGATATTTAGGCTCATCCTCGGCGCGCAAGGCCCGGCCGCCGAAGCCTATGGTTTTGCCCGCCTCATTATGAATGGGGAACATCAGACGTCCGCGAAAATAATCGTAATAGCCGCCGCTGTCCCGCTTCCGGACTAAACCGGATTCTTCCATCAATTCGGGACCAAACCGCTGCAGGCGCTGCACCAGTTGCTGGCCGGAAGCATCAGACAGGCCCAGGCGAAACTCATCTATGGAATCGCGCGCCACGCCGCGTGATTCCAGATAGCCCCGTGCTTCGGCTCCAGCGCCTCCGCGCAAATTATCCTGAAAGAGCGTGGCCGCCAGCTCATGCATTTCGAGCAAGGCCGCATAGCGTTGTGTTTCCGGATCATTGGAGCGCTGTCGCTCCGGCATGGGAATTCCGTAGCGTTCCGCCAGCACTTTCAGCGTTTCGGGAAAGGTGAGGCTTTCCATTTGCTGCACGAATTTAAAAACGTCGCCACCTGCGGAGCAGCCAAAACAGTGATAGTAGCCGAGCGCGCTTTGGACGCTGAAAGAAGGGCTCTTTTCAGAATGGAAAGGGCATAAGCCGACATAACGCGGTCCGGAGCCTTGACGTTTTAACGCCACACCGTAGTGCTGGACGACGTCAACGATATCGAGCTGGCTTTTGAGCTGTTCTGAAAAGTTCATGACAGCGCGAATGGTCAATTTCGGAAGATCACTTTCAGGGTACCAATCCAATTGCCACCGAACGAAGGAGTGAGCGTTAGGTGTCCGCATCCGAACGTTCTTCGCGCGGAACCGGACACGTCGTCTCCGGAATCTCAGAAAAATCTAAAGAAAAGGTCTTCCAGCCGACGCATCCAGGTTGCACTCTAGATTGGGGCTTGCCTCCCTTCCTTTTCGAAATCCGATATTCAGCGAGAAAGTTTGTGCGAGCGCCAGGCCTGACCCTGGCATTGTTGATCACCATTGCGCTTGGCATCGGCAGCAACGTTTCCGTGTACGGATTCATTCGAGGGTTGACCAAATCCAATAATCCGCTCACATCGGCCGGCAGGGTTGTTTCGATCTTCAGGCAGGACCCACATCGTGCAGCAGGCCCGCTGTCGTATCAAGAGTATTTGTCGCTCAAGCGTGATCCCAAAGCGTTCGAATGGATTGGCGCGGCGCGTGTATCGCCGAGCACCATTGCGGCGGCGGGCCAATCTGCGATTGGTTCAGTCGCGGCCGTTACGTCTAATCTCGCCGGCGTGCTCAACCTTTCGCTGGAAAATGGAGTTGTCATCAGCCATCGCATCTGGCAAAGCGAGTTCGGCGCTAAGGCTGATGTTCACGGTGAACAGATTCGCATCAATGGCGTCAAATGCTCGCGTGAGCGGCGTTGCGCCGGACTGGCTGGAAGGGCTCTATCGTGACCGCGCCGTCGATCTCTGGATGCCGCTGCCGGAGACAGGACTTCAAGAGATTGATGACAGCCGAAACTTCTGCGTCCTGGCGCGCCTCCGCCCTGCGCAATGAATAACTCCCCTTGCGACACGAAAATATTGACCTTGCTTACCGAGGACATGTTGCTGTATATTGTTATCGGTAATCGAGGTCATAACCGATGAGTAAACCTTCTGATCTTGTTCAAGGCACGCTGGATCTGCTTTTGCTCAAAATACTGGCGCTGCAGCCGATGCATGGTTGGGCAATCAGCCAACGTCTGAATCAGGTCTCGGGCGACGTACTGCGCGTCAGTGACGGCTCGCTCTATCCTGCGCTCCACAAGCTAGAACAGGAGGGATGGATTACGGCCGAGTGGAAGACGAGCGAACTGGGGCGGCGCGCGAAATTCTATATGCTGACCAGGCTCGGACGGCGTCACCTTGAACAAGAGGCGGCCAACTGGAAACGGCTGTCCGATGCCATTACTTCCGTGGTGCGTCTGAAGGAGGCTTGAGCATGCGCCTGGAGCATTGGTTTTACACAATTCCGCTTCGGCTGCGCTCGCTCTTCCGCCGAAGCCAGACGGAACAGGAGTTGGAAGAGGAACTTCAGCTCCATCTTGAGCAACGGATCGAACAAGGAATAGCCGCGGGCAAGACGCCGGACGAGGCCCGCTACGCGGCGCGACGGGCGATGGACGGGATCGAGCAACGAAAGGAGGAGTGCCGTGATGCGCGCCGGGTCCACTGGTTTGAAGACTTGCTGCAAGATGCACGTTATGCGTTCCGCGTCCTGACCAAGACACCCGGATTCACAATAGTCGCTGCGATGGTGCTGGCCCTTGGCATCGGCGCGAACACAGCTGTTTTCACTATTGTCAATGCCGTTCTGCTCCAGCCCCTACCGTTCTATGAGCCTGGGCGTCTGTTCCTGGTTTCGTACGCGCCGAAGAACAATCCGTTTGTTCCTTTTGGCCCGAATATGTCGGACCGTAACTACCTCGAGTTCCGCCATCAGGACCAGGTCTTCGAAAATATCGCTACTTTTGGCAAAGAGCCGGTTACATTGACGGGCGCTGGAGATTCCGTAGTGGTGAATGCTTTGACCGTTACGCCGGATTTCTTGGGAGTGTTGCGTGTACACCCTGCGATCGGGCATGGCTTTCTTCCCGAAGGACAAGCGGACCCGAATGTCGTGCTGCTGAGTGACCAGCTCTGGCATAGCCGTTTTGGAGGCGATCCCACGACAGTCGGTAAGGCAATAACTCTCGATGGCGTCAGCTATGCGGTTACTGGCGTTATGCCGCCAAGCTTCACATTTCAAGGCGCGGACTTATGGAAGCGAATGGAAGTCCGGCTCAATCCGCACAATTCATCTATCCGGCCGGTGATAGGCAGGTTGAAGCCCGGTGTTTCGCCGCAACAAGCGCAAGCGGAACTGCAGGCATTTGCAGCCAGACTACCGCTCGGCGAGGGAGAGAACCGGAATGATTTTGTTGCGCGCATCCTTCCTCTTAGAGAGTTATTCGTCGCCGATGTGCGAAAGCTGTTGTTGCTTTTCGCGGGTGCAGTCACGTTTGTTTTCCTAATTGCTTGCGCGAATTTTGCCAATCTGTTGCTCATTCGAGGGGCTTCCCGCCGGCAAGAGATCGCCGTTCGGGCGGCTTTGGGCGCAAGCCGGTGGCGATTGGTGCGTCAGTTGCTCGCGGAAAGTATGCTGCTCTCCTTGGCGGGGGGAACGCTAGGTGTTCTGCTGTCAATCGTTGGCGTACGAGCGCTGTTGGTGCTCCTGCCGCCGGGAAAGATTCCGCGCGCTGGTAACGTTCATCTTGATGGCTGGGTACTTGCGTTCACGTTCAGTCTTTCTCTGGTGACTGGTCTTGTTTTCGGCCTCGCGCCTGCGCTACAAGCAACCCGGCGTGAATTGCGGGAAGCTGCAAGCGAGGGGGGACGAAGCGTCACCGGACAGCGCGAAAGGCTTCGCGGAGCATTGGTAGTGGCGGAAATTGCGCTGGCCCTTGTATTGCTTACGGGCGCTGGCTTGCTGGTCAGAAGCTTTCTGAGAATGCGCTCGGTAGATCCGGGCTTCCAGTCGACGAACATCCTAGCGGTGACGGTCGATTTGCCGGACTCGCGGTATCGCACCGCCGCACAAATGCGGGCGCTCGATGAAAGCGCCCTGGCAGCGCTCTCGTCGCTTCCGGGAGCTGAATCTGTTGCTGCGGTGAACTGGATACCGTTTAGGCCAGAGTTAGTGTGGGGAGACTTTCAACTCGAAGACGGGCGGCGCCTGCCACGCGGCTTCCTTGTGAACAAACCGGTGGTCAGTCCAGACTACTTTCGCACGATGGGTCTCCGCCTGCTCAAGGGTCGCCAGTTCACTGAACGCGATAATTCGAACGCACCCAGCGTAGTGATTGTCAGCGAGTCCGTTGCACGCCGGCTCTGGCCCGAGGGGGACGTGATCGGCAAACGAATTTCGATGGAAGACAAGCCAAAGCCAGGAGACTGGCGTACCATCGTTGGCATTGTGCGCGATGTGAGGCAGCGGAGCCTAGCGGACGCACTCAGTGCGAGCGTTTACCAGCCATACCGTCAGGTAAACCAACCCTTCTTTCTCCGCCACATGAGTTTCGTGGTTCAAACGAGGGAAAACCCGGTCGCTATGGCATCGGGAATTCGTGCAGTTCTCCACAATGCGGATCAAGACTTGCCGACTCAATCGGTCACCACGATGGAAGCCATCATCGCGGATACGATAACGGAGGCCCGATCTCAAACGCGCCTGCTTGGAATATTTTCGCTCATGGCGCTGTTGCTCGCGGCGGTCGGCATCTATGGAGTGCTTGCGTGCTCAGTGGCGGAGCGCACACACGAGATTGGAATCCGAATGGCGATGGGCGCCGAGGAGAAGGATGTTGTCTGGATGGTGCTTCGGCGTACGTTGGTGCTAGCGGGGAGCGGCGTGCTCATCGGCACGCTTGGTGCTTTGGCAGTTACTCGCGTACTGACAAAGTTCCTGTTCGAAGTTACGCCGAACGATCCTGTCACATTTTTCGCCGTAACCGGAATTCTGATGATTGTGGCGCTGCTTTCTGCCTGGATACCTGCCCGCCGCGCGGCGCGCGTATACCCGCTTGTTGCCTTGCGACACGAATGAAGAATTGCGCTTCGATGCGCGATTGAAAACGGTGTTCGTGAAACGTCGTGTGTTTGTAGGCGCGAATGGAAATGACGACGCCTCTCAAACCCAATTAAGCCAAGCCTGATAAAATAAAATCCGCAATTCAGGTTGCACCCCGTCCGCGGAAAGGGATGATCCCGCCTGATGCGTCTTTCAGCACGAGAGTTGACCTCTCTTCTGCCCGTCATAGCGGACACCGGGCCATAGAAGGAGGAGTAATGTCTCGACTGCTACCCGAAAAACCAAATCTCGAATATCTTAAAAAGCAAGCCAAAGAACTGCTGAGCGGCATGCCGCACGGCAAATTGGCGTATGCGCAGCACGCGCTCGCCAACGAATATGGTTTCGCCACTTGGGCGAAGCTGAAAGCACAGGTGGAAGCCCAGGCGCGGACCCCGCTGGAGGAGCTAAAAGCTGCTGTATGCGAAAGCGATTCCGTGCGCGTACGCGCTGTCTTGGACCGCTATCCGGAACTGCGCTCCAAGATCGATGATCCGCTGCCAAACTACGGTTTTGGCCAACACCCATTGTTCGCCGCCGTGCAGCGGAGTGACCGGGCGACCATTGACGTTCTGCTGCAAGCCGGCGCGGACATTCACAAACGGACCGAGTGGTGGGCCGGCGGGTTTGGCCTGCTGGACGATTGTGATCCCGAAATAGCGCCTTTTCTGACTGAGCGCGGCGCCGTCTTGGATGCGCACGCAGCGGCACGCCTCGGAATGCTCGACAAGCTGCGGGAAATGGTAAAGGCTCACCCTGATGCGGTGCACGCGCGCGGCGGTGATGGCCAGACGCCGCTGCATTTCGCCTCCACCGTTGAAATCGCCGAGTTCCTGTTGTCGAATGGCGCAGCGATTGACGCGCGTGACATCGATCATGAATCAACGCCGGCCCAATACATGCTGCGCGTGGAGCAGAAACGGCATTTTCCGCGAGACCGGCAGGATGTGGCGCGTTATCTGATATCGCGCGGATGCCAAACAGACATTCTGATGGCTGCCGCGCTCGGTGACGCGGAGCTGGTGCGGTCGCATCTCGATCGCAATCCGGATTGTATCCGCATGAACGTATCGGAAGAGTGGTTTCCCAAGCTGAATCCGCGCTCGGGTGGAACCATTTACATCTGGATGTTGGGTGCGCACCGTACCGCGCACACAGTGGCTCGGAAATTTGGGCATGAGTCTGTTTTTCGTTTATTGATGGAGCGCACGCCAGCGGAACTTAAGCTAGCGCTCGCATGCGAGCTAGGCGATGAAGCGGCGTTTCAGGAGCTCTTGAGCAAGCGGCCTGATCTGGCAAAGAGCCTGTCGGAAGAGGAACAACGGAAGCTGCCGAACGCCGCTCAAAACAACAACACGGAAGCGGTCAGGCTAATGCTGACGGCGGGTTGGATGGTAGATACGCGCGGAGAGATGGGAGCAACGGCATTACATTGGGCCGCGTTCAACGGCAATGCGGAGATGACACGGGAAATTCTCCGTTTTCAACCCACGCTGGAATTGAAATCGCGAGATTACGATTCGACTGCGTTGGCATGGGCCGTGTTCGGTTCCGGAAACAGTTGGCGCCGGAACACCGGGGATTTCGTTGGCGTGGTGCAAGCTCTGCGGCAGGCCGGGGCGTTGGCGCCGCCCTGTCCGGAAGACTTGGAGCCCAGCCAGCCGGTTCTGGAAGCCCTGGATACTCCGGCCTGATCGCACATTCTTATAATGTGCGCAGAGATGCCCCTCAAAGAGTACGCCGATAAGCGGAATTTTGAAAAAACCCCGGAACCGCCGCCTCGCGAGCCAAAAGAGCAGCAGGGCGAGCGCGGCGGTTTCTTTTGCGTGCAACGGCATGACGCCTCTCATCTGCACTATGATTTCCGGCTGGAAGTGCATGGCGTATTGGTGAGCTGGGCCGTGCCGAAAGGGCCCAGCCTGGACCCAGCGCGCAAAGCCTTGGCCATGAAGGTGGAGGATCACCCGCTCGATTACGGCACATTCGAAGGCAACATCCCGGCAGGGAATTATGGCGGCGGCAGCGTCATGCTGTGGGACAAGGGCACCTACGAAGTGATCGGCGAGCCGGACGCGGACGGGCAAATCGAGCGCGGCGATTTCAAGTTCGAACTGCACGGCGTCAAGCTCAAGGGTTCCTTTGCGATTGTGCGGATGAAGCCAAGCAAAACACGTTCGAACAAAGGGAACGAGTGGCTGCTGATCAAGAAACAGGACGAGCACGTGGTCACCGATTACGATATCGATCGCTTCGCCTGGAGCGTCGCCACTAAGCGCACCCAGGAAGAAATTGCCGAAGACATTCAACCCGTGAGTGTGGCTGACGTAAAAGGCGCGCGCAAGGCCGACGTGCCCGCGAGTCTGGATGCCATGCAGGCGACCGCCGTGACGAAGCCGCCGGGTGGCGCGCATTGGGTCTACGAAATCAAATGGGACGGCGTCCGAGCGCTGTGCCTCATCAAAAACGGCAAGCTGGAAATACAGACGCGGCGTGGCAACCGCTGTGAAAAGCAGTACCCGGAATTTGCCAACCTGCCGGAGCATGTGAACGCGAAAACCGCCTGGCTGGATGGAGAGATCTGCGCATTAGATGAGCATGGGCGCGGGCGCTTCGAATTGATTCAGCCGCGCATCGGGGCCAATGCCAACAACGTGCCCAGCCTGATGGAAAGCACGCCGGTGACGCTCTTCTTGTTTGACATCTTATATGCCGATGGCTACGACCTGCGCGGCGTGGCTCTCGAAGATCGCCAGCGCCTGTTGAGCCAGATTGTGACGCCGGACCAATCCATTCGCATCTCCGAGGCGTTCCATACTAGCGGCGAGCAAATGTTCGAAGCCGCACGGCAGATGGGCCTGGAAGGAATCGTGGCCAAAGACGCGCGCAGCAAATATGAGGCGGGCCGGTCCGCGCGCTGGCTCAAACTCAAGGTCTTGCAAGAGCAGGAATTCGTCATCGCGGGTTTTACCAAAGGCGAACGGGACTATTTCGGCGCGTTGGTGTTGGGCGTGGCCGAGGATGGGAAGTTTCGCCACGTAGGGCAGGTAGGCACCGGATTCGACCAGAAGCTGATGAAGGCCATTTTTGACCGCTTGCAGCCTTTGATCACCAAACATTGCCCGCTTACACCCAAACCGGCCATGAAAGACCCCACCACGTGGGTCCGGCCCGAGGTGGTGTGCCAGATCCGTTTCCTGGAGTGGACGCAGGATGGCATGTTGCGTGCTCCGGTATTTGTTGGAATGCGCAATGACAAGGCAGCGAAAGAAGCGGTGCGCGAGGGCGGGGAAGCGCTGGACCTAAGCGCAAAAGAGCTCACGGCGGATATCGACGGCCATAGGCTGAAATTTACCAACTTGGACAAGGTGTTTTTCCCCAAAGACGGCTGGAAGAAACGCGACCTGCTGGCGTATTACAACGAGGTAGCGCAATGGATTTTGCCGCATTTGAAAGACCGGCCGCTTTCCATGAAGCGCTACCCGAACGGCATTGCGGAAAAGTTTTTTTTTCAGAAGAACGCGGGCACTGGATTTCCGGCTTGGTTGAAGTGCGAACCGATTATTGAACATCATCCGCCGAAGACGAATCATTATCCGCTTGCTAATGACCGCGCCAGCCTTTTGTATTTGGTGAACTTGGGCTGCATAGATCAGAACCCATGGATGAGCCGCGCCGGCAGCCTGGAGCATCCCGATTGGATGCTGCTCGATCTGGATCCGGTTGAGTCTTCCTATGACGAAATCGTGGAAGCGGCACTGGTCATTCGCGACGTGTTGTCGGAATTTGGGTTGAACGGCTACCCCAAAACGACCGGAGGCGACGGGATGCACATTTACGTCCCCTTGGAGCCGGTTTACAGCTATGAACAAGTGCGCGGATTCGCCGAGATTCTTTCGCATCTGGCGGTGGATCGCGCGCCGGATTTATTCACGACCCCGCGCTCGGTGGAGAAGCGCAAGAAGGGCCGGGTGTATTTCGACTATTTGCAGATCGGTACGGGAAAAACAATTTCCTCGCCCTACGTCGTGCGCGCTTATGACGGTGCTCCGGTCGCGACGCCGCTCGAATGGAAAGAAGTCGTGCGCGGGCTGCGGCCGGGCGCCTTTCACATTGACAACGTGCTGGAGCGGTTTCGCGCGCTGGGCGATCTGTTCGCGCCGGTACTGGATGGCGACCAACGCTTGGAGCATGCGCTGGAACGCTTGCAGGAACCGGCTACGAAGAAAACTGCAAGCACAGGCAGTTCCAATCATCCAAAGAAAAAACCAGCGAAGAAGTGACGTTGGTTGAGGCGAAGATATTCTGCAAAGTGGCCAGCTCTGCTGCTTGAAAGCCCGTGAGAATGAGATAGCCTTCATTGCCCAACAATCCCAGCAGATCGCCCGCCATCGATATGAGTATCGTGGCGCTGATATTGGCCACCACCACATCCGCGCAACCGTCCGCCAGGCAATCGGCCGATCCCGTGGCCAGCATGGGCGTGAGTTCGTTGAGTTCGAAGTTCTCACGGGCTGCTTCTAATACCGCTTCATCGGTGTCAACGCCTATCGCCAATGCCGCGCCCAGTTGCAAGGCTGCTATGGCCAAGACGCCGGAGCCGGTACCCACGTCCACGGCCCTATCCCCTGGATGAATGCAGCGTTCGAGCGCGATGAGCGCAAGCTGCGTGCAAAAATGCTCCCCGGTGCCGCAAGCCAAGCCGGGGTTATGAACGAGCCGCAAACGGCCCGGCGGTGTTGCATCCGGACACCAGGGCGGAGTTAAAAAGAAACGGGTGCCCACTTCACGGCCAGGCCAAGCCCGCTGTGTTTCTTCCACCCAATCGATGGCGCTCTGCTGCTCCCACTCCGGCGAGTACCCGGCAAAGCGCTGCAGCAGAACCGGGCGGTGGTCATTCGTTTCAAAACTCGCAATCAACAGTACGGCGTCATCACTCGAACCATGGCGTTCGTGGTCCAGTTCCTGCACTCCTACCGTGCCTGCGTCCCACAACTCCCCGGAAAGCGCATCAACCTCTTCTTCCGAACAAATAATTCGCAATGAGTACATGGCTTACCACGTATTAATTTCGCACTCTAGCATTTACTTCCTGTTTAAAATATATGCCGATTAGCGGAAATGCCGCTAAAGCCTTGGAAATGTACTGATTGGTATAGATCTCCCGGCTGGCACGCAACGTGCTTTTAACATAGCCGAGGAGAGAAAAACACATATGCTCTGGTACACCTGGGTATTTTTGATTATCGCCATTCTGGCGGGTTTGCTTGGATTCGGGGTGATAGCAAGTGCGGCGGCAGGCATCGCCAAAATTTGCTTTGTCATTTTCCTAGTGTTGTTCCTGATTAGCGTGGTGTCGGGACGGCGCACCACTATATAACCGCTGTCAGGACCTAAGTATTGCCTACTTGGGTCCTGACGCTGATTTACCCGCTAACTAACGGCAGTTGTAAGGGCGCGCCGGTTCGTAATAGTAGCGGTCGTAGCGAGGAGCAGCGTAGACGTAACCGTACGAGCGGTCACGGCCGTCGCGATAGGAGCGCTCTACATAGGGTGCTCGCCATTCCGGCCCACGCACGGGAGCGCGAAAGTCACGGCGTTCCTGTTCCCGGAAAACGCGCTCCTCGCGGCGTGGGGCCCGATCGCGAACTCCGCGATCACCCCAATCTTGCGCTAAAGCCGCGGCAGGTTGAAATACAGCCATCCCCGCCGCCAAAATCAGACTGAGAATACCAATTCTTTTGGTCATATGGAATCTCCTTTGGTGAGTTCCGTGCAGCGTTATTTGCTGCCTTCTGAGTCATTGGATGGCGCGGGCAAGTCTGTGTTTCCGCTAAAGACAGTGAGCCGCGATGAAGTTTTGATTAACGGCTCAGCGGGCAGCCAGCTACAATCGCTTCGAGCATGGCTAAAACTTCGTGGGGCGAAATCCCCGTCAATGATGCGCACGTCCACTTCTTTTCGCATTCGTTTTACGCGGCGCTTGCCCGGCAGAAAAAGGCCGTGGACGCTGAGGCTTTGGGTCCGCTCTTAACCTGGGAAATACCCCAGCAGGATCCGGTAACGCTGGCAAGCCGCTGGATTGCGGAACTCGATCGTCACACGGTACAACGGACCGCGCTCATCGCCAGCATGCCGGGAGATGAAGCAAGCGTCGCCGCGGCCGTAGCGGCCCATCCGGGAAGGTTCTATGGGTATTTCATGCTGGATCCGACCCAGGCCGATGCCCTGGAGCGCGTAAAAACCGCCGCCGCCAACCCAAACCTACATTGCCTGTGTCTTTTTCCCGCCATGCACACCTACGCCATGACCGATCCGCGCCTGGTGCCGATTTTGGAAGTGGCCTCGGATTCGCACCTGGCGGTTTTTGTGCACTGCGGGGCGATTAGCGTGGGCGTCCGGAAGAAGCTAGGCCTGCCCAGCCAGTTTGACTTGCGCTACTCTAATCCGCTGAGCCTGCACCCGGTGGCGCTGCATTTCCCGCAAATCCGCTTCGTAGTACCCCACTTTGGCGCAGGGTTATTTCGCGAGGCCTTGATGCTGGCGGATTTGTGCCCGAACATTTCTCTGGATACATCCAGCAGCAACCATTGGATGAGCTACGAAGGTTTGGACCTCCGCACCGTGCTGCGCCGGGCGATTGACCTGCTCGGCGTGGAGCGGCTCATTTTCGGAACCGATTCCAGTTTTTTCCCGAGGGGATGGAACTCGGCCATCTTCGACCAGCAGAGCACGGCCCTCTATGAACTGGGTCTCAATGAGTCGCAAGCGTCACAAATCTTACGCTTAAACCTGGAGCGCCTGCATTCCGCGCGTTTTTCGGAATAACCTGAAGCTAAACTTCGCCGCCTTCAACCTACTCTTGTTCCGAGCGGTGCAATGACGAAGTTCAATATCAACCTGTTGCGGATGCAGCCAGCGCAACAAAAACGGATTTTACTGCCTTTTCCAGCGGACCCCAAGGTGCGGATTGCGCAATTAACAGAAACTCCCCGCTTTGCCGGCGTGGAAACGTTTGTTCCGGAAAGGTGGTTGGAGCTCGAAACCTTTCGGCCGCGCGTCGTCGTCGGCTATGCCGGGGACCTGCAGCGCCTGGCCGAGCGGATGGATTTAGGCATCGTGGATCTGGCCTGCGTGGACCATGCCATCGTTGTGTTAACGGCCTGCGGATCGAAGCCTCTTTCCGATGTCGTGCGCGTGGTGTTGTGGCAAAGCTTTGGCGTACCCGTATTTGAGCTATTCATGGGGCCGGACAAGAGCTTGCTGGCCTTTGAGTGTGAAGCGCATGAGGGCTGGCATCTGGAGCCTGGCGTGGAACTCGGGGCCGTCGAGGACGAATTGATTTTAGACAGCCCTGGGAACTATGGACTGCGCACCGGTCTGCGCGGCCGCGTGCTGAAGGAAGCCTGTCCATGCGGACGAGAGACGCCTCGCTTGATGGATATCATGGCCGTCCGGCCCCCGCCGCTGCTGCGCGCCTTGTCCGCTTCGGCGTAAACAGTCGGCTAGCCTGAAAAAGTGAAGAGCTATCGAAAAGAACTGTGGTTTGAGATAAAGTCGCGCCGGGGTTTCGTGAACATCACCGGGCAGGTGCGGGAATGCCTTGGCGAGAGCGGCATTAAAGAAGGTCTCGCCCTGATAAATGCTATGCACATTACCGCCTCCGTGTTCATCAATGACGATGAATCCGGCCTGCATCGCGATTACGAAAAGTGGCTGGAGCAGTTAGCGCCGCACGAACCGGTTTCCCGGTACAGCCACAACCTCACCGGCGAAGACAACGCGGATGCACATTTGAAACGCCAGGTGATGGGCAGGGAAGTAGTCGTAGCGGTAACGGAAGGAAAGCTGGACTTCGGCCCATGGGAGCAGATCTTTTACGGCGAGTTCGACGGTCGGCGGCGTAAGCGCGTACTAGTCAAGATCATCGGTGAATGAAGCCTTGGGCGCTTCGGCATGTGGTTTTTCTTCAGCAGCCATCGCGCGCGTGAGACCCCAAAGGACGGCCGCAAACGTGATCAGGAACAGGTAGATACTAGCCGGCTCCGGAACGGGCGACGGGGCGGCTGGCGGACTGGGCGGCCCATGGGGCGGAACGTCAGGCGGCTGATTCGCCGTACCACCGGAAGGCGGTGGAGTAGAACCGGATGTTCCAGGGGCGATGACAAGAAATGGCGGCGGTCCCACGGGCACGGATGGAGTTGCCGCCTGCAATTCCGGCGATTGCTCCAGCAGAACTTTGGTAGCCGAATTAGGCGGGACAAAGGCCGCTGTCGGAGGCGCCGGGTCTGCTGGGGTTTGCCCCTCTACTGAAAGCGGAGGCGTCTGATCCAAATCCAGCTTCGACACCAAACCCGGCCGGAACGCCGGTAAGGAGAGCGCGGTAGGCGTCGGTTCCAGCGAACTGATTTCCGCATGCGGTTGTTCGGAAAGCCGGTTTCCGCAGCGGGCGCGCGCGAAATGGATGCCGTCAGTCAACAAATATTCGCCCTCCGGAATGCGAAGCTTCTTCGCGGTCCAGTAAATTTGATTCTGCAGGCGATACGAAACATATTGGTAGCGGTCCGTTGTCAATTTCACTACCCAGGCATCTTTCACATTGAAATCCGCATAGTGGGCGCGAACTACGTCGTCTTTGCCGTTAGCGTGCCGCAATTCTTGCGGCGAGTATGCCCCACCCGGTATGACGGAGTAGGGATAGGCCGGCCGCAACGATCTGATGTAGGCTGGTGGCGGTTCAGTGGTAGTCACGGTGCTTCTGGCCAGTGAAGCACCGGGAGCGCCGGGTGGTCTCAACTTCCGATAGGCCGCTGGCGCTAGGAACCAAAGCGCGACGGCGAAGGCAAGGGCAAGAAGCCAACTTCTTTTCATGGCAAATATTCATATCGGCTTATCCGGTTCGTTTTGGAGGGACAATGCTTCAAAAGAGCTGGTATATCGTAGGGAATAGGGCGCGATGAGATTGAGTATCACGATATGAAACCACGCACCCAAGGAGATCATTGATGAGTACTTCCACGTCCCAGGCCAAGGCCGCTTCCATTCTTGCCGCCGTGCCTGACGAATGCCAGAACATCCTCTCCCCGGAAGCGCTGCAATTTGTCGCCGAATTGCATGGGGCCTTTGACGCGAGACGCCGCGATCTGCTGGAAAAACGCGTTCTGCGGCAAGCTGCGATTGACGCCGGCCAGTTGCCGGATTTCCTACCTGAAACAGAATCCATCCGGAAGAGCGCATGGACCGTCGCACCGATTCCCGAAGATCTGCTGGACCGCCGCGTCGAACTGACCGGCCCCGTGGACCGCAAGATGGTAATCAACGCCTTGAACTCCGGAGCGAAAGTCTTCATGGCGGATTTTGAAGACTCCAACTCGCCCACTTGGCTGAATAATATCTGGGGCCAGGTGAATATGTATGACGCCACCCGCGGGGTGATCTCGTATGTGAGCCCGGAAGGAAAGAACTATTCTCTGGGGCCCAATCCCGCCGTTATATTTGTGCGTCCGCGCGGCTGGCATCTGGTGGAGCGGCACGTGCTCGTGAACAAAGAGCCGGTTTCAGGATCGCTGTTTGATTTCGGATTGTATTTCTTCCACAACGCCAAAGCCCTGATGGAAAAAGGTTCCGGGCCGTATTTCTATTTGCCGAAGATGCAGAGCCATTTGGAAGCGCGCCTGTGGAACGACGTGTTTGTCTTTGCGCAAAAGTATCTGGGCATTCCGAACGGAACCATCCGCGCGACGGTGTTGATTGAAACCATCTTGGGCGCGTTTGAGATGGATGAGATTCTGTATGAATTGCGCGATCACTCGGCAGGCCTGAACTGCGGGCGCTGGGACTATATGTTCAGTTTCAGCAAGGTATTCCACAATCATCCACGCTTCGCGCTGCCTGACCGCGCGAAGGTGACCATGGACAAGCATTTCCTCAAGTCCTATGTGGAACTGTTGATTCAGACCTGCCACAAGCGCGGCATTCACGCCATGGGCGGCATGGCTGCCCAGATTCCAATCAAGAATGATCCGGCGGCCAATGCGGCGGCGCTTGAAAAAGTGCGGCTCGACAAATTACGCGAGGTAAAAGCCGGCCACGATGGAACCTGGGTCGCGCATCCCGGCTTGATTCCCATCGCGAAACAGGTCTTCGACGAGTTCATGCCTGGCCCGAATCAGATTTCCGTGAAGCGGGAAGATGTGCATGTCACAGCCGCCGATTTGCTGGCCGTTCCGGAAGGCGAAATCACCGAAGAAGGTTTGCGTTTGAACGTGGACGTCGGCATTCAATACCTTGAATCATGGCTGGGCGGCAACGGCTGCGTACCCATCTATAACCTGATGGAAGACGCCGCCACCGCCGAAATTTCGCGTGCGCAGGTA
>DASXGT010000099.1:0-15913 GCA_036488895.1 Bryobacteraceae bacterium | reverse complement strand
ACTGTGACCGCAACGTCCTCCATCTGCACCAGATCTTCCAAGCGAATCTCGCCGGTATCTTCGATGATCTCCGTGCGGCGCTCATCGCCAAATTCTTTTTGAACTTCCTTCAGTTCCTTGGCGATCAACGCTTTCAGCACTTTTTCGGAACCGAGAATTTCCACATACTCGCCGATCATGCGCTGAATATCCGCGAGTTCGTCGAGGATCTTCTGGCGCTCCATCCCGGTCAAGCGCTGCAATTGCAGCTCGATGATGGCCTGCGCCTGGCGTTCGCTGAATTCGAACGTGGCTACCAAACCTTCGCGCGCTTGGCGCGGGCTGGCAGCGGCCCGGATGAGTGAAATCACTTCATCCAACAGGTCCAATGCTTTCTGGAACCCAAGCAGCAGATGCTCGCGCTCGCGCGCTTTACGGAGCAGGTAGTCCGTGCGGCGGCGTACGACATCGACGCGATGCTCCAGGAACCGCTTAATGACGTCGATAATGCCCAGCTCGCGCGGCTGGCCGTTGACGATGGAGAGCATGATCACGCCAAAGCTGATCTGCATCTGCGTCTGCTTATAGAGATTGTTCAGCACAACCTCAGACTGCTCCCCGCGCTTCAACTCGAACACGATGCGCATTCCGTCGCGGTCGCTTTCGTCGCGCGCATCGGAGATGCCTTCTAGCTTCTTTTCGCCTACCAGGGCAGCCACATGCTCCAGCAAACGAGCCTTGTTGACTTGAAACGGAATTTCATCGACAACAATGGCTTCGCGGTCTTTACCGAATGGTTCGATGCGTGCTTTGGCGCGCAGTTTTAGGCTGCCGCGTCCGCGCGTGTAGTAATCGAGAATGCCGGACCGCCCCAGAATGAAGCCGCCGGTTGGGAAATCAGGCCCAGGCACCATTTCCAGAATTTTGGCTAAAGGCGTGTGCGCGTCATGCAGCAACGCCAGGCAGGCATCGATGATCTCGCGCAGGTTATGCGGAGGAATGTTCGTCGCCATACCGACCGCGATACCGGAAGATCCGTTCACCAATAGATTGGGTACGCGCGTGGGCAGAACTTCCGGCTCCACTTCGCTGTCGTCGTAGTTAGGACGGAAATCAACGGTCTCTTTATCGATATCCTCAAGCAGCGCACCGGCAATCTTCGACAAACGCGCTTCGGTGTACCGCATGGCCGCCGGCGGATCACCGTCCACCGAGCCGAAGTTCCCCTGCCCATCAATCAGCGGGTAGCGCAATGAGAAATGCTGCGCCATGCGCACCAAGGAGTCGTACACGGGCGCGTCGCCGTGCGGGTGGAATTTACCCAGCACTTCGCCGACGATCTTCGCGCATTTGCGCGTGGGCCGGTTGAAATGCAGACCCATTTCATGCAGACCATAAAGAATGCGCCGGTGCACGGGCTTCAACCCGTCGCGGATGTCGGGCAACGCCCGGCCCACGATCACGCTCATGGAGTAATCGAGGTACGAGCGCTTCATCTCGTCTTCGATATTGATGTGAATTATGTTCTTGTTATCGCCGCCGGGCGGAAAAAGCACACCGCCGCCGGACCCGTCTTTATCGGCCAAAAGGAGCTCCTACGTGACTGGGTGGGGAATTCGGCAAGTTATTGCAATTGCTGCAACTTAACTTGAAAATACGCCACTACTATATTCTACCAGTTCACACCGCTAGAAATGCTAGCTTTCCTGCCCTGGCTGCTCCGCTACACTGGATATTCTCGATATTATCGATTGCCATCCCCATCCATGCAAACTTATTTTGAGAGTCAAGGACACCGAAGCCACAAGATCCGCGAACAGGTAACTGATGGCGCTCGTTGATTCGTACGACGGTTTTATTTTCGATTATGGAGGCGTGCTGGTGCATCATCAAACCAGCGCCGAACAGCAGCAGCTTGCCGAAACTGCGGGCGTACCTAGTGAAACGCTCTCGGAACTGTATTGGGCTACGCGCCTTGACTACGACGAGGGCCTGGTGACCGGCGCCGAATATTGGCAGCGCATTGCCAAGGGCGCCGGCACGCTGTTCCAGCCGGATACAATTGATCGCCTGATGGAGATCGATAGCGTGAGTTGGATGCACTACGACGAGACCATGTGGGAATGGATCGCGCAGTTGCGCGGCCTGGGTAAGCGGATTGCAATGCTCTCGAATATGCCATCGGACCTGGGCGAAACGCTGAAGAGCCGGACCGACCGTCTCGCGCGCTTCGATCATGTCACGTTGTCCTATGAGGTGAGTTCCGTCAAGCCGCAGCCGGCTATCTACGAACATTGCCTAGAAGGTTTAGGCGTACCGGCGGATCGCTCTATCTTTTTCGACGACCGCATTGCGAATTGCCAGGGCGCGGAGATGTTGGGGTTGCGGGCGATTGAGTTTCTGGACCGGGACGCGGTACTGCTTCAAATGCGCGGATAGCTGTCCTGCCAGCTTACGCGCCGCCCTGCTCGCGGCCCCAGTAGCTTTCAAATAAGCCGGACATCGCTTCCGCGAACCCATCATGCTCAAAGATGACCGCGGTCCAGGATGGCCGGGTCAGCACCGGATCCAACAGCGCCACCAAGCCGCATTTTCCGTCGAATAGAGCCAGCTTCAAAGGAAGACTGCTGGAAAAGCGAATTTCAATCCCAACTTCGCGATATTCGTCCAGGCGGCTGCGATGAGCTTGATCCATGGGCGCGGCTTCAATCAGCAGCCGGCATTTGATGCCGCGCGATGCCGCATCCTTTACTAACTGCTCATCCAGCGGATCCACCGCAAATGGCGGCCGTGAAAATTCGGCGTAGCTGTGACCGACCGTGGTCAGCATGCGCCGGTAGTGCACCGCGGTCTGCGTAGGATCGTTGACCAAGCTTAGAAAATCAAGGGTTCCCCGCCCGTCTTGCCCCTCTACGTAGGCTGCTCGCAAGTCTTCAATCAGACCGCTGGCGATGCGGGCTTGCTCAGTCAATTCGTTTTGCCACATCTTCATCCGCCGGGCCAGATAACCAGGAATGGCCAGCGTCGGATCCACCGCTGAGAAGAGTTTGGTGCGCTCCTGCACCACCTGCGCGAAGCCTTTTTCGACGAGGCTATCCAGCACCTCATAGACTTTTTGGCGCGGCACATGCGCCCGCGCGGCTAACTCCAACGCCTTGAAGCGCGGGTGCCCCATCAAGACAAGATAGGAGCGCGCTTCATATGCGTTAAGACCAACCTGCTGCAACTTGCGCCAGTTGAGCTGGTAATCGACCGGAGTGGCGTCTTGGCTGCTCACGAACCGAGAACATATCACAATTGTGTTTACTGTGCGCGGGGGTGATGTTTATTGAAAACTTTTGCGGTAAATCAGTCGCGCGGCTGCGACATCCTCGACCGCTACGCCAAGCCCTTTATAGATAGTGTTGCCGGACGGTGGTTTAGTCTTGACCCTCGCCAGTAACTCACCCAATTCGGCGTAAATCGAGCTTTTCGAGTGAATGATTTCGCCGGATTCGTGCTGCGCGGCCTCGCGCGATTCAACAGCGACGGCGGCGTTTTCGAAAACGTTGTCCTGTAATTCGCGCGCCCACATTCCCACTGCGCCCACCGCATTGATGTGCGCGCCTTCCTTCAACCATGCGCGTTCTAAGAACGGCTCCATGTAATTGGTAACGGTGGTCACCACGTCCGCGCCGCGCACGGCTTGTTCTAAAGACGTGGCGACCGCACCAATCTCAGCAGCGAACTGAGAGGCATGTTCCAGTGAGCGGCTCCAAACTTTCACTTCCTCGAAATGACGGACCATATTCAAGGCCTTGTAGTGAGTGCGAGCCTGCACGCCGCTTCCTAATATCGCAAGCACGCGCGAATTCGGAGAAGAGAGCTCGCGCGTGGCCAAGGCTGAGACCGCCGCCGTGCGCCAGGCAGTGATCACGCGGCCATCCATCATCGCTAGAGGCACGCCGGTTTCCGCTTGAAAGAGTTGAATGGTGGCATTATGTGTATGCAGGTCACGCGCGGCATTACCGGGGAAAACCGTCACCAGTTTCGTACCGATCATGTCTTTATAGACCGCCGGCATCAGCCCGAGCCAACCCGCATGTTCCGTAATCGGCATAATGCTGCGGACCGGTTGAATTACCTTTCCAGCCGAGAGTTCGATGAGCGCTTCTTCCATGACTGCGATCAATTCCCTGAGGTCCAGCAATTGCTCCACTTGCTCGGCGGAAAGAACGACAGGAGCCGTAGTTGTCATTCGCTCATTGTAAAGTCCGTGGATTTGCTACTCTTCGCGCAGTACTGTAGCCGGGTCAATGCGCAGCGCCGGCAAAGCCGGCGCAAGCGTGGCTGTCAGCGCAATGACAACGAGTAAGAACGGCATGGCCGCAAAAGTCATGGCATCCAACGCTGTGACTCCGTAAAGCATCGATGCTAAATAGCGAGTCAGCGCCCATGCACATCCGAGACCGGCGGCCGCCGCAAGCGTAGTCCACTTCAAGGTCTCGCCCAATGTCAAACGAAGCACATCTTTCAGTTGCGCGCCCAACGCGACGCGGATACCGATCTCACGCGATCGCTGCGTGACCAGATAAGACATCACGCCATAGACACCCACCGCCGCAAGGCCAATCGCGATCACAGCAAATATGCCGATCAGGAGCAGATGGAAGCGCTGCGGCGCGAGGGAGTCCGCAAGGCGCTCGTCCATGGTCTTGACATCGAAGACTGGCTCATTGCGGTCCACGCTGTAGATTTGGGATTCTATGGCGTGCACGGCGCTGCGCGGATCAATGGCGGTTCTCACCAACAATCCGGTACGCCCCTCAAACGGACTTCCGCCCTGACATAAGCAGCGGTAGACCAGCGGCTCGGGTTCCACGCCAAGCTGGCCCGCGCGCGTACTGCCTACTATGCCGACAATCGTCCAACGCACAGGGAAGTTGGGGCCAATGAAGATTTGGTGGCCAAGTGCATTTTCGCCCGGAAAAATCTTCCGGGCAAAGGCTTCGTTCACCACAATATTGTCCGGCGCCCGGACCGTATCTTGCGAATCGAACAGACGGCCGCTGCGCAACGGAATGCCCAGAGTGGCAAAAAACTCTTGGCTCACCCGGCTGATATTAGTGTTCGGTTGTTGAGCCATTGGAAGCGGAGGCCGGCCGGTCACTTGAAACGGAGATCCCTCGGAATTCCGTTCTCCGCTCAACGGAAGATCGGCGGAGATAGCCGCTTGTTTTACTTGCGGAAGCTGTTTAATTCGTTCCAGCACCCGCTCGTAATACTCCACCTGGCTTTGCGCCGCGGCATAGCGCGATCCAGTCAGATTGAAGCGTAGCGTGAGTATGTTTTCTGGCGAAAATCCAAGCGGCACGGTCGAGAGTTTAAAAAAACTTCTCCCCAACAGACCCGCGCCGATTAACAAGACCAAGGACATTCCCAGTTCCGCAACCACTAGCGTGTAGCGCAAACGCCCCGTTCCTCGATTCCCCGTCTGCGTATGGCCTGAGGATTTCAGCGCTTCCTGAATACCGATACCTGCCGCGGTAAGAGCCGGAACCGTTCCAAACACCAAACCCGTCAGCACCGTTACTCCTAATGTGAACAGCAGCGTGGTTATATCCAATGTGAGCGGCGGATAGTTCTGCAAGATCAGCGGCTTCCAGGCGTTCAGCGCCCAAACTGCAAAGAATGCAATGAGCACGCCCGCCGCTCCGCCTGGCAGAGCCAGCACCAGGCTCTCTGTCAGAACTTGTTTAACGATCCTCGCGCGGCCCGAGCCCAGCGCCATGCGTACTGCCAATTCCCGCCGCCGTACCGTGGCACGCGCCAAAAGAAGATTCGCCAGATTAGCGCAGGCAATGAACAAAACCAGAGCGACCGCGCCGCTCAACACCAGCAGCGCCGGCCGCAGATCTCCAATCATGCGCCGTTGCAAAGGAGTCGCCAAGATCTGCATGCCTTTCAGAAAACCGCCGCTGGCAAATTCCTTGGGGTACTCCCGGTAGATGATGTTCGTCATCCGGTTCAGATCCGTATCAAGAGCCTGCCGGCTTGTTTCCGGTTTTAGCCGGGCCAGCACGCTCACCAGACGCATCGGCCGGGTCACCAGCCGCGGCAGTTGGCCGGCTTCGTCCAGTGTGGATGGCTGCCACAGCAATGCGCCCTTTGGATAGTCAAAGCCCTGCGGCATAACTCCGATTACGGTATTGGGAGCGCCATCCAGGGAAATCGTCTTGCCCAAAATATGTGGGTCGCTGGCGAGGTGGCTGTGCCAAAAAACGTAACTAAGAACAACCACCGCCGGAGCCTTCGGGCCTTTTTCACTCGCCGCAAGATAGCGCCCCATAAGCGGTTGCGTCGCAAGCACTTTAAAAAAAGACGGCGTCACTTGAGCCGCATCCAACTGTTCCGGCCGCTCAACGCCCGTCCGGTTAAGTGTAAAGGTGTTATAGGCAGCGATGTCTTCGAAGATTTTATTTCCAGTCCGCAAGCTGTAATAATCGGCGCCGATGATCACTTCAGACTGGTCGCGTCCCATGCGTTCCGTGATCCAGTAGAGGCGGTCCGGCGCGGGATATGGAAGCGGACGCAGCATCACCGAATTGACCAAACTGAAGACCGTGGTGTTTGCTCCAATGCAGATCGCCAGGGTGATTAGAGCAACCAAGGCCAGCATGGGGTCGCGCCGCAGCGCGCGCACGGCGTAATACATATCCTGACGGAGATCGTCGATGAGATTGACACGGCGGGCATCGCGGCAATTCTCTTTAGCTAGTTCCACGGCGCCAAATTCGACGCGCGCCTTTCTCCGCGCTTGCGCGGCATTCAATCCCGCCGCCATATGTTTGCGTGTTTGAAACTCCAGATGAGCGCGAACTTCCTCGTCCAGATCTTCTTCCATCTGCCGGCGGCGAACAATCGCATTTGCGCGCAGCAATAAATCCTGCCAGTTCATCTCAAGCCTCCTTTAAAACGCGCGCCACCGCCGCAATCAACTTTTCCCAATCTTTGGTTTCAATATCCAGCTGCTTCCGTCCGCCCGCAGTCAATTGATAGAAGCGCGCCCGACGGCCCAGTTCCGAAATTCCCCATTCTGCCTTGATCCAGCCGCGATGTTCCAGCCTGTGCAGCGCCGGATAAAGGGAGCCTTGATTCACCTGCAAAACATCTTGCGAAATCTGCTGGATGCGCTCCGATACCGCCCAACCATGCAGCGGCCCGGTTTGGAGCGTGCGCAAGATCAGCAGATCCAGCGTTCCTTGAAGAAGATCTAGCCTGCTTTGATCCTGTGCCATGATGTCGATTGCCTACACTTTAAATCAGTTGTTGTCGAATGTCAACAGCAAGATAAGACGAACGCCGGCCGCGCTAGGCTGGTCGATAGGGGCAGGCTCATGCTTGAAAAGAAAAAACTCATCGTTTCCGACCCGGAAGTAATGATGGGTAAACCCGTTATCGTTGGCACCCGCATCACCGTGGAGTTGATTTTAGAGAAACTAGCGGCTGGGGAAACGGCCGAGGAGATTATTGATGCGCATCCACGGCTAAATGAAGACTCGATACGGGCGGCGCTTCACTTTGCGGCTCAGGCACTCCGGGCGGACGTCACCTATCCGGTTGAATCGCCGGTCAAATGACTTTCCTCGCCGATGAAGGTGTCGACCGGCAAATCGTCGAACGTCTTCGCCGCGACGGTTACGAAGTTAGTTACGCGGCGGAGATGTCACCCGGAATCGCCGATAAAATTGTGCTGAGCGAAGGCCGAAGCTCAACAAGTGTATTGATCACAGCGGACAAGGATTTTGGCGAATTGGTTTTCCGTCAGCAACTGGTATCAACCGGCGTACTACTAATCCGTTTGCTTGGCCTGAGTGCGGCAGCAAAAGCATCGCTAGTTTCAGCAGCTATCCGGGAACGTGCGTGGGAATTACCCGGTGCATTTGCAGTATTGACTCCAGGGAGCATTCGAATCCGCCGCGAGTTTTCCGGCTAGCCTCGATATGCACTGCTAGACTTGAATCGTAACCGCCGTAATCAAACCGCAACCAGCCAGACATGCCTAATTTCGACCTGCCTAAAACGCTGGCGGAACTTCGCGCCAGTCAGTATTTCGACCAGCTTCAACCCGAACGCACGCTTAAAGAAGAGTTGCGCTCCAATCTGATTCGCAAATTAAATTGCAAGGAAGAGCTCTTTCCGGGCGTAATGGGTTATGAAGAAACGGTCATTCCCCAAGTAGTGAACGCGATCCTGTCACGCCATAATTTCATCCTATTAGGCTTGCGGGGACAAGCAAAAACGCGCTTGGCCCGCATGCTCACGCGCTTGCTGGATGCGCATATGCCGTATATTGCGGGTTGCGAAATTCGCGATCACCCCTTGCGGCCGATCTGCAAACAGTGCCGGGACAAGGTAGCGGAGCTCGGCGAGGAAACACCCATTCAGTGGCTCACCTCCGAAGAACGTTTCGTGGAAAAGCTGGCCACGCCCGACGTCACGATTGCCGACATGATCGGTGATATCGATCCCATTAAGGCGGCGCGAACGGGCCGGGATATTTCGAACGAACTCACCATTCACTACGGGCTCGTGCCGCGCGCGAATCGGGGCTTGTTTGTGATCAACGAACTGCCTGATCTCGCCGGCAAGGTGCAGGTCGGCCTGTTCAACATCATGCAGGAAGGCGACGTGCAGATTAAGGGCTATCCGGTGCGCTTGCCGCTGGACGTGATGCTCGTGTTCACCGCCAATCCTGAGGACTATACGGCGCGTGGAAAAATCATTACGCCTTTGAAAGACCGCATCGGCAGTGAAATCCGCACGCATTACCCGCTGCTGGTTTCGCAGGGCATGGCCATCACCCGGCAAGAGGCGTGGACCAACCGCCGGTCGCCGGTGGAGATGGAAGTGCCGCCGTACATCCATGAAGTGGTGGAGAATATCGCGTTTCTGGCGCGGGATGACAAACGCATCGACAAGCGTTCCGGCGTATCGCAGCGCTTGCCGATTACAGTTCTGGAGAGCGTAGTTTCCAACGCCGAACAGCGGGCGCTGAAACTCGGCGAGACCAGCACGGTACCGAGAATTTTAGACCTTTACGCTGCGTTGCCCTCCATCACGGGCAAGCTGGAGTTGGAATATGAAGGCGAACTGAAAGGCGCCGACGCGGTGGCGCGGGAACTCATCCGCAACGCCGTGGGCAAGGTCTACCAATCCTATTTCGACGGCGCCAATCTGCGTCAAGTAGTGCAGTGGTTCGAACTGGGTGGATCGCTGCGCTTGGATGACAGCATGTCGGCTGAACGGATGCTGACGCAGCTGAGCCAGATACAGGATCTGCTCGCCTTTACCAAGAAACTAGGATTGGGCGAAAGTGAAAGTGATGCGCTACGGGCTTCGGCCGGCGAGTTCATTCTGGAAGGACTCTACGCGCACAAACGTGTCAGCCGGAACGAAGAACTGGAGTTTGTGGCGGGCGAACGGCCCCAGCGCGAAGAACGCGGAAAAGACGATTTAGATCCGCGGCGCGAGCGCGGCGGCGATTTTCGCAGAGGCGGCTCCGGCGGCGGCCGGCGCAATTTGAACTAAGGTTAATAGCATGAGGCGCGTAGCGTATTCCAAGTTCTCCGAAGAAGATCTCGGCATCGAGATGGAAGATCTGTTGCGCGCCCTTTCCGACTACCTGCTCAAAAGCGGCTATCAAGACCCGTACATGCAGTTCTCGGAGATGAACGAGCACACGCTGGACGAACTAAAGCGCGCCATCGAGCGCGCCTTGGAGAGCGGCGACCTATTCAACCCCGATCAACTCGAACAAATGCGCGAGCGCTTGCAAGAGATGTCGGCGCAACAGCGCGAAGAGTTGATTGACCGTCTCACGCAAAAACTGGAAGACGCCGGCTATATCAATAGTGAAGGCGATCCGCCGCAAGCACCTTCGGCTCCAGGCGGTCAAGGCGGCCCCGAAAGCCATACGCATTTTGAGGTAACCGACAAGGCTATCGATTTCCTGGGCTTCAAAACGCTGAAAGATCTGCTGGGATCGCTGGGAAAATCAAGTTTTGGCGCGCATGACACGCGCGATCTCGCCACCGGGATCGATTCGAGCGGGGGCGCTAAGCCCTACGAATATGGCG
Organism: Bryobacteraceae bacterium; assembly: GCA_036488895.1. Taxonomy (GTDB): domain Bacteria; phylum Acidobacteriota; class Terriglobia; order Bryobacterales; family Bryobacteraceae; genus Bog-105. The sequence goes on along the minus strand of DASXGT010000099.1, from coordinate 5,816 downwards.
ATCTCTTGAACCTGGATGTGAGCGCCACGCTCTTTTCCGCCATGCAGCGCGAGGGCGTCAAGCTGCCGCTCGATCTGGAATATTCCGATTTACACGTGCATCAATCGGAATACCAAAGCTCCTGCGCCACCGTGCTGATGCTGGATTGCAGCCATAGCATGATTCTTTACGGTGAAGACCGTTTCACGCCGGCAAAGAAAGTAGCCCTGGCTCTGGCGCACCTCATTAAGACCCAATACCCTGGCGATTCGCTGCGCTGCGTGCTGTTTCACGATTCGGCCGAGGAGATGCGGATTTCCGATCTGGCACGCGTGGAAGTGGGACCCTATTACACCAACACCCGCGACGGCCTGATTCTGGCACAGCGTCTGCTCACGCAGGAAAAGAAAGACATGAAACAGATCATCATGATCACCGATGGTAAACCGTCGGCGCTCACGCTGGATGACGGCCGCATTTACAAGAATGCCTTCGGTCTAGATCCGCTGGTGATTAGCCAAACTCTGGAAGAGGTGGCGCGCTGCAAAAAGCGCGGCATCCTCATCAACACCTTCATGCTGGCTAGTGATTACGGGCTGGTTCAATTCGTGCAAAAAGTAACCCAGATGTGCCGCGGCAAAGCGTACTTCACCACGCCTTACACGCTGGGTAACTACTTACTGCTCGATTACATGAATCGCAAGACGCGCACGATTCATTAACGGCCGCGGCAGTAGAACCGCGACCGTCAACCAACAAGTTTGAACAGTTAGAAGGTGATCCCGAGCAGGAAATCGCCCTGGTCCAAATTCGTGCGGAGACCGTTAGTTTGGAACGATTCGTTCGCCCAACGCGTGTAACGAACTTCCGGGCTAAGCGTGACTGGACCGCGCTTGAAAGTGATTCCAATGCCCGCTACTCCACCATAAGTATTACGGTTATGCAGGCCGTCGACGTTATTCAAAATAATTCCACTCACCAGACCTGGTAGAAATTGATTATTCTGAATGGAAGAAACGTGGCGTAAAGACGCGCCGAAATCGACAAACGGCCGCACGTGCCCTACCTTAATATTGGTTTTAAGCAGCGCCGGGATTTCCCAGATATTTGCGCCCGTATTCTGGTAAAAATTGCTTCCCGTCGAGCCATATAACCCAGACGTTGAAAAACCAGTGCGCTTATATAAGCCGTCTACTTCCAGTCTGAAGCGTTTGTACAGGTGGAATTCACCCGTCACGCCGAGTATATATTTTGGCGTGGACGCATTATAGGTAGAGCCGGGCAAGCTGCCATTGAGGTAGCCAACATTGTTGGCGCTGAACATATCTGTAATCGGCACGCCGAATTTAAAGCCCAGACTTACTGGCTTTTCTGTTTCCGTATCCTGGGCGAAAAGCGACATCGCGCCGAATAATATTAACCCTGCAATTGCAATTTTTGATCTCATTGTTACTCCCAAAACCCCTATTTTTGGAATTCTATTTTTAAGAACTGTCTATTATTTCTGGTAACTCTTAAACGCTTCCAGAAGCAGTTCTTTCTTACAGATTCATGCAAATAGCGTCACGTTTCGATTTTCTTACAAGGGAGTTATTTAATGAGAAATAAAGAAAATATCAATTACTTACTTTACCGTAATAGTAACTAATAGATAAAGGGCGTAAACAACAGGCAGAGTAAATAAGCTGCTATCCACGCGGTCTAACATGCCGCCATGGCCAGGCAACAGGTTCCCGCTATCCTTAACGCCTGCGCCGCGCTTGATAGCGGATTCGGCTAGATCTCCGAACTGACCGGCAATGTTCCCAGCCACGGCCAAAATCACAATCTGCCACCAACTCAGATTCTTCACAAAATATTCCAGGTAGACCACGCCGAATAGAACTGAGCCAAGAACTGATGCAACCGCGCCCTCCCAACTCTTCCCTGGACTGACAATGGGCGCAAGTTTGTGCTTGCCGAAGGCGCGCCCGGCATAATATGCCGCGGTATCGCCCGCCCAGTTAATCGCCAGCGCAAAAAGCAGCAGGTGGTGGCTGATCTGGCGCAGATCTATGGAAAATCTCCAGGGCGCAAAAGTATAGAAGGCGCCAAAAAACGTGGCGGCAATTTGCGGCAGAACGCCGCGCAAATCCTCCCCTCGGAAAGCGGCCACAAACGCGCAGACTAGCAGAAGACCGACGCCCAGCAGCGTTTGCCCGGGCCAGAAAAGAATAATGAGTCCGGCCAGGGCGCCAAAAATTCCGGGGCGCGCAATGGCATGGGCGGCAACAATGCCCGCGTACTCCCAATAGCAAAGCAGACTCATCACGAGCGCCGCGGCCAGGAAGACGGGATCGGGGGCCCAACCGATCAAGTACGCGCCAATAACTGCCAGCCCGATTCCAGTGATCAGGCGATTCATGAGTGAAAGAATTTCATTATGCGATCGGCTCGCTAAGCCAAAGGCAATTGTAATTCTTCTTCAAATACAAACTGTGGAGTTTCCATCTGCGCGCCAGGCGTGCGCGTCAAGCCGCCGAAGCGGCGGTCCCGGCTTTGATATTCGCTGATGGCCTCCAGCAGGTCTGTCCGCGAGAAATCAGGCCACAGCGTCTCGGTCACGTACAGTTCCGAGTAGGCAATTTGCCACAGCAGAAAATTGCTGACGCGCATTTCGCCGGATGTGCGAATCAGCAGATCGGGATCTTTCAATCCAGCGGTATAAAGGTGCTCGGAAATTGATTCTTCGGTGATTTCCAGCGCATCCAGGTTGCCCTCCAGCCGCGCGTTTTCAAGCATGGCGTTCATGGCGTCAACCAACTCGGTACGACCGCCGTAATTGATGGCCAGGTTGAGCCGCATCCCGCAATTGGAACTCGTCTTGCTGATCACTGCTTCCAGTTCCTGCTGCGCGAACGACGGCAAAGACTCCAGCCGTCCGATGGCCACTAGCTGAATATCATTGCGCATTAGATTCGCTAGTTCCCCGCGCAGGTAGACACGCAGCAAGCGCCACAACATATCCACCTCATGCCGGGGGCGCTTCCAATTCTCAACCGAGAACGCGTAAAGGGTCAGGGCTTCCACCCCCAATTGCGCGCAGGTTTCCACCACGGTCCTGACCGAAGTCACCCCGGCCTTGTGCCCCATCACGCGAGGGAAATTGCGTTGGCGCGCCCAGCGCCCGTTACCATCCATAATGACGGCGATGTGCGCCGGAATGCGTTTAGGGTCAAGCCGGACTGCAATCTGCCGGGCCGGGTCGCCAGGCGCAAGGACCTTCAGGAGTTCCTTCATAACGTAAAGTTCTATGGTACACGAAGAGAAACGCGATTTCCAGCTTAAGTCTCGCCTTTTCCGTCATTTCACGAACAGCGGAACCGCCGCAGCGCCGACGCAGAGAAAGCTCCCGAAAGGCAGCTCGTATTCGGCGGCTTTTTTCCCGGCAAAGTAGATATAGGCGATTCCCAGAACCGACCCGGATACCGCGCCAATGAGTAAAGCAAGCAGTCCGTTTTCGAGGCCCAGGAAGATGCCGATCAGAAACAATAGCTTCACGTCGCCAAACCCCAGCCCCTCTCGTTTACGCAAGCGGGAATAGGTAAAGCCCAGCAGCCAGACAGGTACGGAAAGAAAAATACCTCCGATGCCCGAATTGGCTAGCGAGCGCCAATAGGGCTTGCGTAGCGGCAACAGCAATTCGCCCATTACGCCCGGCGCCATCGTAAAAAATGCGAATGCGGCGCCAGCCAAGGAACCGCCGATGGTCAGTTCGTCGGGCAATATCCGCTCTTCGAGGTCAGTCCAGAACAGCGCCGTCAGCAGCGCTTCAAAAAGCATCCACCGCAAGGACTCTAATGACCAGCCGTAGCGTGCCATAACGGCCGCAAACAACACCGCAGTGGTCAATTCGACTAGCGGATAGCGCCAACCAATCGGCTTACCGCAATCCCGGCAACTTCCCCGCAGCAGGATGTAACTAATCACCGGAATATTGTCCCGCCAAGCAACCGGCTTTCCGCATTCCGGGCAAAACGAACGAGGCGTCACCACCGAAAGATCACGCGGAAAACGGTAAATGCAGACGTTCAGAAAGCTGCCGATAAGCAGCCCGAAGACAGCAGCCAGCGCCAAATGTAAAACGGACTCAACCGGCAAGCGCTCTCCCATAAGAGGCCAACGTGCGCCGCACCAGATGCGGCCTAGCAAATACATTTTCAATCCGCCGGCGGCCGCGTTCAATGAATGCCAGGGCCCGCGGTTCGTCGGCTCGCAGCCTCTGCATGGCGCTCGCTACTTGCTCGATATCGTTTTCCACTAAAATCCCCAGTTGGCCGTCTTCCCCATTGCCTTCCATGATTTCGGGCAGCCCCCCTACCCGGCTCGCAATCACCGGCACGCCCATGCGCATGGCCAATAAAGCAGCCGAACCCAAGCCTTCCGATCGCGTGATGTAAACGAACATGGACGCGTGCTGAAAATCGCGCGCCAGATTATCGGAGAACACGATCGGGATACCCGCGCGCCCGGCGGCCTGCTGCACCAGATCGCGGCCTTTCAGCGGATCGGCGGATGCCAGCGCAACGGCTGGAAATTGGGAGCTCCAGGCTTGGGACGCAACGCCCGGCTTGCTCTCTAGGTCAATCCCATCGAAGACGATATCAATCATTTCCCGGTCAATACCGGCTTTCTCCAGTTCCCCGGCAACGCAGCGCGACACGGCCAAAAACCGCGCCGCCCGGCTGTACTTCCAGCGTGACGCCAACCCACGCTTCACCGGAAACGCCACGCGCCGCGAAACCACAAACTTCCGCCGCGAGGCCAGCGCGGCCAACGTATGGCCCTTAGCGTCATGCGCATGCACCATTTCCGCAGCGCTTGAATGCCGCCACACGGTTTGCAAACTGGCGGAGTGCACCGCAAAACCCTCGGCTTCAGCCGCTTTCTGCAGCGGGCCGTCCGCACGCGCCAGCAACACAGATTCGTGCCCGGCCTCCTTCAACCCGTTCAGCAGCAGCAGCACTTGGTGCTGCCCACCGCGCATTTCCCTGCCCGTGTCGATGTGCAGAATGCGCACGTTTTAGACTTTCCGGCCGGGGCTCATGTTACGCGCCTTGGAGTATTTGACAAAGTTATAGAGACCGGCCATGTACGCGATAGTCAACCCCTCCAAACCGTCCAAAATTCCCAGCTTCAGCACGTAGGTTCGAAAGAACGTCCACGGCGGATCCAGCAATATCCTGGCATAGCCGAGATTCGTTCCTCGCGTCACGATCTCCTCAGCCGCAAGCGTTGTATACGAATCGAGCGAGCGCAGGTGTTCGGAAAGCGAACTGCAGGTGAAGTGCAGCAGATTCGATTGCAGATGCCCTATCGTGCCGTCTACCTTGACCGATTCATGCACGAACTCGCCCACCCATTTCGCTTTCCGCCGGTTGAACAACCGTACCTTGCGGTCCGGATACCAGCCGCTATGCAAAATCCAGCGCCCTAAATATTGCGCGAGCCGCGGCACCGTATAGCCATCAAAGGCAGGTCCGCTTTTTTTAATCTGCCAAATCTCGCCTTCCAGCGCCTCACTCAAGCTTTCGTCCGCATCCAGCGCAAGAATCCAGTCGTGTGCCGCTAGTTCGGCCGCCAGGTTCTTTTGCGTCGCGTAGCCGCGCCAGGAGGCATCGACTACCCGTGCGCCCAGCTTGACCGCGATCTCCACTGTCCGGTCGTTCGAGCCGCTGTCGAGCACCAGAATTTCATCGCAGCAGCGCAGGCTTTCAATCACCCGCGCGACATTGCGCTCCTCGTTCAACGTAATGATGGTCGCCGAGATCTTCATCGTGGAGGAACGTCTATGTCCG
>DASXGT010000072.1:0-95776 GCA_036488895.1 Bryobacteraceae bacterium | reverse complement strand
GATAAACTCGATGCGACCGATTATTTCCTAAACGCCAATAGCCAACCGAAAGGCTCCTTCAAACAGAACCAGTTTGGCGTCACCGGCGGCGGTCCTATCAAGAAAAACAAGACATTCTTCTTCGGCGATTATGAGGGCACGCGCATTCGCCAAGGCGTGCCTATCACCGGCATCTCCACGCCGACGGCAAGCGAGCGGGCCAGCGGGTTCACCAACTTCTCTGACATGATCGCGTTGCAAAGCGGCTCGTTGAAAGACGCCAATGGCGCGTCCTATCCGTTAGGCACCATCTTTGATCCGGCCACCACGCGAAGTATAGGAAATGGCCAGTTCGTGCGCACCCCATTCGCGAATAATATAATTCCCGCAAGCCGCCTGGACCCAAACGCTGTAAAGCTGCTGAGTCTTTACCCGGCCGCCACGGGGTCCGGCCTTTATAATAATTTTGCCGCCAACCGGGGGGCCACCACTGACGTAAACGCCTTCGATGTACGCATCGATGAATATGCGACGGAGAAAGATCAATTATTCGGCAGATATAGCTGGTCGCACAGTCCCAGTTTTTCGCCGCCTCCGTTCACCGGAGTGGCCGACGGCGGCGGGTATGCAAATGGGCAGCAGAGCTTCAATACCATGGGCGCGGCCTTGAGCTATACCCACTCATTCGCCGCGACTCTGGTGAATGAAGCGCGTGTTGGATTCAATCGCGAACACACTACCCGGGCTCAAGCGAATGCGGAGGACACCACTAATATTCCAGCGCAATACGGCATTCAAGGCATTCCTCAAATTCCCGGCAATGGCGGCCTTCCTTACTTAGGCATCGGCGGTCTCAGCCAGCTAGGATCGGCTCAATGGTTGATCGCGGACCGCTACAGCAATACGTTTCAATTCACCGAAAATCTGACCAAGATCTACAAGACGCATAATTTTAAAGGCGGCTTCGAGCTGCAAAAGATCTCAGCCCCTTGGCTGTCGCCCCCTTATTCGCGGGGAGCGTTCGACTTCAACGGGCAATACGCTTCCATTCCCAACGTTACCGATAGCAGCGCGGGCCGTGCGCAGTTCCTATTGACCCCCACTCCTGGGTCGGCGGGCGGAGCGGACTCCGTCAATGCCTCTAACTTCGGCGACGTGGCGCTGATTCGTTCTTATTACGGGGCTTTCTTCCAAGACGATTGGAAAGTGAGTTCCAAGCTGACTCTCAATTTAGGCGTTCGTTGGGATTGGTTCAGCCCGACCGGCGAGAAGTATGGCGCGCAAGCCAATTTTGTGCCTGCCACTCCTGGCAGCGGAGCGCAATACATCATTCCCGCGAATCGCGCCAATGTTCCGGCTCTTCCCGCCAGCTTCACGAATTTGCTGACGCAAGATGGTATTAAGCTGGTCTATTCAAATGCATACGGCGGTTCTGGCTTGGGTAATGTGCAGAAGAATAACTTCGCGCCCCGCTTTGGCTTCGCCTATCAGGTGACACCCAAGCTTGTGGCGCGCGGCGGCTACGGGATTTACTACGGAGCATTTGAGAATCGCGGTGGCTCGCCAAGCCTTGGCTATAACTTCCCATTCCAATACAGCTTCACGTTCAACACGCCAAACTCCCAGTCGCCGGTGACTTATCCGAATGGAACTGTTGCCACGCTGGAAAATGGCCTTTCGAGCATCCCACTATCTCCCGCTGCAGTGAACGCCTCAGGGCTCAGTCTCCGTGGCATTCAACTCAACTACAAGACGCCTTATGTCCAAAGTTACAATTTCACTCTGCAGTACCAATTAACCCATTCCGATTCGCTCGAAGCCGGCTACGTCGCGTCACTCAGCCGCCATTTGGAATCCTTTGTCGGATCTAATAGCCCGTCAGTACTTTTGCCATTGGGTTCTAATCCTCAGAACTATGTTCCGTTTCCCGATTTCGCCCGGAACTCGTCTTATGCGGACACCATCGGCACGGCAAATTATCACTCTCTCCAAACCAAATATCAACACCAGCTTGCCAACGGCTTGACGGTATTGTTCGCTTACACGTTCTCGAAGACGCTTACCGATGCCGGCGATTTGTTGAGCAATGGAAATGTGGGCGGGTTCCGTGCTTACTATTTACCGGGCTGGGGCATTAAAAAAGACGTTGGCCTGGCGGCTTTTGATATCCGTCATGCTGTCTCCGCCAGTGGTACTTATAACCTGCCGGTCGGCAAAGGGCGGCAATTTATGGGCAGCGGCTCCAATCGGATCGCCGAGTTTTTAATCGGCAATTGGTCCACGAACTGGATTCTAACCCTCGATACAGGCCAACCAGTCACCGTCAAATGCGCCACATCAACCGGCGCCGCAAACGGCTGCTATGCGCTGATGACGAGCGTCAGCCCGTACAGCGGCGTCCATGATACCCAGCAATACTACAATCCGGCGGCATTTGCTACCCCGCCTGTTGTGACGCAAGTGGGACAGACCAACTACGCACCGCTGGGCGGCGGAAATACGCAAGTAACCGGGCCGCCGCTGCGCCGGCTTGACTTTTCGTTGTTTAAGTCTTTTCCCGTTAGTGAAAGAATGCGGTTTGAGTTCCGGGCAGAGGTGTTCAACCTGAGTAACACGCCGGCGTTCTCGGCGCCTGGCAGCTTGAATTACCTCAATACCACGACGTTCGCTCAGATCACCTCAACACGAGACTCTCCGAACGATCCTCGTGAAATCCAACTCGCATTGAAATTTTATTTCTGATGCTCTTTTGCGCGTATTTCCTGCTCGCGGCGGCATTGTTTCCTCAAAATGCCCTCGTCGAGCAGGCGCGGAGGAATCCAGCGAGTTTCCAGGCAAATCACCTGGCAGGTGAATTCTATCTCAAAAATAACGACCTTCCCGCTGCCATTCCTTATCTGGAAATTGCCTGGAAACTGGATCCATCTAATGACACCAACGGCTATGATCTGGCTCTGGCCTACCTGCAAACGGGCGCAAGGTCAAAGTGCCGGAGCGTTCTCTCAGCCTTATTGAAACACAGCGATACTGCCGACCTCCACAATCTATTAGGCGATCTCGAAGAAGCGGAAGCTCACACCGATGAAGCGGCGCGTCAATATGAGATCGCCGCCCGCATGGACCCCACTGAGAAAAACTTATTCGACCTGGGCAGTGACTTACTCAAACACAGCGGGTTTGAACCGGCGCTAAAGGTCTTTGACTACGGTGTCCGCCAATATCCACGATCGGCCAAGCTTCGAGTGGGTCTCGGGATTGCGTATTATTCGCTGGGCCAGTACGATCACGCCGTGGAGACTCTCTGCCAGGCAGTAGACCAAGACCCGCAAGACACCCAAGCGCTCGACTTCCTGGGAAAGATGTACAACGTTTCTCCGCACTATGCAAGCGAAGTGGCCCAACGTATGGCGATGTTCGCCCACAATTATCCCAATAATCCGGCGGCGAACTATTACTATGCGTTGAGTCTGAGAAACCGGACGACCGGCGCCGCGCCTGACGCCGATGCTCAAAAGGCTGAGACTCTATTGGTGAAAGCCGTCAAGCTCAATTTCCAGATGACCGATGCACATTACCAACTGGGACTGCTCTACGAAGACAGGCAGGATGTGCCGAAAGCCATTCGAGAGTATGAGATTGTCACGAAGCAGCGCGTTAACTTCGCGCAAGCGCACTACCGCCTCGCCCGGCTCTATGCGAAGACAGGAAAAGCCGACCTCGCGGCGCGCGAATTTTCAGTGGTAAAAACTTTGAAAAAAGAACATTAACGGGCATTCGTTCACTCGCCCATGAACTGCAAAACCACGCGCCGCTGATGCGGATGCGCGCGATGCTCGAATACATACAGTCCCTGCCACATGCCCAGCGCCATGCTCCCGTCAATCACCGGTATCGTCAAACTGGTGTTCGTTAAAGCCGAGCGAATGTGCGAAGTCATATCGTCCGGTCCTTCCAACGTGTGCCGGTAGCCCTCATCATCTTCCGGCACTAACCGTTCAAAAAAATCGCGCAAGTCCAACACCACGTCTGGGTCCGCATTCTCCTGAATCACCAGTGAGCAGGACGTGTGTTGAATAAACACAACGAGCACTCCGTTCCTAGCCGGTTGCTTGCGCAGCCAGTCCGCCGCGGGCCGCGTGAACGGATACAAGCCTTTGCCTTTCGTCCCGATACTCAGAGTCGTATGGAGAATCACGCTCACGCTTACAAAATCTTCTTCCCCATAGCCGACATCACTAACTCCACCCCAAGCAGCGCCGTCCGGTTCGCGTCATCCAGCACCGGATTCACTTCCACAATCTCCATAGAAACCATCCGCCCCGAATCGCAAATCGTCTCCATAGCCAAATGTGCTTCGCGATAGGTCATGCCGCCGCGCACCGGCGTTCCCACGCCCGGCGCTTCATCCGGGTCCACCGCGTCCATGTCCAGCGAAAGATGAAAACCGGCCGTACCATCATTGGCCGCGGCTACCGCCCGTTCCATCACTACGCGCAACCCCAGCTCATCGATATCGCGCATAGTAAATGCTGTCACGCCCGATTCGCGGACCAGGCCGCGCTCCCGCCGGTCCACATCGCGCAGCCCGATCAGCACCACATTGCGTCCCTCTACCTTCGGTGCGAATCCCAAAATCTCCGTTAACTCTTTCGGTCCGTGTCCTAGGCAGCACGCCAGCGGCATGCCATGCACGTTGCCGCTCGGGCTCGATTCCGGCGTGTTCATATCGGCATGCGCGTCTATCCAAATCAGGCCGATCTTCTCGCCCCGCTCTCGAAACACTTTGGCAATACCGGCCACCGTGCCGGTCGCCACCGAGTGGTCGCCGCCCAACACCAACGGAAACTGGCCGGCTTGCAGCGCCTCCGCCACCATGCCCGCCAGCCGCGTGCAAGTCTTGGCAATTGGTCCCAGATATTTTGCGTCGCCCGGACCTTCGGGCGTATTTTCCTGCTGCGCCGCGGAAACGTTTCCCAGGTCTTCCACCGAATAACCCAGCGCGTCCAGCTTCGCGTTTAATCCGGCCAAACGCAATGCCGACGGCCCCATGTCCACGCCGCGCCGTCCCGCGCCCAAATCGAGCGGCGCTCCTAAAATCGCAACCTGTGAATATCGCACAATGGATCTCTGCTAATTAGGGCCGCGTGCGGTACAGCATGCGGGGGTAGGGAATCGTTTCGCGTACATGCTCTAATCCGCACATCCACGCCACAAAACGCTCCACGCCCATACCGAAGCCCCCGTGCGGCACGCTGCCGAAACGCCGCAGGTCCAGGTACCATTCAAACGCCTCGCGCGGCAGGCCGTGCTCCGCCAGGCGTTTTTCGAGCAACGCCAAATCGTGAATGCGCTGCCCTCCGCCGATGATCTCGCCATAGCCTTCCGGCGCAATCACGTCCACGCCCAACGCCACTTCGGGCCGCTGCTCGTCCTGCTGGAAATAGAACGCCTTGATCTCGGTTGGATAACGGTCCACCATTACCGGCCGGTCTAAATTCTCCGTCAGCAGCGTTTCATCGGTATTGCCGAAATCGCCGCCCCATTCAATGGCGCTGCCCTTCGCCGCTAGCGCCTTCACCGCGTCGTCGTAACTCATGCGCGGAAACGGAGCCTTCACGCTTTCCAGCTTCGAAACGTCGCGTTCCAGCACCTTCAACTCTTCGCGCTTCTTATCCAGAATGCGCCCTACCAGCGAAACCACCAGCTCTTCCGCTACGCGCTTCACTTCTTCCAGATCGGCGTACGCCATCTCCGGTTCCACCATCCAGAATTCCGTCAAATGGCGGCGCGTCTTTGATTTTTCCGCGCGAAACGTAGGCCCAAAGCAATACACTTTGCCGAACGCCATCGCGTTCGCTTCGTTGTAAAGCTGGCCCGATTGCGTCAGGTAGACCTTCTCATCATCGAAGTAGTTCACTTCGAAAAGCGTAGTGGTGCCTTCGCACGCCGCGGGCGTAAAGATAGGCGTGTCCACCAGCGTGAAGCCATGCGAATCGAAATAATCGCGAATGCCGCTGATCACTTCATGCCGCACGCGAATCGCCGCATGCTGCCGCCGGCTCCGCAGCCACAGGTGCCGATGATCCATCAGGAAATCGACCCCATGTTCTTTCGGCGTGATCGGATACGGATGTTCTTCAGACACGCGCTGCACAATCTGCGCATCCGTCACATCCAGTTCATATCCGCCCGGCGCGCGTGCTTCGGCCCGAATCGTTCCCGTGATGATGACTGAGCTTTCCTGCGTCAAGCCTTTCAACGCTTCGAACACTTCTTCGGGAAGCGTGCTTTTCACCGCCACGCATTGCATCATGCCGCTGCCGTCGCGCACCACCGGAAACACAATTTTGCCCGACTTGCGTAGGTTATACAGCCAGCCTTGAATCCGTACCTGTTGGCCTACATGCTCGTGCGCGCTGCTAATGCGGATGACTTCACTCATGATCGTTATCGTATTTGTCCAAATCTTCCAGCGCGCGCTTAGCGTCTTCGGCCGGCCGCTCAATACCTTTTACTTCTTTTAATTCCAGCACCGCCGGATATTGCTCCGGCCTCGAATTCAGCAGGCGCATCGCCTTATGCCAGTCCACCGAGCCTTGCCCTGGGAACAAATGCAAATCGTCCTTCCCGTCGTTATCATGCAGGTGCGTGGACCGGATGCGCGTCTTCATCAATTCGAATTCCGCCGCCACGCCGTCGCTCATATGCGCGTGTCCCACATCAAAGCAATAACCCAGTTTCAAGTGAGTCATCCCCAAAAAATCGTTGAGCCGGCTCGCGGAAGAGAACGCATTCGGAATATTTTCGAGCAGCACCTCCACTCCGCGCTGCACCGCGAACATGCGTATCTCATCCAGCGAAGAAAACGCCGAGTCCCACCGCCGTTCATCCCATTCCTCGCCCACTACGCCAATCTGTTGAATCAAATAACGGAACGGAACCGCCTCGGCCAGCTCCAGGGCCCGCTTGATTTCATCCACCACTTCCATGCGGCGCGCCTTCAACTTATGCGTGATGTCGAGCACCGCGTTCGGACCGGAGCGGCCCCCTATATCGTCGCTGTAAAGCGGCGAATGCAGCGCGTGCATCTTCAACTTCGAATCGCGGAACCAATGACCCAGTTCGTTAATCTGTCCTTTGTCGCGGTAATCCAAGTGTTGGCGCGCGCAAAAAATTTCCACAGCCGGAAAGCCCGCGCCATGTATCCGGTCCAATCCGGCTGTGGTCAGCCGCTGATTGCTGAAAAGATGCGTGGAAAGCACATGCTGCATTGTTTGTTATTAATACCCCGCAACCTTGCCGCTCATGCGCGACTCGGTGCCGCCTTCCAGCATCCCATCCTTCACCACAATGGCTTCCACTCGCGCCACCCCGCCGATGGGCCTAATTTGGTAGCCCATGCGCGCTAAAACTTCCGCCGCTTGCGGAGGAAAACCGTTTTGCAGCGAAAGCACGTCCGGTTTCCACTGATGATGGAAGCGCGGCAAATCCACGGCGTCCTGCGGATTCATATGGAAATCCAGCACGTCCAGAATCACCTGCAGGACCCCCGTGGTGATGCGCGAACCGCCCGGCGCTCCCACCACCATGAACAACTTCCCGCCCTTAGTAATAATCGTCGGCGTCATGGAGGAAAGCGGCCGCTTGCCCGGCTCGATAGCGTTAGCGTCTCCGCCCAGCACTCCAAACATATTCGGAGACCCCGGCTTCGCCGCAAAATCGTCCATTTCATCGTTTAGCAGAAAACCCAGGCCCGGCGCGGTAATGCCGTTGCCATACAAATTGTTCAGCGTGTACGTCACGGCCACGGCGTTCCCTTTCGCATCCACTACGTTGTAGTGCGTGGTGTCGTCGCCTTCCGTCCAGGAAATATGCGCGCTTTGGGCCTTCGGCAGTCCTGGTTCAATGGCCTCGCTCGGGGTGGCGTGCTCGGGGTCGATGCTCTTGCGCCTCCACTCCAGATACGCTGGGTCAAGCAGCGCTTTCACGGGCACATTGTAAAACCCGGGATCGCCCAGATACTCGCTTCTATCCGCATAAAAGCGCCGCATCGCCTCGGCTTCGTAATGAACCGCTTTGGGTGAATTGGCCCCGTCGCTGTCGTAATGCGTGCCGTCCAGCATGCCCATCATCTGCAGCAGCCCAATCCCGCCCGCGCTCGGCGGAGGCGCGGTAATAATATGAAAGTCCTTGTAATTGCCTTCCAGCGGAACGCGTTCAATCGCTTTATAATTTTTCAAGTCTTCCGCCGTAATCAAACCGCCGTGCGCGGCCATATCCTTCTCTAAGCGTTTGGCCGTTTCGCCTTCGTAAAATCCGCGCGCGCCTTCTTTTTGGATCCGCTCCAAGGTATCGGCCAGGTCCGTCTGCTTCAGCGTCTCGCCTGCTTTATAAGGATTGTGGTCACGCAGGAAAATGCGCGTTGATTCCGGGTCGGCGGCGATAGGGTTCTGCCTGCCCGTCAAAGATTCGGCCAGCGTGCGGCTCACGGGAAATCCGTCCCGCGCCAGCTTTACTGACGGAGCCACCAATTCTTTCCAGGGCTTGCTTGCGAATTTCTTGTAAGCCGCCTCAAATCCGGCCACGGAGCCCGGCACGCCCGAAGAACGCCAGCCGAAAATGCTGTCCTTAGTGGGGTTGTCGTCCGCTCCCAGATACATCTCGCGATTGGCCTTCGCAGGCGCAGCCTCGCGGAAATCGAAAAAGGTTGTCTTGCCGTTAGCCAGCCGCACCAGCATGAATCCGCCGCCGCCCAGGTTCCCGGCCATCGGATGCGTAACCGCCAGCGCAAAGCCCACCGCGATGGCCGCATCCACGGCATTCCCGCCCGCTTGCAAAACCGCCAATCCGGCATCGGCCGCAATCGGCTCCTGCGCCACCACCATTCCATGCGCCGCGCGCACGGGTTCTTTCGCCAATAAAGCCGAAGGGAGCGTTTCAGTCGAGAGCAGGCACACGAGTGCGTAAACGGGTAGGCGGCGTCTCATATGGAAGCCAGTCTAACAGTTTCCGGTGTTTCTATTGAAGGTCAAGGAAGGGGAATGCGGCCGCGGGGCTAAGCCGTGGTCAGCGCGCGCAAGCGCAGCGTCAAACGGCTCTTATAACGTGCCGCCGTGTTCTGCTTAATAATGCCCCACTTCGCCGCGCGATCTACCAGCGAGAACGTCGAAGGCATCAATTTATCCGCTGCTTGCGTGTCCTTAGCTTCCAAAAGACGGCGCATCGCGCGAATCTGATGCCGCAGCTTCGATTTGCGCATGCGATTCGTCGCGGTCCGCCTTTCAGTGATACGGATGCGCTTAATAGACGATACTGTATTTGCCATGAACCTACTAACCTAAATATTTCTGAACGTACCGTATTAGGATACCTAACCGGTGCTGCCCGGCGCAAACGCCGGTTGCTTATAATCCTTTCATGTTACGACACTCCTTGTGCAGCGTTGTGGTGATTGCCCTAGCTGCCGCCTCCGGAATCCAAGCTGCCGAGCCGCAGTCCCTCGACCGGACACTCGAGCCCTACTTGAAACAATACGGCCTCCCCGCACTCGCCGCGGCTGTTTTCAAAGATGGGGTAATCATTGCCTCCGGAAAAGCAGGCACACGGCGCGCCGGGCAAAATATTCCCGTGACCATCGATGACCGCTTTCACCTCGGTTCCGACAGCAAGGCCTTCACCTCATTGCTCGCCGGTCAGTTTGTTCAGGCGGGCCGCCTGCGCTGGAAATCGACCCCTGCCGAAGTTTTTCCCGAATTGAAGGCCCACATGAATGCCGAATTCGCCCAGATCACTCTGGAACAATTGCTCTCTCATTCCAGCGGCCTGGCGGACAAGTCACTCGTCGATGTGATCAATCGCTCCTACCAGCAAGACGGCAATATGGACGACGTGCGTTATTGGATGGTCAAGGAAACCGCGTCCAAGCCGCTCGATCATCCGCGCGGCAGCAAGTTTGACTATTCGAACCTGGGCTATGTCATTGCCGGCGCCATCGTGGAACGCACCGGCAAAAAGACCTGGGAAGAATTAGTGGAACAGCGCATCATCCAGCCGATGGGTCTGAAAACCGCCGGTTTCGGCCCCCAGGCAAGTCTCGGAAAAGTAGACGCTCCGCTCGGCCACACACTCATAGACGGGAAACCGAAAGCCATGCTAGCCGGCCCGAATGGAGACAATCCGCTGATTCTAGGGCCCGCCGGCACCATGCACATGTCCGTCCTCGATTTTGCAAAGTGGGTGTCCTGGCACGCCGCTGAAGGCAAGCGCCCCCCGGCCCTCGTTTCGCCGGAAATCGTAAAAAAGCTGCATACGCCCGTAATCGAAACCGGCAACCGTGAAAACGCGCCCCCAGGCACGCCCAAGACGGGAGGGTATGCGCTCGGCTGGGGACAGATCGCCGAACCTTGGGCGTCTGGACCCGCGCTGGCTCATACCGGTTCAAACAACATGAATCTCGCCAGCGCCATGTTCTGGCCGGGAACGGATTTCGGATTCGTGATGATGACCAACATTGCAGGCCCAGGCGCCGATCAGGCTTTCAAGAAGCTGGCGCCCGAGCTTTATAAAACCTTTGCCGGCAAGTCGGCTGGCCGCTAGCGTCCGTCGTCTTTCAACAACTCCCACTTCTCGCCAAAGAATCCCGCCGCCGCGATCTTCCCCGGCCACTCCGGACCCGGCGGCGTATTCACATCCACCACCGCATAGTCCGGCAGCATCGCAATCTGCAGCGAGTTATTAGAATACGCCGATTCCCGGAAGGTGAAGCCGCTGTTCAGCACCACGTATTTCTTCGGATTCAACGGATTCGGATAGATCATCACCAACGCGTGATCCGTCGCGGGAAAACGCCGCGTCCCCAGCGTGACGGAATCGCCAGTCCATTGAATCGGCAGTTTATCCGCGATTCGCGCCAACACTTTGTTACTCTGCGGATCGCCCCAAAGAATCAAATTGTTCTCCGCAATATCGGCATCCGTCACCGCGCTATCGTCTTTCACCTGCGCATCGCCGCGAAACTGCGTCCGCCATTCATGAATCGCCCGGTCCTGTTCTGCTTTCGCCCATTTCTGAATCGCTTCATGTGTAGCCGTGCCCGTGGGCCGCACCATCAGAAAGCTGCTCATGAAAGCATCGTCAATGGGTCCCTGCAAATCGTGCCGCTTCAGCAGTCCTGCGGCATCGTCAACCGCTGCTGCCCAATGCGTTCCCGTCTTGCGGAAATGCGCCGTCCAGGAACCATCCGTCAATGGCCCGGGCGTCGTCAACGTTTGCCCGTCCAGTACCACCGTCACTTTCGCCGCGGGATCCAGCAGCGCAGCCCCGCTATCCATGGCAAAGCTCAGCGCGTTGACGTTGGCCGTCGTCGCATGCACCGTATGGTCGCCATCTATATCGGCGTTCACGCGCGCCCGTTCCCAGTGCCGGTCCAGCCCATCTACCACCACCCAACGCATGCGGTTATACTTCAGCGTCCAAGTGGTAAACCGGATGCGCCGTGGCCATTCATCGCGTCCTTTGGCGGCTATCGCATCCATCTTCCGACTGATCTGGACGATCGCTTCAGGAGTGTAAGCATGCCCAATGTTTAAGCCCCACACACGCGCGAGAGTGAGCCCTTCTTGCGCGAGATTTTTCTCCATCACATCGGCTGCCTGTCTCTGCGCATCGTGATCGCCGTTGTAAGCTACCACCGGCACATTGAAAAAATTAGCCGCATAGTCGCTGGCGTTTGTTAAATGCAGCAGCTTCTCTTGAAACCAAGTCGGCTGATAACCCTTCTTCGCGAAGCCATAAAATTCCGCCGTCTCCACAAATCCAGCGCCGGGCGCGACCGCCGCAAAATCCGTCCCATAATGTGCGCCGATATGCCACGCTGAAGCCCCGCCCATGCTGAACCCGCGCACCAAAACGCGATTCTCGTCCACCTGGAAATGCTGCTTCACATCTTGCAGCGCCTCAAAAAAATCAACCTCGCCCGCGAACGTGCTGGCGTTGCAATAGCGTCCATAGAGGTGTAGCACCAGCGTGTCCCGCGGCGTGAACGGCCCAGCGGTATGCAAGGCCTCCCATAGGAAATTGACTTCGCTCAACGTCTCCGACCGCCCATGAAACCAGGCATCCACGCGCCACGCATGCGGCCGGTCCTGCGAGTAGGAAGCCGGAACCACCAACCCATACGGCTGAACACTATGATCAATTTTCGACACATACCCGCGCACCACCAGGCCCGTGGCGCGCAGCCAAGGCGCATCGCCGCCGGCCAGCGCATCGGCCCGCTCCAATCCCATCCGCAGCAATTCCTTCGCCCGGAAAACATCCTCCTGAGCAAAGAATTCATGCCCATCCAGCGCATATCGCACGGCCTTCTCAAAAATGATCACATCGGCAACATGCGGATTCCCCCGCAATCCCTCAATCCGCTGGCCCAACCGCTCCAGCCCCATCCGCAAAGCACGCTCATCCTTTGGCTCAACCGTAATACCCGCGGGCGGAATCCGATGCTGCGCCGCGGCAGGACCGGTCAACAAGAACAAGGCAAACAATAAACGATTCATGCGAATCTCACATCATATACGGCGCCTTCGTATCGCAAACCGCGTGCCAAGCCGGTCAGACATGCAATTGCACTAAGTCATCATGCAGCGGATCTGGTCTGACCCTCGGCACTTAAGAGCCTTGCTCGGCGGTGACCGAATAACGAATGCATTTGTCTCAGATCAATTGTTGATACCGGCTCTGATACTGTGATGAAGTTATGGCCGCTGACGATCATCCGTTCGACGCCCTTGAGCACCGCTTTGAGATGGAAGACACCTCTGCATCTGCTATTTCAAGGATGGTTTTGAACCTGGCGTCTCACTTACCCATGCCATGGCTTCTCAGTAGCGCCATCTCGGAAATTAAAGATCATCTGGCGGCCGATGGCTTAGATCGCATACGCCTGGTGTTAGAGACCTGTAAGAGTGAAGTCAGAGAATCTTTCCGGTTAAGTGAAGGAATATCTGCGGGAAAACGGAGACGGAGGCAGATTACTCTGACCGTGCGAATTCCTCTGCCGTGTTGATGTCACCTGCCTCAGTCCGTTTTCCCGTCCCGAAGAAATCAAAGACTCAGCTAACATTCAGCCGGCAATCCAATCCCTGAGATATACTCACAAGTTTCCGTAAACGCTCACTTATGAAGCCCCAAACAATCATGCCACCACAAGCCGAGGAAAACGTTTTGAATGACCAGCCGACGCCCGAATCTATTTTTCAGGTCGGTCTAGGATTTTGGTCCGCAAAGATCCTTTTGAGCGCGGTGGAGATGGAATTGTTCACCGACTTGGCGAAAGGGCCGCAATCACTGGACAGCATCAGCGCTCGGCACGGCCTGCATCCACGCTCAGCACGCGATTTTCTGGACGCCCTGGTGGCGCTGCGATTTCTGCTGCGCGCGAATGGCGAATACTCGAACACTCCGGCCACTGATGCCTTTCTCGACAAGCATAAGCCTTCCTACATCGGTGGCATGCTCGAAATGGCAAACCAGCGTCTCTATGGCCACTGGAATCATCTCACGGAAGCCCTGCGAACTGGCCTGCCGCAGAACGAAGCCCGCAGCGGCGAACTGCCTGTGTTTGAGGCTCTTTATGCCGATCCTGCCCGCTTGAAGTCGTTCCTGGCGGCGATGACCGGCGTCAGCCACGGCGCCAATAGGGCCATCGCATCGAAATTTCCCTGGACCGGCTACAAGACTTTCGCCGACGCTGGCGCGGCGCAGGGCGATCTGGCGACGCAGATTGCGCTGGCCAACCCCCACTTGTTGGGCATTGGCTTTGACCTGCCCGAGGTCGCGCCCATATTTGAAGAGTATGTCGAGAAGAATGGCGTCGCCGGCCGCGTACGTTTCGTCCCCGGGAGTTTTTTCGAGCAGCCGCTTCCTCAGGCCGACGTGATTCTGATGGGCCACATCCTGCATGATTGGGGAATCGATGACAAGCGCATGTTAATTCGCAAAGCTTACGATGCCGTCCCCGCTGGCGGTGCACTGATTGTTTACGAAGCCCTCATCGATGACGACCGGTCCAAAAACGCCTTCGGTCTGATGATGAGCCTCAATATGTTGATCGAAACACCCGCCGGATTCGACTACACCGGCGCCGATTGCCAGCGCTGGATGAAAGAAGCCGGCTTTCGCGAAACGCGTGTCGAACATCTGGTAGGGCCGGACTGGATGGTCATCGGCATTCGTTAACACAAAGAGGGACAGTCACCACAATTCCCGAATCAGTAATCACATCTCCCCAGCGAGGTATAAAATAAATTCGCAATAAAAAACCTCATGACTAAATGGACCCGCAGAAGCTTCCTCGGATCGCTGCCGGCCGCGGCTTCAGCGGCAACTCTCGCCGCTCAAGACAAACGCACCGGTCAACCAAAAGTTAAAATCACTGATCTGCGCTGCGCCATCATCGGCCGCAACCCCGTCGTTCGAATCGTCACGGACCAAGGCATCTCCGGCTATGGTCAAGCCGAGTCATCGAAAGCCTACCTCAAACCGATGGCGCTCTTCTACAAGGATTATCTTCTGGGCGAAGATCCCACCGACGTCGAGCGAGTCATGTTAAAAATCCGCCGGCTTGGCGCCTTCAAGCCCTGGGGAGCCGCGGTCAGCGCGATTGAGATCGCTCTCTGGGACATCGCCGGTCAGGTCGCCGGGGTGCCCGTCTACAAGCTGCTGGGCGGCAAGATCCGCGATCGCGTACGCATTTACAACGGAGGCTTCCGGCCGCCTCTGACCGGGCAGATGCCCCAGGACTACGCCGAAAACGTGCAAAAGATGAAGGAAGCCAAAGAGGGCTTCACGCTCATCAAAATGGCGGTCGGCTTCCACAACCCCGCCATGATGGGCGCCATCCCCAACATGTGGTACGACGATCCGCGCCAAGGAGCGTCGCACCCGGACCGCGGCCTCATGACCGAACGCGGCTTGAAGCACGTGATCTCCTGCGTGGAAGCCATGAAGAAAGTGCTGGGTGATGAGGTCGGCCTCGCGCTCGACTGCGGCCCCGGCTGGATGTTAAAAGACGCAGTCACATTCGCGCGGGCCTGCGAGCCGCTGCACATCACCTGGATCGAAGACATTCTGACCGGCGACTATACGCCCTACCCGAACGCACAACTCTTCCGTGACCTCAAGCAGTCCACATCCGTCCCCATTCACACCGGAGAAGAGATCTACCTGCGGCAGAATTTTAAGGATCTAATCGAGCAGCAGGCGGTGGACGTTATCGGCCCTGACCCCGAAGACGTCGGAGGTATCGCCGAACTCAAATGGATCGCGGAATACGCCGATATCCACGGCATCTTAGTCGCCCCGCACGGTGTCTTCGACGGCCTGATCGGCCTCGCCTCCCACGTGCACATGGCCGCCGCGCTTCCGCAAAACTACATCGCGTTCGAGTACCCATTCGGCCAACCCGACTGGTGGTACGACATCGTCGAAGGCTTGCCGAATCCTATCGTCAAAAACGGCTTCATCGATGTTTGGGACCGCCCCGGCTTGGGCGTGACCTTCAGGGTCGCCGCCGCAAAAGCGCGCCTCTCTGCGGAAGATCGCGGATTCTTCGATTGATCAGAAACGCTTGCCGCGAGTTTTCGCATCAGCAAGTAGCTAATTGATATGTCAGACGCGCCAGACCAGCACCTGCTTGAGGCTCTCCTGGACTCCTGGGATCGGAACAACACCATCCTGCTCAACCTGCTCCGCGCCCTCCCGGAGGGCGGGCTGCAGGCCAGGGCGATGGAAGGCAGCCCATCCATCGCGGAGCTGTTCACACACATCCACTATGTGCGGCTTGTACTCGTCTCGGAGGACGCCCCCGAGTTCTCCGGAAACCTGCCCGAGGAAGAGTGGGTGGCCGAGCATGACCGTAACCGCATCTCGCGGATGCTGAACGATAGCGCCCAGGTGGTACGGGACGCCGTAAAGAGCAGAGTGCAGGCAGGCCGGGACATGAACCTTCATTACGACCACCCAATCCTCCTGCTCCAGCACATGCTCTGGCACGAGGGCTACCATCACGGTCAGATGAAAGTGGCGCTCAAGATGGCCGGCCGCCCGCTGACTAATGAGGAAGCCGGACCACTCACGTGGGGCGTCTTTATGCGCAAGAAGACGAGCGTCCACCGGTGATCACGCAACTTGGGAATCGTGAGGTTTTCACCCAAACTCGAACGCCACTCTCTGAGAATGCGCGAGCTTAGGAGTGAACTCGCGCCGGGCCAGTCACAATCCCAGTGCTTTGATTTGGGTCATCTGATCTCGAGAAGTTTTGGCGGCTGACCAATATCTCCCGTCGCTCGCGGATCACCTCCAGAACGATCTGCAAGACATCCCGAAAAGACTGGAAACTCTCCTCAGAAAGTTTATCCGCGTCTAAATCGCGAACGGCCGAGGTGAGGGTTGCAAGCAAGTCAGTTTTCAGTGCATCCAAGGCCGTCGCCGACTCGGCGGATTGGGCATCCATCATCAGTTGCGTTATGCGGCTGGTGTACTCATCGCCCGCGTTCTTTTGCTGCCGCGTTATCCAACTCTTCAGCTGCCAAATCCAAGACCCAATCATCACAACCACCGAAAGCATCAATCCGATGTAATCGGCATTCGCCTTTAAAAATGAAGGCTTGTCCTTGTCGTAATAGCCGGCGGCTCCGCGGTGCAGCCCGGGGCCAAAATCGGAGTGCGTATCGAACCGCCGTATTTGCGCCACCAGCAGACGGACAACGGATACTTGGTCGGGAATCTCTTGCGCGATTTCTTGGCGTTGTTCGAGCAAAACCGCGGTCACCTCTCGAATAGTTTCTTCGTCGGCGCCAGCGCGGGCCAAGAGCATGCGATGAATGGCGATGGCCGGAACATCCGTAGGGGGAATCGGCGGTTCGCCAAAGTAGGCCCCCGCCGGGATCAGCGCCGGCTGGAAAGCAGGATAGCGGATCTTCATCGCCGCGGCCTGAAAAATCGGAAGGAAGCGAATTGCGCCCGCTCCCACCAATCGCTGGATGGCCGGGTTTCCCAGCGCACGAATACGGAACAAGGCGTCTGCGCCGCCGTTCAGAAAGGCTTGGTCGGCCAAGGCATCGGTGGCGCCCACAAAGATGAAATCGTCTTCGCGAAGATTGAAATGATCGGCAACGCGCACGAAGGAATCGAACTGGCCGCCGCTGCGCGCGAGAGCAATCCGTTTGCCGCGCAAATCCGCGAAATTGCGAATCGGAGACGCCTCGTGAACCAGCAGTTGGAACGTATCGTCAAATAAAACTGCTACCGATTGGGCGGAAGGACCAGGCGTTACATCCGCCTGTGCGACTGCAATGTCTGCGGTTTTCGCTTCCAGCATGCGCAAGTTCTCGACTGTGCCACCCGTTTCCACCACGGCGATGCGCACGTGCGGGTTGTGCCGCTCAACTACTTTCTTTAGTGCGGCACAAAGGACGTAACTATCGCCGCTTGCAGATCCGGCGGCAGCCCGTAAAGTCCGGACTTTCGATGATTGGTACACGCCGAACGCGAGAAACGCAGCCAACCCGAGACTCAAAATAGCTAGTCCGATCTGGCTGATCCCGCTGATGTTCGGCCTTGGCAAACGTAATTCTACTCGATATTTTGCTACAAACGTGTGACAGAAGCAGCCGCCGGCAGGCCACGCAAAGTCAACTCTCTGCGTAGCAGGAACATCCCCTTCGTGTAACTATGGTCTGCTAATGACGATTTGGAATTGGAAGGCTGGTGTGCTGAGTGCTATCTACCGCGCGCCGATTTTTCTTTTGACCAGCTTGCGGGCGGGCTGGCGTGTGGCCATTTCGGCGATGTTTGCCGAGACGGCATTTCGTGTCGTAACTTCTGGTTTTTACGGTGCATTGACGCAAGCTTTTCGGCGGCTGGAACCACCGTGGGTGGCGTTCACGATTATTCTTGTGCTGGCGCCGGCCGTGGTGCAACTGCTGGAGTTTTTGGTCCACCTTTTCACCCACACGCCCAATTTGAAAACCGGTATTTTTATTTCCACTGCGATGACAGCACTGGCGTCGCTATTCAATTGGTATTCGATGCGTCAAGGGGCGATGCTCACGGGACGTGAAGCAAGGCCATTTTCGGCGGATTTAAAAAGATTTCCCACCTTGATCTACGGCTTTGTGACAGCCATTCCAATTGCCATCGCGGAACGCTTGCGGCGTGATCACTAGGCAGTAGCGAGAAATTTCGCTCGCAAAAAAACAGTGGAGTCGGCAAGGATTTACCAAATCGTTGAATCGTCCGCTTGGCCCTGCCCGGCGCCCTGAAATCAATAGTAGCGGTACGTCCCTAGTCCCCACGCCGCGGCGTTATCGAGTGAGGAAATCAAAAACTGCACAAAAGAAACTCTCGTGTGCTGGACAGCACCTTTTCCTGCGCGCCACGATCAGGCAACATGCGCGCAATCTCGACTGCGCCGATCATGGTTGAAAAGATCACAAAGAAAGCACGCTCTTTATCGCGAGTGCGGCGGCCTGGCATAAAGGGAAGCATCCTGTCTTTGTACTTCACAAGCTCGGTAAAGATCTGGCTTCTCATATTCATATCGACCCGCGCCATCTCGGGGGCAAGTGCGGGCAGCGGGCAGCCGCGATCGGCGTAATCGCAGTATTCCAGGCTTAAATAGGTCTTCACAATCGCCTTCCACGCCGCCTCAGGGGGCGACTGCTCGGCGGCACGAGCCAGTTTGTCGGCGATGTCCCGGAAGGATTCCCGCAGCGACTCGATGAGCAGTTCGTCCTTACTCTCGAAATGCTTGTAAAAACCTCCGTGAGTCAGACCGGTGTCACGCATAACCGATGCAACCGCTGCGCCGCTAAGACCCTCTGCGCGTACGCGGCGCGAGGCGTCTTTCACAATCTTCTGATGGACTTCCGCTTTGTGTTCTGGTGGGTAACGCATCGTTCTTCTTAGGATGCGCGAGATCATCCCACAACGCAATTGCTAACAGCTCGCCGAAAAAATCCGAATCCATA
Source organism: Bryobacteraceae bacterium (assembly GCA_036488895.1). Taxonomy (GTDB): domain Bacteria; phylum Acidobacteriota; class Terriglobia; order Bryobacterales; family Bryobacteraceae; genus Bog-105. The sequence continues at coordinate 76,769 of DASXGT010000072.1, read as the reverse complement.
GGATTATATGCATCATCCTATGCGTGAAAAAGGAGAACTTCCCCATGTCCCATCCAATACTGATCACAGGCGCAGCCGGCGGGCAGCAAGGATCTACCGGACGCGTCGTCGCGGATCTGCTGCTTAGGCAAGGTATTCCCGTTCGCGCATTCGTTCATAAACTCGATGCACGGTCGGATGAACTTCGCAAACAAGGCGCGGAGATCGTCCAGGGCGATCTTCTCGATCCCGCCTCGGTGCAGGCGGCGCTGAAAGGTGTGAAGCGCGCCTATTTCACCTACCCGGTGGCCGATGGGTTGCTGGAAGCGGTCGCCATTTTTGGTGCAACGGCTCGCGATGCGGGCCTGAACTTGGTGGTGAACAATTCGCAGTTTCAAGACACACCCGGCGATCCCTTGTTTCGCGATCTTCAACGCGCTCCGTCATTCCGGAATTTGCAGCACCGGCTGGCTGATCGTATTTTCGACTGGGCGCAGATTGGGGCCGTTCATATTCAAGCGCCGCCTTACTACGAAAACGTGCGTGCGCTTGTCAGTCGCAGCGTGGCCGAACAAGATGCCGCGTTTCTGCCCTGGGGTGATGGCGATGCTGTCATTCCGCTCGCCGGAGCCGAAGACGTAGCCCGAGTTGCCGCAACTCTTCTGGCTAGCTCCGGGCCGCCCTCAGAAAAGTTCTATCCGTTGGTGAGCGAAACTCTAACGGTACGGCAGATTATCGAAATCTTGGGTAAAGCTATCGGGCGGCCGATTCGCTATGTACCAATCACCGACCAGCAGTGGGCGGATGCAGTGAAGGATCGAATCCATGGCCACGCGCTCGACCATCTGACCCATCTTTGGCAATACTTCAGGAATAGTAAGGAACAGCGCCAGCCTACCAATGCTATTCGCGAGGTCACCGGCCGGAATCCACAAACCCTGGAGCAGTTCTTTCGAGCGAATGCCGAATTTTTCGACATTCCTCCGTCGGGTTCAAAGCAAATCTGAAAGCAGAACCATATGTCACCGCAAACCCTCTTCCAAACCCATCTCGTTTTAGGTTACGTCGCGTGCCTGCTCTTCTTCAGCGCGTACGTCCTGCCGTGGCTGAAGTCGATGGATCGGTTCGAAGCGCAACGCGCCATCTCTACTCTGCACAGCTTCCGCTTCTTCGGACTTGTCTTCATCCTTCCCGGTGTCACCGGGCCCAATCTGCCTGTCGGCTTCGCCACATTCGCCGCTTACGGTGACTTCGCAGCCGGGGTGCTGGCCATCCTAGCGCTTCTCACGGCAAGGATACGCCCGCTCTTCTGGTTTTTCGTCGTCGCCTTCAACGTAGTGGGGGCAGCCGACATCCTCCTCGACTACTACCACGCCACGCAAGTCAACCTGCCTGCGCTGGCAGGGCAACTCGGCGCCACCTATGTAATCCCGATCATCTACGTACCCATGCTGATGATCACGCACGCGGTTGCGCTGTACTGGCTGGTGCGTCCTCGGCCCAAGGCGGCTCGCGTGCTCGCCGGCAATGGTTCCGCATCCTAGTACGGATTGGGGCGTCCCAATGAACGATCTTTGCGGAGCGGTATTGCGAGAAACTCGTGCGACCATATCCCCATGTTTCGTCGCCTCACGATTGCGCTTCCCGCCGCCGGCAGTCTACTAATCCTCCTCGCGGCGAGCGGTGGCCCGGTTCCAGTGCGCGCTTGGAATGCCATTACTACCGCGGGACTTCTAAAGCACATCCGATTGCTCGCTTCCGACGAGTTCGAGGGTCGCGCGCCCGCTTCTGTTGGCGAGCAGAAGACAATTGATTACCTGGTGCGCAGCTGCCGCGCCACGAAATTGCAGCCTGGCAACCCGGATGGTACCTACCTTCAAAAGGTCGCGCTCTGGGGCATCACGCCAGGTGAGAGCAAAATCTCTATTGAATCTGGCGGCTCCGATTTCCCGTTGGCCGCGGGCGATTACCGAGTTTCGTCTTCGCAGCCGAAGTCTGCAATCGATATCCCGGAATCGCAAATAGTTTTCGCCGGGTACGGAATCGTGGCGCGGGAATATGGCTGGGACGATTACAAAGGGCTGGACGTAAAAGGCAAGGCGGTGGTGGTTCTCGCGGGCGATCCGCCTTTAACGGACGCGAACGATCCGTCTAAGCTGGATCCGAAGATGTTTCTGGGGCCGGAGCTCTCGTTTTACGGCAGGCCCGGATCTAAAGCCGACCTTGCGCACAAGCACGGCGCTACGGCAGTGATTACGATTCTCGGGGGTCCAGCGAGCCGCTTCCCCACTCGTCCTCCAGGCGCGGGAGCAGGACCGAACCACTACATCACGCGGGAGACTATGATCGTGCGTGATGCTTCGTCAACCGATCACATTGCCGCAACGATTTCGCTGAGCAATGACAAAGCCGTGAAGCTATTTGCTGCTTCCGGACTGGATCTTAACGCGTTGCGGGACGCTGCGGTTTCGCGCGATTTCAAGCCGGTGACGTTGAAGGCGAGTCTGTCTGGGGCGGTTCGTCACCAAGTCCGTGAGATCGACACGAACAATGTGGTGGCGAAGATTGAAGGCAGCGACCCGGTGCTTCGTAATGAGTACGTGATCTATTCGGGGCACTGGGACCACATGGGACGGCAGGGTGACAATATCTATCACGGCGCCAGCGACAACGCCTCGGGGACAGCGGGCGTTTTGGAATTGGCGCACGCATTTAGCGAATTGCCGCGGCCGCCGAAGCGCACCGTCGTGTTCCTGTGGCCGACTGCGGAAGAGCGGGGCTTACTCGGTGCGAAATACTATGTGCAGCATCCGCTGTACCCGCTGGCGAAAACCGTTGCCAATATCAACCTTGATTACTTCAGTAACTGGGGCTGGGGTCGAACAAAGGATTTCGGCATTCTGGGGCTGGGCATGAGTTCTCTTGATAATTTGACGAAGGAAGCCGTTGCGCGCCAAGGCAGGGTGGTCACCGGCGACACCGATCCGGTGGAAGGCTTCTACTGGCGCTCGGACCATGTGGAGTTCGCGATGGCTGGCGTGCCCTCACTAGCCACAACTCCAGGCATCGATTTCGTGGGCAAGCCGGCAGAGTGGGGCGATCAGAAGCGGCGAGAATACATTCGAACGGATTATCACAAGCCGACTGATCAAATCAAGCCCGGCTGGGACCTGAACGGCGCAGTGGAAGATCTGCAGGTGCTACTGGAGGTAGGCTACCGCGTGGCACAATCTCCCGATCGTCCGGTCTGGACCCATCGTCCGCCGTTCATGCAGAATCCCTACGCAGGAAAGTAGTGGGCAGGCGTCCCGGAGGCATGCAAAACTAGACCGGAACCGGGACCAGGAGAGCCTTGCTGGCGACCGTCGTAAGACCATCCAATGTATCCAGGAAATTCGAGTAGAGTGGCGGCAGATCCTTCAGATGCCATAATAATTCGGCATTCCGCCAGGCCGCTTCGCGTGCGGCGCTCACACTCCAGGCGGCGATAGTGTCTTCCAGGTGAGAAACGGGTGGGAGCGCGTCACCAAGAAGGCGGACCCGCAACGTTTGCTTAGCGGACTCGATAAGAGTGTCTAATGTCGTGTTGAGTGCCGTGTAGTCGTCGTATTGCGTGCTCGCGTTGTTTGGAAGAGTGGCGGTAGCCTGACAAGTGGCGACAATCGCTTGCGGAAGATCATGGTTAATGTGAGCGTTGATACCTGCCAGGGCGAACTGGATGCGGGCGGCCGCAACTTGCCCTCGGCAGGCGAACAGCGCTTGCCAGCAACCGGGGCAGGGTTGACCCGAGAGCGTCGATGCAAGAGCACCGAAATACAGGCGTGCGAATTGAACGTCGAGTTGTGCCAGCCATGCGGGATCGTGGAAACCTCCAGAAGCGACAAGGGCCTCCACGGCCTCGGTCACCTGAAGGTATAGCCAGTTGAACCATTTAAGACCGTCTCCGTCAATGCATGTGGCATCAATAACCTGCATAGTTCTAAGAACCTCGGCAATGGATTGCGGAGGTGTTCGAACAGCGGCTAGGAGCGCTGGGTCGTAAGGGAACATGGGTTGCCATTATAGCCTTTTGCCGCAGTGCGTATCGCCGGCGATTCGCCCGGAGTGCTGCAACAACCTGAAATGCCTGTCAATTTCGGCACGCTATCCCGAGATCGGCGTTCCGAAGTCCGACACAAAATATGCATATACTGGAAAGCCATGAGGAACAACAGTCTCATCGCTTTAGCATTCCTTGCTCTGGTTGTCATACCGGGCGCAACTTCTCAGGCGCGAGCGCAGGCGCAGAAGGCTCCCTATCCCGCCATGGCTCCCCTCGGTCAGTATTTGATGCCCGACGAGAAGTCTGAAATCGCGCTGGCGCGCAGTGCCGCTCCAGGTTCCATTTCGGATGGAGCCGAAGTGATGGTGCTGGGCCGCACAGGATACAGGACCGCGGTGAAAGGCAGCAATGGTTTTCTCTGTATAGTGGAACGATCATGGGGTGCCGCCACGGATCATCCGGAATTCTGGAATCCCAAAATTCGCGGTGCCATTTGTTTTAATACGCCGTCCGCAAGAACCTTTGTGCCCATCTACCTGATGAAGACCAAACTTGTGCTGGCAGGAAAGTCGAAGACCGAGATTGTCCAGGCGACTGCATTGGCACTGGATAAGAAGGAACTGCCCGTGTTGGAGCGGGGTGCGATGTGCTACATGCTGTCGAAGCACCAGTATTTGAGCGATCAAGGCATGAACTGGCATCCGCATCTGATGTTTTTCATTCCGGGCGACGCGGCGAAAAGCTGGGGAGCCAATCTGCCGGGCTCACCGGTTCTGGCGACAGATGATCCTGAAGAACGGGTGACTATTCTGATGGTCCCGGTTGGCAAATGGTCCGATGGGACGCTGGCTCCGCCGATGGCGCACTGACCCTGATCATTGAGGAGGCAGCGTACCAGTGACGCTCGCCTTCCGCGCGCTCCCACCGCCGGCGAAGCCAGTCTTCCCGCTGCTATTTCTCACTCGGACTATCGTCCGCCTTAAGATCGCCGAGCGCATACTGAATGCCCGCCAGCATGTGCGCCACAAACGGCCGCGAAAAATAAACCGCCTCATTGTGGCCATGCGCTTCGTAAAATACGCGGCCATTGCCAACGCGCTGAATGTAGCTCAGTGCGTAGTCGCCATCGGTGCGCCGTGTGCCGGCCGGTTCCTTGGCCTTATCTTCCGCGCTCATTTTCTTGTAGTTGATGCTGGTCAATACGTGTACGCGCTTGCGGCTGAAGGAATCTTGCGCAAAGGTGTACGTCTCGTCCACAATGTCATAGCCCTTGGCCGGGCAATTAGTACATCCGCTTACCGGATGCGCTAAGGTCCGATCCTGTGACGCTGAAGCTGAGGCCGAGATACACCCTTTCCTTGCATTCAAATGCTTGACGACGATAAAGCGTGTTGTTCACCGCAGATGAATCCCTCCCCCATCGTTATCATCAAGCATTTTTTTTATGCTAAAGAACTCAGCGTCATGCCTTTGAAAGCGATCAAAGCGATGCACGGAAAAAAAGGGTATGCCTGCGGTTTGATCGCCACGCAAACTCGTACCAACACTGTTTGAACTAAGTTCGATAAATTGCTTTCCGCCAGGCTTAATCAGACGAGCGAAAGACTCACGGCTGAACTCAGGATCGGACGAGTTGAGTGCCAAGTTAGGGCGACACACAATCCGCCACTCATCTTCTCGTCTAAAATCATTAGATTTGAAGCACGCAATTATGTCCATCAGAATGTTAGAACAGTCTTCTGCGCATCGTTTGGCTATAGACTTGGCCCAGGGTCCATCGGGCGCTCCTCTGCTGTGTTTGATTGCCGACTTTACAATGGCTCTTATTGCAGCCGTAATCGCATTGCGCTGAACCGAGCGCCCATAAATTACTCTGCCATATTGCACGTCAGCGTTTAAATCTGGCGGTCTAAGAATCGGTTCGGGACTGAGACTCGTGTCAAATCCCAAGCAATACTCGCTCTTAAATGCGATCCGATGGAAATTGGAACGAGGCGTCCTGCAGAAGCACGCAACAAAAGTCCGATGTTTGCAATCCCGAAGAGCATTTGAGACGTGTTCTAAGAACATCCTCGGAAAATCGTCGAGATCTTCTTGCCGCAGGGTTCGGGCAACTCGCTCCTCCGCGATACCCGCCCCGTAATCTATCTCTGTTCGGTCTGCCAAGTCTTCGGCGCATGTGGCCCAAAGCGATTTAGATTGGCCGATGTTGAGAACATTTTCGAAGCTCGTGTAGTGGTATAGCGCCTTCGGCTTTTCTTTCCAGCCGAGCACATCGCGCTTAATACCGTTTATGGATCGGATAATGTCACTGGTAAACTCAACCGGCCATAGCGAGAAGGACATCGATGCTAATTATTGACTCACGGGCGTATTGACGCGCGCAAATTCTTCCGTGCGCCGCGTACTGCAAAAACCGAACTCTTTCGGTGGGCCAGAAATATAGGGTTAGCGGAAAGTGGAGCTGTGCCTGCTTTACAGCACCACTTCCGGGTTGCTCCTGGATTACGCGCCAAACGGAAACTGGACAGATGTCCTTGCAAATGGCGCCGTAGGAATGTGTGAAAGCACGAAGTTCGCTTGTTCAAGCTCTTAAATTCACGTTTACGGAGCTCTCCCCAAGCGGACTATGAGCACTCTCCAACCGGCGAAGCCAGTCTTCCCGCTGCTATTTCTCACTCGGACTATCGTCCGCCTTAAGATCGCCGAGCGCATACTGAATGCCCGCCAGCATATGCGCCACAAACGGCCGCGAAAAATAAACCGCCTCATTGTGGCCATGCGCTTCGTAAAATACGCGGCCATTGCCAACGCGCTGAATGTAGCTCAGTGCGTAGTCGCCATCGGTGCGCCGCGTGCCGGCCGGTTCCTTGGCCTTATCTTCCGCGCTCATTTTCTTGTAGTTGATGCTGGTCAATACGTGTACGCGCTTGCGGCTGAAGGAATCTTGCGCAAAGGTGTACGTCTCGTCCACAATGTCATAGCCCTTAGCCGGGAACATGGAGGTCAGCACGCTGTTTGGATCGTCAATCTTGACCGGAATCAGCGTCGGGTAGCTCCAGTGAAATTTGAAAAAGCCGCCGATCATTTCATTAAATTCCGGCCAAGTGCCCGTCGGTGCGGTGGTTGCCCCGCCGGGTGAAGTTGGGCGCGGCGGACTCGTATGGTACGAATCGGTCGCGGCGTGAATGCCGGCGAGACCTTTTCCGCTCTTGACGAAATCGAGAAGCGCCTGCCTGCGCGCGTCCGTTGCCGTTTTATCGTTGGGGTCGTCCAGAAACTCGCCGGTGGTGCTATCTAGAAAAATCGCGTCATACTGCTTCAGATTTTCAGCAGTGATCGCGGCGGGGTCATAAGTGATGGTCGTCATCCATCCGCCCGTCTTGTCTCCCAGATACTCAACCATCTTAGAGGCTAACGGAATAGAACTATGAACAAAGCCGGCGGCCTTGCATAATACAAGCACATGGCGAAGGCTTTGGGGTGTCGCCATCGGCTTGTCCGGTAACGCCGCCATCATGGCCGAGATGTCGGACGGGTTGGCAAACTGCTTTTGCGGACAGCCCGTGCTGAATCCGCCGCTAAATCCATCCACCGGACAAGGCTTTGACGATTGCGCCCGCTGCGCTGGCAACAGACTGCAAAACAACACTACGCCGCCGCAGGCAACGCTGAATTTCTTCATGATGCTAGGAACTCCATTTCTAGAAACTATCTCGATTCTGCTCTTGAGAGCAAGTGTTAGTGTATGCCATGAACTCGCACGGCGGCGCAGCTGTATGGCCGCCTGTTCGCAACATCACCGCGCCACGGGCATCACCGGAAGCTGCTCGGCAACCAACTGGCGTGTCGGATCGATGCGCGTAAATAGCACCGCGGCAATAATGACCAGTACCGCCACGCCCCACACGGGAGTGTTGTAGCTTCCGGTGGCTGCGACGGCATATCCAAAAACTACGGAGCAAACAAATCCGCCAAGTTGTCCGGCGGTATTCATGATTCCGGTGATTAAACCAGCCCGGGCGCCGCCGATGTCGAGGCACACGGCCCAGGCCGCCGGCAGCATTAGATCCGCCGTGCCGAAACCTAAGGATGACGATAGGACGATAACGGTGTGATTACGCGTCATCGTCATTTCCATCAGCAGCAGCGCCGACACCGCCAAACTGATGCTACCCACCAGCCGCCGTCCCACTTTCAGTCCGAATCGCGCGGCAAGATAGTCGCATAGAAATCCTCCGCATAGGTTGCCGGCCGCACCCATAAGGAAGGGAAGCGCCGCGAAAATGCCCATCTGCGACTCGCTGAAGCCCGCGCCTTTCACCAGATAAACCGGGAACCAGCCGAAGTAAAACCACGACCCGAAGGCCTGGCAGAAGTACATCACAAAGATCAGCCACAACTGCCCGCTGCCGAGTAGCTCGCGCCAAGGGATTCCAATATGCAGCGGAGTTTCCGCATCCGCAAGGGGTGCCGGGTCGCAATAGAATCGACGCCAGGCTGTCGCCCACAGCAGGCCCGCAACGCTGAATAAGACAAATGTCCAGCGCCAGCCGATATGCACCTGCAAGGGAACCACCAGGAGTGGCGCCAGCGCCCCGCCGAAACGGCTGGCGGCCCAGATGTAACCTTGCGTGCGCGCCCGCTCTTTGGCTGGAAACCAACGCCCCAGCACGCCGGAAATATTCGGATAGGCGCCTGCTTCGCCCATGCCGAATAGGAAACGCGTGATCAACAGTTGAGGGAAGGAAAAGGCAGCGCCGGTCAAACACGTGAATGCTGACCACCAAATCACGATGCGCGTGAGCACCTTATGATGGCCCAGCCGGTCGCCCAGCGCTCCAGTCGGAATCTCAAAAAGCGCATACGAAAGCACAAAAGCGCCGAGGATCCAACCCCACATCTCCGGTGAAATATGCAGCTCTTGCTGAACGCGTGGACCTGCACTAGCGATCGCAATGCGATCAAGGAACGTGACAATTGCCAGCGTCAGCAACAGGAATAGAACACCGTAACGGGTTGCGAGCCAGCGAGCCATCTTCATTCCGTTGACATGACGGTTCCCGGATCATACCATCCGTCCGAAGTTGTTACGGAGAGGTCCTATTCGTCGCGCAGCGCAATCAGCGGATCAATCTTCATCGCTCTTCTAGCCGGAACATAACAAGCGGCCGTGGCAATCAGGCAAAGCGTAAGCACCACAAAGAAAAAAGTCGCCAAATCCGTAGGTTTCACGCCGAACAGCATGCTGGACATCAATTGAGTAAGACCCAGAGCCGCGCCAATGCCGATAGCGATGCCGATAAGCGTCATCCATGCCCCGTCGGTCAAGATCATCCGCAACACATCTCCCCGCGCCGCGCCTAATGCGATACGGATGCCGATTTCGCGCGTGCGCTGTCCCACCAGATACGACAGAACGCCGTAAATCCCAATACTCGCCAACAGCAAAGCCAGTCCGGCAAATACCGCCAGCAAAGTCATGCTGAACCGTTTGCTGGCGATGGAGTCCAGCACTACTTGTTCCATGGGTTGGCCGCCATAAGCAACCAGCTCGTGGTTAATTGCTTGGAGCCGCTGCCGCAGCAACGCAAAATTCGGCATCGCCGATCCATCCGCGCGTACAAATGCCTCCACCCCTTGCGCCATGCTGCTCACATCGTGATCCGGCATCTGCTGCAGCGGCAAATAGATCTGGGCGTGCAAAGGACGCACGCTATCATCCAGGCCCCACTGATTCACGTGGCCCACGATGCCTATAATTCGAGGCGCGGGCCGTCTGTTCGGTTGCGCTGGATCATTGTCTAAATCGAGATACTGGCCGATTGGGTCCTGGCCGGGGAAATATTTTTGCGCCAAACTTTCATCGATCACCACAACCGCGGTCGAATGTTCGTTGTCGCTACTGGTAAAGAAACGGCCTCGCTTCAAGGCGACCTGGAAAGTCTTCAGGTAGTCCGGCTCCACCACGTAAACCAGCGACATCGGCAGATCGCCCGAATGCGCGGGTTTGGAACGGCCGGCGAACCAAATGCGCCAATCGTAATCGTCCACCATCGGGCTTGACGCTGAACTCAGCGACACTGCTTTAACGCCCGGAGTAGAAGCCAGCTCATCGTGAACTTGCCGCAGGAAGGCGCGAACAGCCGCCGGACTCTCCTTTACCAAAGACGGTTGCGGAGCAATCGAGAAGGTCATCACGCCGCGCGGATTGAAACCGGGATCAAGCCTCCACAACACGAACAGCGTGCGGACCATCAATCCGGCGCCCACCAGCAGCACCAGCGCCAAAGCCATCTCTGCGACCACAAACGCCCGCTGCGTGCGGTTGCGGGAACCGGCAACGGATCGCCCAACCTCTCTCAGCGTGCCCGCGATATTCGCGTTCCGCAGTCGCAGCGCCGGCGCCAGTCCGAAAGTAGCGCCGGCCAGAATGGATGCCGCGCTGGTAAACAGCAGCACCCGGAAATCCACTCCAATTTCTTCAGCGCGCGGTATCGTGTGCGGCACCGCTGCCAGCGCTGCTTCCGTTCCAAACTGAGCCAGCAATAGCCCCAGGGTTCCCCCCACCAGCGCCAGTAGAATGCTTTCCGTTAACAGTTGCCGGATGATGCGCCACTGCCCGCCGCCAACCGCAATGCGGATGGCGAACTCGCGCTCTCTGGACGTCGATCGCGCCAGCAGCAAATTCGAAACATTGACGCACGCGATGAGCAGCACGCAAAAGACCGCGCCCAAAAGCACCAGCAGCGGCCCGCGCATATCGCCCACCATCGCTTCTTTCAACGGGACAAGATTGGCTTTCTCATTGCTGTCCGCATCCGGATAGCGGGCGGTCAGTTCCCGTGAAACCCGGTCCATGTCCTGACTGGCCACTGCAAACGTCACTCCCGGCTTCAGGTGTCCAATCGCCTTCATCCCCCAGCCGGCGGCTCGATCTGCGTAAAACCCCGGATCGTTATATTCGCCGATCGCGGTGTAGATATCGTTGGGCACGTGCCCATCTTGAAAGTTCTCAAGCCGCAGGTGGAAACTAGCCGGCACCACGCCAATCACAGTCCGGCCCACCCCGTCTAACACCAGGCGCTGGCCGATGATATTTCGCGTGGCTCCGAAGTTTCGCTTCCACAGCCCTTCCGATATCATGACGGTCGGCGCCGCGCCTCGGCGGTCCTCATCCTTGTTGAACGTTCGCCCCACAACCGGATTGATCCCAAGAATCTCGAAAAATCCCGCCGAAACCATTTCCCCGTGAAGATGTTCCGGCACGCCTTCTCCCGAAAGGTTGTACCCACTGGGCCGATACGCCGCCAACGCGGAAAAACTCCCGTTCATCCGCTGCCAATCAAGAAAATTTGGATACGAGATGGACCCATCCTTGAAGTTAGGAAGCTCTTCGTACAAGACCACAAGGCGATCTGCATTCGGATAAGGCAGCGGGTTGATCAGAACACCGTTGACCACTGAGAAGATGGCAGTGTCCGCTCCAATTCCCAACGCAATCGTGAGAATCGCGACAATCGTGAAAGCAGGCGACTTCACAAGCTGGCGAAATGCGTATTGAAGATCATGCAGCATAGGTTTTAAGCTCTGCCTACATTAGCTGCACGTCCGTTGCCAACCGTTCAATCCCTGAAAAATCACACACTTCCAGGAAATCTCAAGGAAGGTTTTTCTGACGTTTTCCGGATTTGGAATCAACCGTCCGAAATCGAACACCCATTTCAGCGATATAGCTATAAAGGATCTGAGTTAGGTAATCTCCCCCAAAGGACTTTCCGCACCCCGTATGTCGAAGCGATGCACTAATCCGTTTTTGATTCGAAACACATGGCCTACCTTCTGATCTACCAAAAGCTTGCCATCTAGGCCGTACACGACTTGATGGACATCGACGACGACCTCGCCCTCTGGGCCGTTTGAGAACGCGATAGGCTGGACGCGCGGATCCAGCAAGGCCCACTGGCGCGTCCAATAATCGCGCACTCCAACTCGACTGTGAACGTGGCCGCCCTCCATGCCATTGGCCCAAATGACATCTGCATCTAGTGCGGCGAGCACGTTTTCCATATCGCGAGCATTGAACCGGTCATAGAGGTGTTTGAGGAGTTCTACTTCATCCAGCATTCAGGTCTCCGTGCACCTCTATTTTGGCGCAAGGTCATTCGGGCATTTCTGTCCCGGCGCTAAGACGGCTGGCTCACACCGCGCGCGTCACACGGATATCCGTTGCGTCAAAGGCGCCCGTATTCGGAAACCCCTGCCACACCCGGACCGCCGCGAAACCCGGTGCAAGCGGCTGAAACGGCGGAAGCAGCGTATAGTCCGTTTCGCCGGAAGCGCCCCCTGCCAGCACCACGTGCGCCGTGGACTGCGGCGCGTTGATATTCAGCGTCACCTGCACCACGAATGGCGCGTTGCGTGGAAACGAGCCGAACTCCGTGCCGTCGATGTCATCCATCCGGACGCGATTATTCGGCATGAAATCCAAGTGCAGGAAACCCTGGCTCACGGTCTCGAAACTGATGGACGCGATGCCGCTCTTCGAGCCCATGAAGATCGTCGCGGAAAAATTGTAAACGCCGAAGCCGTCCGTTTCCGTAAGCAGCCCTACGAAACTGGAAATCTCCGGACCCGTCGGCCGGCTGATCTGCACCCACTTCGTGAAGTGCGCAAAGGGAGGATCAATCACGATCACGCTCCCCGCAGGCCCCTCGACCTTCGCTGTTCCCACAGCCTGAGCTGTCGCCGGTGGTTCACCGTCCGGTGTGGGGTCGAAATCCGAGCGGAACAGCGTTTTCGGCACGCTCAGGAAAACAATCTTCCCCAGCAGCGTAATGTTATAGCCGACTCGGTAGATCCAGGCGTCCGTATCGCGAACCGCCACGTCGACGTCGACCCCCGTGAAAACATTGCCAACCGGCTGGTGGGTAAAAGCATCGATTCCATTCGAAAAGTGCGTGGGCCGCCAAACGTCCACCGCAAAGCCCGAATTAATGGATTGATCCTGGTTGAAGATCGAGCTGAGTGAAACGAACGGCGCCCATTCTTCCAGCGAAAATCCAATCACATAATTCGCGCCAGGCGGTTTGGGGATGGAATACTGGCCAATCGCCCAATTTAACGGCCCCGAATTCTGCGGCCCCGCCATGTCCGGCAGGAACGACAACGTTTCGTGGAGCCACTGAGCACCGCTGTTACCTTCGAGGTTCGCGATGGCAACGCCTGTTAGCACCAGAAGCCATTTCTGATCATGAATGCTCGCCGGCGGTGGTTCCCCAACCGCGAGCGCAGCCGGCGTGATCAGCCAATTCTGGCCCGCAAAATCGGTCAGTACTTTCATTGAATGTCTCCTTTCACCTGCAATACGCTTAGTGACCGGCTCCCGGCAAACGTTTCAATGCAAATCCAATCGCGCGAACACGCAACAGATGCCAGCAACATCTCCTGCCAGCTCTGCCAGGGTGATCTCGTGTAAGCGCCTCAAGAAATGCGTTCAAGCGGTTCGTCAACGCCCCAACGCCGAATGAACTTTCCAGCGGCTCCGCTGGAAAGCGTCGCTCCATGTCCAAAGCAGGCCTTAGAAAACGGGAGTTTCGCCAGCTGGGCTAGCGTCCGCTTGCCCAGTTGCAGGTCTTCGTAGGAGATTGACAGGCGCAGTCCCAGGGTGTTTGCGGCCGCATCCCCCACAAACAGAAGACCCTCGTCCTGCGGCCAGAAAAACGCGATCTGCCCCGCGGAGTGGCCGGGAGTGTGGATGACTTGTAGCCCGTCCAGTTCGTGGAGGGTCTCGCCATCCACAACACGTCGGTCAACCCTCACCGGCCGGACCGGCAGCAGATCTTTGACGAAGAGTTGAAAAAGGATTAGGTTTAGAAGGCCGGGCGCAGGCGTCATTGGCCTTTGATGAACCCCACTCTCGATGATTTCAGCGTCAAGAGCATGCGCAAGCACCGTGGCGCCGGTCACCTCTTTGAGTTGCGCCGCACTGCCGGCGTGGTCCTTATGTGCGTGAGTCAAGAGGATGTACTTGACCTCGGAAGCAGCGATCCCAGCCTGCTTCAAAGCGTCAAGGATCTTGTCACCATGCTTTTCTAAACCAGTATCGACGAGAGCGTAACCTGACGTGCTGCGCAGAAGAAAGCAGTTGCAGGTACCCAGGTTCAGGGACCAGATCGACGGAGTGACTGTCTTGAAAGGCATATTCTTCCTCTCTCCTTAGAGGAGCACTTACAGCCCCAAAGCGCCCGCTCTCCTAATGCCGCGGCTCCTGATAGTTCACATAGTCGCCGAATAGTTCGTAGTTCTCAGGCAGACGCTTCGAGTTTGGGACATACGCCATTCCGGGAACAAGCAGCGGGTTCAGAAACCAAGGCGTAGTGTTTGTTGTGACGGGCTGCCGGTTAGGCACTGGCTCAGGGTTCCAGGTGAGCGCATAGGTGGCAATCTTGACGCCGTTTGCTTGCATCAGCGGCGCCACGTGCGCCAGATAGTGACCGTCAAACCATGGTTGAGAGGCGAGGAATTGATGCCATTCCTGCACAGGCACGGGGCGTTCAAAAACATCGGTGAGGAATTGAGCGACCGTTATACCCGGCTGGAGGCCGTACTTATTGGAGAACTCCTGCCCGCTTTCACTGCTATCGACTGCGTCGCCGAGGTGCGTTCGCCATTGAAAGACAAGCGAGAACTCAGTGGTCATCAGCGGCTTGTTTGGAATGGCCTGGTGTATAAAATCCAATGCGCTTTGGGTGGTTACCATAGACGGCTGGTGGAGATGGAAATCGGCCCCCGTCACCCTTGGGTCATTATTGACCAGGCGGATCATCAATTTGGTTGCCACTGACTGCTGGGTTTGCGGCAGGTCCAAACGAGTCATACCTCCGGCAAAAATCGGCAATTTACTGCCATCCGCTGCTTTCCGGTCCTCCGCATCTACATGTTCTACGACGCGCCGGATAAAGACGATGACCGGAACGCGTCCGTCCGGGCCTGGAACTAGATCGGCTTGAAGTGTATCGATGGAAAGCTCATTGATGACAACTAAGGCTGACAGCCGCCCGGCTGTCGAATCCAACAGCTGGTCCACGAAGTTGAACGCAACTTGCTCCTCTTGTGATCCGGGTGTCGGCATGCGGCCGAAGCCACCGCCATTATTCGAGTCCCACTTGACCGACAGAATAGCTTTGTGCCCGGAATCCGCTGCTCTCTTCAGCGCTTCGATGGCTGGATCGCCAGAGTAGGGTCGTTGTCCAGAGATGAACTCCGAGGCAGGAAAGAATCCTCGCACCCAGGTGGTGTGTGTTCGCTCTAAGATCGGCAGGGTTGCCCACTGGAAGTTCTCGTTGGTGTTCCCGCCGAGTGCGAGCTTCCCGTCGGGTGCCTGCGCACTCGCCAACAGGCTTGCGCTGAGTGCCAGGGCCATAAGTCCTAATCGACGAAGGCGGTGCTTCATCCAGTTTTCGATGTTCTTTGACAGCATCATTTCGTTTGGTCTCACCTCGCGCGTAACGTATTCGTAGTCTTTCTGGTGCTCCACGCTCAGGGGCCGCAAGGGGGCGCCTGCGCGTTCTTCAATCGACTTACACTCGGGAGACTCGCGGCAGCGAACGTCGGCTTCATACTTTGTTGAAGCCGGCCAAATCTTCATGTAGCTTTCACCAAAGCTACAGAAGAAGTCCTATTCGACGCGCAGCGTTGTGATGGGGTCGATACGTACAGCGCGGATGACCGCTGGCACGGCCGCGATGCATGCCGCTACTAATACAAGTAAGGAAGGGATTGCCAAGACAATCACATCTGTTGCCTTGACCTGGTACAGGAGCGCGGTGATATATCGCACTGAGGAAATGCCGAGCGCCAGGCCGGCTAATGCTCCCAGGAGCACCATCGAGAACACTTCCATTGTGATGCGGCTCGCAACATCCAGGGCTTGGGCGCCTACGGCCATGCGGATGCCTATTTCGCGCCGCCGCTGCAGAACCGAGTAGTCGAGCACGCCATATAGGCCAATGCCCGCCAGGAATAATGCGACAACGGCGAAGAACAGCGCCAGCATCGCCAACAGCCTTTCCCGCAAGGTCTGCGATTGATTGATCTCCATTTGTGTGCGGATATTGCTGACGCGGAATTCGGAACGCACCCTTGCTACTTCACGGCGCAGAGTTGATGCCAGCGCGAGCGGGTTAGGAATGGACGTGCGCACCATGAACGTCCCTTGCCCCCTGGTCTCGAATACACCCTGGGCATTGACTGATTGGAACGGAACATAGGCCACCGGCAACATCGGTTCGCGTATGTGGCGGTAATAAGCGTCGGCGGCGAGGCCTACAATCTGGAAACGAGTACGCTTACCTTTGGCATCGAGTGTCTCGAACGAATTGCCAACCGGATCTCTTCCGCCGAAATATTGCTTTGCGAATGTCTGGTTCACAATCGCAACGCCCGGATGCATATCGCTTCCCCGGAAGTCCCTTCCGCTTGTCAAAGGGATCTTCATGGTTTGTAGCCAGCCTGGCGATACTTGCAGAAAAAAGGCAAGAGTGTCGGAGGCAGGCGCGCCGTTGATTGATATGAAATTATTGGAAATGATTCCGCTCAGCAACGGCCACGCGGCCTCGGAAACTCTCTCGACGCCGGGCGCCGTGCGCAGATGTTCGGCCACATCGTGCCAATACACCGGAGTCTGAGGACTCTGTGTGACAGTTTCGAGTGCGAGAAGCCCTTCGGCGGAAAAGCCCGTCGGCTGATCGGACAACCGCTCAAACGTGACCACAAATAAGCCGCCAACGAAAAGCACCAGAAAGCAGAATGCAACCTGTGCCGCGATTAGTCCATGCATCAAGCGGCTGCGTGAGTGCGGGTCTTCTCCTCCCTTCAACGCAGCGAACGGCTTAACTCGTGAGGCCCGGAGCGCCGGCGCCACTCCAAACAACAACGTGACGCCGAAGGTGACCGCAAGGGCAAATGCGAATACGCGCCAATCGACCGGCAGAAGAAGGCGCGCGGGATTGTCCGGCGGGTTGATGATGCCGGCCACAAAAGGGGCTGACCACCAGGCAAACAAGGCGCCGATCGCGGCAGCGATAAACGCAATTAAAGCACTCTCCACCAATACTAATTGCGCAAGCCGCCGTCCGCCTGCACCCAGCGATACCCGCAGAGCCATCTCGCGCGACCGCGCCGCCGCCTGGGCGGTCATCAGGTTGGCGATATTCACACATGCGATAACCAGCACCAGCCCCACCAGCACGCCGAGTATCTGTAGCGAGTGCCCGTATTCTTCCTGCATCCTCGAAACACCGGCTGGGGCAGGTTCAATCCGCATCTTTTCCTTGGGAAAACCAATCAGCAGGCGTTTGGGGAAATTGACGAATCCTTTTGCCCGTTCCTGTTCGAATGCCCGGTATCGCGCATCCAGCTTGGCCCGTAGCGGCTCGATCGTTACACCAGGCCGCGGCCGGACAAATGTCCGAAACCAGAACGAGTTCGAACTGTCGAGGGAACGGGTATTCATCATCATCGGGATGAAGATGTCGGTCATGGTGCCCGTTTCGGTGCCGGTAAAGGGTGCTTCGGACACACCAATAATCTGATAGAGAACGTTGCCCATGCGAAACTTCCGGCCGGCCACGCCGGGGTCCTGGCCGAAACGGCGCGCCCAGTAGTCGTGAGAAATGACAGCGTATGGGTAAGCGCCGGGCTTGCTATCGTCACCGTCCGTCAGCAGCCTTCCTATTACCGGCCTGAGTCCGAATAAGCGAAACATGGAACCTGACACGTATTGCCGGTTGGCTTTCTCCATCTCCTGGTCTGAGCCATAGGTCAGATCCACCCGGTCCGCAAACGAGATAGCGATCAAGTCGGCCTGATCCTTTGCCACGGCACGCCACTGGCGAAACATCGGATACGAGCAACTGTCGAACGTATAGGGATTGCCGTCGATGCCGGCGCCGTGGAACGTAAGAACGTACAGACGGTCGGGTTCCGTGATGGGTAACGGTCGCAACAACAACGCGTCAATAAGTCGAAACGCCGAGGTACAGGCGCCGATTCCCAGAGCCAACGACAGAATAGCGACGGCGGAAGTGACCTTTTTCTTGGCAAGTTGCCTCGAGCCGAAAATGACATCGGCACGAAGCGAGTCGAGCCAGGGGACAATTTTGAGATCGCGGCTCTCTTCGCGCCGCCGTAAGGGAGAACCGAATGCTCCTCTGACTTCTACCGGATCGCGGCCCATCTGAATCGCTTCTTCTATGTGCGACGCGAGCTCTTCGTCAATCTCACGGCTCAGATGATCCCCGCGGAAGATGTTTGCTATACGCGACCACAATGACATGTCACACCGTCCTCAGAACACGATTTACCGCCGAAGTTACCGCCTGCCAGCGCGATTCTTCGGTCCTGAGCTGCTTTTTTCCGGCAGCCGTCAATTCATAAATGCGCGCGCGCCGGCCCGTATCTTTCGTGATCCACTCGGCGCGAATCCAGCCAGCTTCCTCCATCCGGTGCAGGGCCGGATAGAGCGAGCCTTCCTCGGCGCGAAGTACGTCGCCTGAACTGTCCTTGATTGCAGACATGATGGCGTAGCCGTGGAGACGCGGCCTCCGCGACAGGATCTTCAAAACAAGTAGATCGAGCGAGCCTTGGAGAGAATCTGGCTTAGGCATACTTAGATATCCTAGTATACAGATGTCTGATTAACAACTCCAGTGGCACAGTGGGAGACCGCTGAATCCGCCAGCCAAAAAGTTCGAACGCGTGGCCGGCCTGATGATGCGCTTTGAACTTCGGGGCGCAGGCCAGCGCTACTGATAGGCCGGCAGTGTGTTACTTGACTTAGTCCCACCATCTCTTGTTTCTGTAGCCCTGATTCGCCGGTAGATAGAGGGAGCACGCAGGAAGTACCAGGCGGCAATCACGGAGTCGCAAAGCGCGCATCCCGCCGACGAGAGGGGCAGGAACGGAAGGATCGGTCGGCCGTACAGATGGTGGAGCACATCCCAACCAACGTGTAAGACCCATCCGATCCCCGCATATCTGTAGTCTTCCAGCGCGCGATAGGCTATCCAGGTCATCACTCCACAGAAGGCAACTTCCCACAACCCGAATCCCGCGCCGAAATAGGTTGCTCCGGCGCCGGCAATCATGAGGGCGCTAAATTGCCGGCGTTTGGGTTCCCGCAGAAGAGATACTGCTGCGACGAATGCGCCTCCGGCGAGCAATGGGAAAAAGATATGTACGAAGTCTAGAGAAGATTTAGAGCTCATGACAAAAATTTCGTAAGCTGGGCCTCCCAGATATTAGCACGACCGTTCGTGCTACGCTAGGTGCATGGCAAAAAAAGCTTTGCCGACTCATTCCCGCATCCTCCACGTTGGAACAAATCTGTTAACGACCGCCGGTTTCTCGGGCGTCACGATAGGTACACTCGCGCAGCAATCCGGAATGTCCAAAAGCGGTTTCTTTGCCCATTTCGGTTCCAAGGAGGAACTCCAACTGAAGTTGCTGGAGAATGCCGCCGAAATAGCGCGTGAGCATGTCGTGGCGCCTTGCATGGAGAGTCCCAAGGGAGTGGCTCGACTGACGGCCCTGGTGCGGAATTGGTTTGGTTGGACCACCAAGGCGGGTCTGGATGGCGGCTGCCCGGTGGCGGCAGGCATGTTTGAGCTCGACGACAGCGAGGGCCCGGTGCGGGAGAGGCTCTTGCAAATGGAGAGTTTCTGGCGTGGCTTGCTGGCCGCCCAGGTTGCTGATGCGGTCGCGTTGGGCGAACTTGCTGCCGATTTAGATATCGGCCAATTCGTGTGGGAGTTGTGCGGAATCTACTTGAGCCATCATGCTTCTGTTCGTTTCGTTCGTGATCCCAAGGCTGACAAGCGCGCGGAGCTCGCTTTCAAGATGCTGCTCAAACGTGCACAGCCAAGCCATCGCGAAACATCGAAACGGCCGGGCGGCTCGCGAAAAGGAAGGGAAAAGAGATCGCGATGAAACCGGGCTTAATAATCTCCGCCGCGTTGGTGACCTTGCTGGCTGAATGGGCGATCGCCAACCTGGCGCTTCGGATCACGGGCGTTCCAAAAGGCTTTCCGCCGTTTACGTTTTTGCCAATCCTCTCAGGTGTGGCGGGCGGCTTTTTCCTGGCTTCTCTCGCCTACGCAATCATTCGAGCCAACTTCTCCCAGCCCCAGCAAAGCTTTCTTTTCGTGGCGGTCATCACGTTAGCTGTTTCTTTTGCGCTGCCGCTTCGATTGAGCTTCACGAAGTCCAAGCGCTTTGCAGGCGTGACGCCGGCGGCCCAGATCACCTTGGTGCTTATGCATTCTCTGGTCGCCGCTGCGGCAACGATAGTTCTCACGCGCGTGCCACGTTGACCCAGTCAAAAGTCAAAAGAGGATGGAGGGCAGCCAGGCGCCGGCGGGCTCGTTGTAGAGTCCGGTGGTCATGAGAGTCATAGGCTGCACGACTCGCAGGCCGTTGGAGAGACACCACCGGAAAAGCATGTTGTTACGGGACGGGATCAGCACACCGGGGCCGCCAAACGAATCCGCAGAGGCGATCAGCGCTTGCAAATCGACGTTCGTTTCAGCCGTGGCGTGGCCAAAAAACGCGAGTGCGGAAGCATACCCGGTGATCCTGCCGGCACGCTCGACAACCACCGCAGTGCCTTGCTGAACGGCTTCAGCCAGCTCTCGGCCGCGATCGAACCCGTGGACTTGACGCGAGAGCGTGTTGCAGGCCTCCAAGTCCTCCGTTTGCGCGGCCCTTACCGCGCATCCAGGGACGGTTCTTTGTAGGGTGCGGCCTTGCATACAGGAAAGCGGCTCCCGGATATCGAAGCCGAGACTCGCATAGAGCGACAATGAGCGGTTGTGAAAGGCGGCCTGCACTAGCCGCACTCCAGCGGCACGTCGCTCGCTGGTCCGGTCCAGCGCGGCCAGCATCAGCTTTCTTCCAATTCCGCGGTTTTGCACTTGGGGGTCGATGGTGATCGGCCCAACTCCGGCGATCGTAGATCGTTCATCCAGGCAATTGCTGCCCATGATCTGGCCTCCGGCTTCAGCGACTACACAATAAAAGCCGGGATGGGAGAACATCGCGGAAAGCACGGCTGTGGCACGCTCAGGTCCCGGAAAATCACAAGGAAAACCGTGGCTTTGACTCACGGTGTTGAATGCGTCGTAAGAGATCTGTCCGCACACGGACGCGTCCTCCGGCCGTGCCTCGCGGATCGTCACTTCATCCCGAGCTTGATTGGGCAACATGTTCAAACCCCTTCTATTGGGATCTACAGTTTATCCTTTCTATTGCGGAAACAGATAAAGATCCGGTCTGCCGGCTTCCGGCCCAATAATGTCGTCCAAAGGTCGGCGACTGCGAGTAGATCCACGTCAACGCTATGACTCTATCCGAAGTGACCAGGCGCTCCGCCTCTCGCCACAACCCGGTCTTCCTGCGCCGCGTCACTCCAGATAGAGTCATAGCGTTTTTCGAGACTAATCCGCTCATGCGCGGTTGATAGTTTCCAGATGGCGCGTTTCGGCGCAGCCGCGCTCTTTGACCCTACAATCCCTCACTTCAGTAGCCCCGCAACAACTGCAGCGAATTTATCGAGTATCTGGTTGCAGCCCTCTAGTTGACCGCTATTTTTTGCATTCTCCATGGTTTCATTTCCAATGAAGGTGAGTTTCGTCTGGCCGTTTCCAAAATCCTCAAATGTAATCACATCGTGCACACCGTCTATGGCTTCATGTTCTATTCCATATTGCGCAGGGTCAACCTTGTTTCCCTCCGGGTCGGAAAGGTACATGGAGGAAACGATCTTCTCGTGCGGAACAATCTCGTGGTATTCACCAGCATTCCAGAACTCCTGGCCATCCGGCGCTCTCATGCAGCAGAGAAATTTCCCTCCCACGCGAAAATCCATCTTGCAAAAAGGTGCGGTAAAACCCTTCGGGCCCCACCACTGCATCACATATTTCGGGTCTGTCCACGCCTTCCAAACCAATTCGCGCGGGGCATCAAAAACTCTGGTAACAACCATCCGCTCTGTCTCGTTAACCGTGTTTTTTGCCATCTCTGGCCTCCGTTTTTTTCATTTGATTCACAACCACATCCAGCTTGTCGAAACTCTCTTCCCAGAATCGGCGATAGCTAATCGCCCAGTCGCTGACTGTCTTGATCGCCTCTGGCCTAAGCGTGCATACACTCTCGCGTCCACGCTTCGTCTTGATCACGATCCGCGCCCGCACCAGGTAGGCAATATGTTTTGAAATCATCTGCTGCGAGAGTGCAAACCGCTCCGTCAATCCATGCACAGAGGCAGGACCATGTGAGAGCCGTTCGATCATCCCCCGCCGGGTTGGATCGGACAAAGCAGCAAATGTAGTGTCCAATTGATCCACAACCAGATGGTAGTGGGTTGTCGGTCGAATGTCAAGTGTGAATTTTTGCGATTCCTGATTTCCGTTCCCTGATCTCTGTACCCTGGCGCCTGCGGTAAGGCTCCTCGTGCAATAACTCATTAACCTGACGATTAGAGTGCGCACCCCAACCTCCGCAGGCGCGCGAGCCGTCACGGTTGAGGCGTCGTCATCCGTGAGCAATCCGGAAATAGTACTCGCGAAGCCCCTAAAGCGCAGCTACATTGCGGACGAATGGCTCTCAGATTTACCAGATGTGGTACGCCACCACCATAGGCGCTCCGGGCGAGTGCCCGTGCGCATTCTCGTGCAGAACCACTTGAAAGTTCTTGCGCGGCCATTCCGGTGACGCTTGCCTTGCAAACTCGTCGAAGTAGCGCCGCTCGGTAAGAAATTTGACGGCAGCTAAAGTGTCGTAAGGATGCAGTCCCGCCGCCACTAACAATGGATGCCCCGTTTCGGATGGGAGCAAGCGGGTAATCAACGCGTATCCGTCTTTGACGTCGGCCGAATTTTTCCAGCGAGGAATTTTCCATCTTGCGGATGAAACATCCTGGCGATCCACAATCTCTAAGAACCCATCGGACGTCTCTAGATGAAAGCGCAGGGAGCGTGTCATGTCCAAGCCCCACACCGACGTAAATCCGCCCAATAAAATCGCCGGCCCGCTCGCCAAATCGGCGAACGGCAGATCGCTTCCGAACTTGACATCAAACGCCTGGTGGCGCAAGGTCAACTGCTCTGCAAAGCGAGCCGCTCCCAAGGCGGCGCCTACTCCGACATAATAGTTGTCCATCAATCCCAATTCTGTTTGCGAAATCAGCTTGTCGTCAGATAGGGGCGCTGATGACCCTACATGATGGGTGGCGCGCCATTCCACAACCGCTGGCGAGGGAAGAGCAACCACTATCGGATTGGTTTGATGGACGAAGGGCTGCCACAGCAAATCGAGCGGTGGTGCGGCTTGTTCCGGCCGGTTCCAGATCGCCCAAATGGCTGCCGTTCCACTCATGACCGCGAAGGCCAGTAGCGCCATTCTCGCAAAACGATATTGCCACAATCGCCTCGGAAAACGAAGTGGCAAAACCGGCGCAGGTTGGTCCTTTTCCGGCGGTGTCGCCGCCACCTCCTCCGCGGACAGCCAGTCATTTTTGTGAAAAATGGGATGGTAGCTGCCCAGCGGCAAATCAATCCGCACCCCTTGTACGCCACCGAATTCGTAGGCTTTTTTCAGCCGCCGCCGGACTTCGCCGGCGTTCACTCTTACGATCGATTCGGTTTGGGAGTCAAACTCGTCACCCTTGCCGAAAACATCGGTGGCGATATTGCGTTCTTTGATTTCATCGCCTCGACCCGCCAACGTTTCTTCCACCACGTAACGGAGGAACATCTGGCTACGGCGGCTGTTGGCAAAGGCCTGGCTTGTGAGCAGAGTGCCCAAATGCCCCCGTATGACGTATTCATCCGCGCTGCTGGAAGCGCCGGAAAGTGTGGTTTTCGACTCCATGGTCAACACTTCCTTCTCGATTCTTGTAGACGATATTACTGCATCGGGCCTAGCCAGACGTTAAGCGGCTAAGGCATTCGAAATCAACAGATGCCGTCACGTTAAATACGGACCAAACGTGTGAACCTAGCGATAGGAACGTTGTTTCCCAGTAACACTGTGCGCTAGCCTGCAATTCAATCCACAGAAAGACACAGGGGTAATGGTCAGATCAAACTCTCGGTCGAGAGCTGGAGCACTATCGCGACGGCAATTGATGAGCGGATTGCTTTTCAGCGCCACAGGCGTTCGAATGGCGGAGGGCCAGCAATCGTGCGGGTCTCCGACCCCAGCGAATACATTCGACGGAGTGGTTGGGAGAACGGCGGATGACTCAAAACCTAGCCTCCTTCAGACCCCACAAGCCCGCGCCGGCAGTCCAAATATTGTCTACATTGTCCTCGACGACACTGGTTTTTCAGATCTCCATTGCTATGGTTCGGAGGTCTCGACGCCCAATATCGATGCCCTGGCGGCGGGTGGCCTGTTATACAACAGCTTTAATACGAAGGCGATCTGCTCCCCGTCGCGAGCGTCTTTATTGACCGGACGAAACAGCCACGCAGTCGGAATGAAGCAACTGGCGGATTCCGACCAAGGCTATCCTCATTCCCGTGGCCGTATCACGCCAGCCGCCGCCACCGTTGCCCAAATTCTTCAGACTAACGGTTACAGCACGATGGGCGTCGGCAAGTGGCATTTGGTTCCCATGGATGCGATGAAGGCGGCCGGATCACGCGCCGATTGGCCGCTGCAGAAAGGATTCGACCGTTGGTACGGCTTCCTGAGCGGGTGGACCGATCAATACCATCCGGATCTTATCGAAGACAATCACGCTGTCGAGCGGCCGAACAAGCCCGGCTACCACTTCTCGGAGGACATTGTTGACAAGGCGATAAAGATGGTGGCCGACAACGTCGCGGCCGATCCGAAAAAGCCCTTTTTTCTCCACGTCGCCTTTGGCGCCACCCACGCACCGGTGCAGGTTCCTAAACCCTACATTGACAAATATGTTTCCACCTTTGAGAAAGGCTGGGATCAAATCCGCGAAGACCGTTATCAACGGCAGTTGAAGATGGGCGTGATTCCGCCGGAAACAAAACTTCCTCCCAGAAACCCCGGCGATCCGGCTTGGAAAGATCTCAGCGATGAGGAACGCACTGTGTACACCCGCTTCATGGCGGCCTTCGCAGGGTTTCTGGAGCATGCCGATGAACAGATCGGCCGCCTGATGGGGTACCTGAAAGAGAATCATCTTTTCGACAACACCGTGATTTTCCTCATTTCGGACAACGGGGGCGCTCCCGAAGCAGGGGTGGCGGGAGGTTTCAGGCATCCGTACGGCGATGGCATGACCGCACACCAAATGTATGAACATCTTGCCGACCTCGGGACGGATAAGACCCAGCCTTTGTACCAACGCCCTTGGGCCATGGCATCCGATACACCGTTCAAGTACTACAAATTGTGGCCTTATCGCGGGGGCGTTCAAACTCCTTTGGTGGTTTCGTGGCCGGCTGAAATCCACGAGCATGGGCTGCGCAAACAGTTTGTCGATGTCATCGATATCACGCCCACCGTGCTCGACATTGTAGGGGTTCAAGCGCCAGCCATTTTCGCGGGTGTGTGCCAAATCCCCGTCCAAGGAAAGAGTATCCGCGCGACCTTCAATAACCCGGACAGCCCGAGTCCGCGCAATGTCCAATACTTCGAGTTGTGGGGCAGCCGCGGGATCAGGCAGAACGAGTGGGAAGCGATTGGCATGCACAGACCCGGGACAAGCTTCGACAGTGATCGCTGGGAACTATACAACGTTGAACACGATTTTTCCCAAGCCACGAACCTTGCGTCGAAATATCCGGCGAAGCTCGAAGAGCTAAAGAAACTGTGGTGGTCGGAAGCCGCTAAGAACGGCGCGCTTCCCTTGCTGGAAGCGCCGGGTGGGCGCCGCAAGACATATGATCAAGCCTTGGATGGCTAGCGTAAGCCCAGGTAAGTTCTGTCACATGGCTCTACAATTTCCGTTCGGGAGATGATTATGCTTCGTAGTTTCGTTTTCCTGGTCCTGTTTGCCGCTGCGGCCTCGGCGCAGACGGCTTCCATCACGGGTCGCATCACAGATCCGGGCGGCGCGAACGTGCCCGACGCCGAGGTGACGGCGAAATCCGTCGAGAGCGGGATTACTACCAACACCCGCAGCAACGACGATGGATATTACACCATAAGCGCACTGCCGCCGGGCAAATATGAAATGACGATCGCCAAACCTGGGTTCGCCACGGTCACTCAAACTGGTCTTGAATTGCAGGTGCAGCAGATGGCCCGTTTAGATGTGGCCTTGCAACTGGGCACGGTGTCCCAGAGGATGGAGGTCAGTGCCAGCGCCGTGCTTCTTGATAGCGAAAACGCGACGTTAGGGCAGGTTGTAGAGTCGAGACAGATCACCGAATTGCCGTTGCTGGGACGAAATCCGTATGCGCTCGCAATGCTGGTTCCCGGAGTACGGCCTTCGATCGGCGTGAACAATGTTCCGGTTGACCAGATCAGCACGGTGTCATTCGCCCTGAACGGTCAGCGGGCCGCGAACAACGAGTTTCTGCTGGACGGTGCACCCAATTCCGCGCCCGCCCAAAACCAACCGGTCATCAATGCTACGCCCGATCTGGTGCAGGAGTTCAAGGTAGAGACGAACAACTTCTCCGCCGAATACGGACGGGCCGCCGGAGGCGTGTTCAACGTGATTACGCGCTCGGGGACTAACCAATTCCACGGGAATTTGTATGAATTCTTCCGTAACACGCAGCTCAACGCCAATGACTTTTTTTCCAATACCGCCGGCAATCCTCGCTCTCCCTTCAAATACAACCAATTCGGCGGCACGCTTGGAGGGCCAGTCTACATTCCTAAGGTCTACAACGGCCGGAATAAGACGTTTTTCTTTGTGAGCGAAGAAAACGTGCGCTTCATCCAAGGTCAGACTTTCGTCGGGACAGAACCGGCCGCGACCCTGTTGACCGGCGACTTTTCGAATGATCGAAACTCCGCGGGAAGAATCGTTACGATTTACGATCCGGCGTCTACTACGAAGGTCGGCGGAGTCGCAACCCGCACGGCGTTTGCGAATAATGTCATTCCCACATCTCGGCTCAATCCGGTGGCGCTAGCCATTGCGAAATACTTCCCCGCGCCCACACAGGCCGGCGCCCTATATACGGGCGTCAACAACTACGTACGCAGCGATTCGAACAATATCAAAAAGGATACGGTCAGCTATAAGGTAGATCATTATTTTTCGGAGTCGAACCGCATGTTCGCGCGCTACTCGGCCGACGACACGCCGATTATCCGCGCGGGCGCGTACGGGGCGAGCAACATTGCGTCGCCTTCGGCCGGGCCGCAGACATTTGGGCGCCGAAACTCTGTTATAGAGGATACGCAAACAATATCGCCCACTTGGCTCGCGACCGTGCGCTTTTCTTTTTCCCGCCTATCGAATCAGCGGCCACCGTTTAGCAACAATTTCGATATCACCAGCCTCGGCCTGCCGGCCTCGCTCGCGAGCCAACTTTACCCGCACGCCTTTCCGGAGATTACAATCACCGGTTATCCCAGCCCAAGCTCTTCGATTTCCAATGTCATCACGGGTGGTGTTTTGGGAGCTACCGACTTGATTCTCGCCAATAATAGCGTCAGTGCCCTAGACGCGACGACCGCGAAAACGCTGGCCAAACATGAGCTCAAGGCAGGCGTCGCGTTCCGAGTCATCCAGCTCAACACGCTTCAAACCGGAGCCAATTCGCCAGTCTTCAATTTTTCTCCCACATACACCCAAGGCCCAAGCGCGACTGTTTCGAGTGCTACCGCTGGAGCAGGCTTGGCTGATTTTCTGCTGGGTGTCCCGGAAGGATCCGCCGCCCCGGCGCCGGCGCTGGCCATGACGAGCAAGTATTATGCCTTGTTCGTCCAGGACGCTTATAAGGTGAGCCCGCGTCTTACGCTGAATTTGGGGATCCGGTGGGAGTATGAGACTCCGCGGACCGATCGGTTCAACCAGTTCGATAACTTCAATTACTCAGCTGTACCTCCCATTACCGCCGCAGGACTAAATCTCCATGGAGCGCTGAGTTATGTGGGCGTCAATGGCGTTTCCCGCTACCAATCCAACCCTGACCGCAATAATTTCGCGCCGCGCTTTGGGCTCGCTTACCGGTTGGGGGATAAGACGGTCATCCGCGCCGGAGGCGGAATCTTTTTCGCTGATAACTGGGGAGTTGGCACCGGCTCTACAAGTTTCGGCTCGGCCGGGTTCTACGCCACCAGCACCATTGTCACCAGTCTTGACGGCGCGACTCCGATCGTATCACTCAATAATCCGTTTCCAAACGGTCTCGTTAAACCTACTGGCAACAAGCTGGGACCGGCCACGCAACTCGGCCAAACGGTGGATTTTTATGACCGCAACAACGCCACGCCATACAGTGGTTCGTGGCATTTTTCGATTCAACGGGATTTGGGAAAGAACATGGTGCTCGAAGCCGGTTACACGGGTAGCCGGGGATTGAAGCTGCCGATCAATGTGCAGTTGAATCAACTGCCCGATGCGGATCTAGCGCTGCAAGGCCAATTGCGAAACCTAACGGCAAATCCGTTCTATCCGCAGCTTACGCAAGGTGCGCTCGCTTCTCCCACCGTGTCAGCCGCGCAGCTTCTGCTGCCACATCCTCAGTTCGGGCAAATCACGAGCGACAACGCCGATCTGGCGAATTCCACCTACCATGCGTTGGAAGTGAAGTTTGAGAAACGCTATTCGCGCGGATTGACTGCTCTCGGGTCCTATACATACTCGAAGACGATGGACCTGGGAATCGGCGCCTTTGGAGGCGACAATATCTCAGCCGGTGTCATCCAGGATTACAACAATCTGCGGGGAGAGTACGCGCCTTCCGCGCTTGACCAAACGCATCGTTTTATCGGCAACTTAGTTTACGAGCTTCCGTTCTTCAAAGATCAAAAGCGTTTGACGGGACGCCTATTCGGCGGCTGGGAAACGGGCCTCATTTTGAGTCTGTACAGCGGCAGCCCATTAGGAATTTCAGAAGCGACCAGCACCACCTTCGCGCAAGGAGGAAACCAGAGGCCAAATTGGACCGGCGTGAGCGCCGCGTTGAGTAATCCCACACCGCAACGATGGTTCGACACCTCGCAGTTTTCGCTAGCCGCTCCCTACACTTTCGGCAACGTGGCACGCACGCTAGGCGGTCTGCGTTCCGATGGGCTCAAAGAATTGGATTTCACATTGAATAAAACGTTTACCCTTTATGAACGTTTGAAACTACAGTTTCGCGCCGAATGTTTCAATCTAACCAACACGCCGCAGTTCGCTCCGCCGGCCACCGCGTTGGGCTCTGCCAATTTCGGCTCGGTGAGCGCTCAGAATAATCAACCCCGGATCGTGCAATTGGCGTTGAAGCTCTTGTTCTGAAGAACGTCAGTCTGTGGGCAACTCGAATTGGTCGCCGGTGTCGGCCACCCATTGTTTCAGTCTCGACAAGAGTCGCTTACGCTCGCTGCGAAAGGCATTATTCTGTGCCAAATTTGCCTCTTCATACGGATCCTCGTTCAGGTTGAACATCAGCCAACTTTGGCGCTCAAAAGCCACAAACTTCCAGCCGTCTTTCGTCACCAGCCCTCGATACGGGGTATTGATCGAATCGGGGTGGCCCACCGGAATCACGTTTTCCAGGTAGGCGGAGTCGGGCTCGGGGCCGGCCGCGGGTTTTTGAATCCGATAGTGGGAGTAATCGGTTCCCTCCATCCATTCGGGCTTCCCAATATGACATAAGCCGAGCGTTGTGGGCGCAATGTCCACACTATTAGAGAGCACTGGCCGGCGGCCGTGCTCCCAGCCGCTATAGGTGGCCAGTCCACCGGAGATGATCATAGGGGTTCGAATGGCCTCTTCATAAGGGTTCACTTTGCGGAACATCCCATGCGAGCCCATCATGTCCCCGTGATCGGCAAAAAAGAAGACATGCGTATTCTCCAGTTGGCCCGTTTGCGCCAGCGTTTCGATGATCCGGCCATAGTTCCAATCAAGGTTCTCAATCTGTGCATAGTAGCCGGCTAGTTCATTACGCGCGCGCTCAATCACGCGCGGCACCCGCGCCGTATTGGCGCGCAACTCGAGCTTTGCAGGCTCATAATGAGCCATAAATTGAGCCGGCGCAACGCAGGGATCATGCGGCGGTTGCACGCTGAGTACGGCAAAAAACGGTTTGGTTTGACCCTGTTTCTTCAACTCGCCTTGCTGCTTCAAGTAATCGATCGTCAAATCCGTTAGAGCATCAGTTTCGTAGCCGGGAAGCCTGTAATGGAACGCGTCTTTGCCGCTGCCGCCATGAACCCAGGAATCCCATTGGCTGTTATTGTTTTCATAGCCAATCCATTTCTGGAACCCGCCACGGCGATTCGGATCGGTAATAAAGAAAGCAGCTCGGCCGTTGGACTCATGCCAGCCGCCGAGGTGCCATTTCCCGAAGTAAGCCGTGTTGTAACCGTTCTCATTAAATACATTGGCAATCGTCTGAGCATCTTCCGGAAGTGGGTACTCATGGCCCGGAACGCAGTGATGCGCGTAGCGGCTCGTCAGCAGCGATCCGCGGAACGGACAACATAGAGGAAAGCCTGACAGATGACTTGTAAAGCTGACCCCGTTCACTTCGGCGCGTTCCAGATTCGGCGTACGGGCGTTCGGATCGCCATTGAAGCTGAGCGCTTGCGCCCGGAATTGATCGCCAAAGACCCACAGAATGTTTGGCCGCTGCGGAGGTCCAGGAGCGGGCACAGAGTGGCCCGCCGGCTGCCCTTTATACTGAGCGCCCAGACCGCTCAGCGCCGGGTTCTGTCCGGTCCCCTCGCTCGGAGGTGTAGGTTGCTGCGCGCCGGCTTGCAGTGCCGCCAATCCTGTCGTCATCAAAAATGAACGTCGATCCATGAGGGCTGGTGTCCTTTCGTCCGTCCTCGCTCGATCGCCGAGATGCCCGCGTCAATTGATCGGAAGAGGTGCGAAAGGGCATTGTAATACTCAGCGGCTCGGTGATCCTCCCCGGCACGGACTTACTCCACCCTTAGTGCCTGCACAGGGTCGATGGACGCCGCGCGTCTCGCTGGAACAAAAGCAGCAATGCACGCAGCGATCACAAGCATTGCGAGCGCGTTAGTCATCACATTTGCGTCCGCGCTTGTTATCTCGTATAGTTGCGACTTCACGAACCGTACACAGAAGAGGGCCAAGGGAATGCCAATCGCCAGGCCCAGGACAACTTGGAGCATGGCTCCACGCATAATCATCGCAATAACTCCGCCACGTTCAGAGCCAAGCGCCATGCGGATGCCGATCTCGCTGGTCCGCCGCGCCACGGTATAGGAGGTAACACCATACAGTCCCACTGTCGCCAGCAGCAGCGCCAGCCCTCCGAATAGACTCATGAGCCGTGAGATCATCCGCTCCTGCGTGAACTGGTCAGCAATCTGCTGATCGAAGGTTTGGAACTTCACCACCGTCAGGTCGGGATTGATTTCGGCAAGCGTCTTGCGCGCAATAGATTCCATGTCATGCATCGGGCGTGAGGTCTCCAGCACAATCGTGCCGGCATAGAGTGCTCCAACTTTGTCGATCGGTCGTTTATCGGAGACCGCTCGCTGCAGTATAGGGACGAAGGACATCGCGTGGTTCTTAACACGCACGTCTGTGTAAACGGTGTCCTCCACAACGCCAACGATCGTGACGTCTCCTGGCGAGCCGGGTGATCCGAAGTGAGCGCCGATGGGGTCCTCTCCCGGCTTGAAGAAGGTCTTTACGAATGCCTGGTTCACAACCTCGATCATTGGGACAGACGGCGTGTCCTGTATGCCGATGCCGCGGCCCCTGATCACGCGCGTGCCCACGGCATCGAGATACTCCGCATTCACTCTGTCCCACCCCGCCATCTTGTGCGGGTTCGGCTGTCCCTGAATCTGGATAGGGTCGTTGTTGTTATGTGCCTCCATCGGGGTTACGGAGCTGATCCCGGCCTTCAGCACTCCGGTGACTGCATGAAAGCGCTGTTCTATGGTCCGGTAGAGCCCTCCAACCTGCGACGGTAAATACCCCGCCGCCTGCGGATCGATGTGGAGGATGTACCGATTCTTCGATTCCAGCTTCATGTCAGTGTTCTGCAGTTTGTTAAGGCTGGCGGCAAAGAGCCCTGCGCCAACCAGTAGGATGAGCGAAAGCGCCGTTTGCAGGACGATCAGGCTGCTCTGCAGTAGGGAAGCTCCGGCCGCTGTCGTGCGCGTGCCGGTGCGCAATGCATCGGCTGGTTCAGACTGCGCGGCAATCAATGCTGGGGCCGCGCCAAAGAGCATTCCGGTAATGAGCGAGATGCCGAGTGCAAATCCCAGCACAATTATGGACGGACTGGCATGAATCGGAACGTTCTTTTCTCCCGGGAATGCCAGCGTCAGCAGCATGTGCGTTCCCAGATAGGAGACGCCAAGCGCCGCTGTCCCGCCCAGTACCGCCAGAACAGCGCTCTCCGTAAGCAGTTGCCGGATGATGCGCACGCGTCCCGCTCCCAACGCCGTGCGCACGCACATTTCCGCCTTCCGGACCATGTCGCGGACGAGGAGAAGGTTAGCGACGTTGAGGCAGGCGATCAGCAGCACCAGACCGGAGATCCACATCAGAAGATTTAGTTTGGAGGTGTAGCCCAACTGCATGATCTGGATGCCGCCTCCACCGTCGGTCAAGACGATGTGGGCCTTCTTCAGGAGCGTCTTGTCGTTGACGGTGGAGAAGTTTTTACTGGGAGCAAGAATCTGCCGCAACTCACCACTGAGTTTCGCCTGCAGCGCGGCGCGGTTCACGCCGGGCTTGACTCGACCAATGACATAGAGCCACATCGAATCCGGGTCATCCACGTACTGTGCATCCTCTACCGTCGCGATCTGGTTCATCGGCAGATAGAAATCCGGCGGTGCCGTGGTGAGCCGGTCGCCGTAAAAACCCTTTGACGCAATGCCCACAATCGTGACCGGCTTCGTATTCATCCAGAAGGTGCTTCCAATCACCGAGCTATCGCGGTTGTAGTCTTTCGTCCATTCCTCGTAGCTCATCACGGCCACCCCCGGTGCGCCCTTCACATCGTCCGCATCGGTTAGCAGCCGCCCTGCCTCTGGCTGCAGCCCGAAGGTGTGGAAATAGTTGCCGGAAACAAACTCGCTTACGGAAGAATGCGCCGGGCCCTTTCCAGCCCCCTCGCGCCGGGTGGTCAGCGGGTTGAAGAAGGCAAATCCCGCCTGCATGGCCGAGAGATCTTCAAACTCAGGTGTATTCTTCTTGAACTGTTCGTAGGTGTTGGTCGAGAAGAGCGCATAATCGCCGTCATTCAGAGCGTCGTTGTTCACGCAGCACTGGTAGGCATCGCCGACGCGCACCAACGCCTTGGGATTAGCTACAGGAAGGTTCTTCAGTAGCATCGCATTCACCAGCGTAAAGATCGCGGCATTCGCGCCGATTCCCAGCGCCAGCGTCAGCACCGTCGTAAGGGTAAAACCCGGGCTTCTCCTTAACTGGCGAAGCGCATAACGAACATCTTGGGCTGAAGTTTCAAGGAGACTCACGCCGCGTGATTCCCGGCAATCTTCTTTCACCTGGTCCAGACCGCCGAAGTTAAGGCGAGTTTGCCGCAGGGCTTCTTCACGCGTCATGCCCGCACGAACATGCTTCGCCACCTGCTGCTCGATGTGGGATCGCAACTCTTCGTCTAGTTCATTCTCAACGGCACTATGCCGAAAAAGGGCGCGAAGCCGGAAAAGTATATCGCTAAACATGGTGCGCCACCTAAGCCGTGCCAAGCACCTGGGCTACCGCAGCCGTCAGTTTTTGCCAGGCGTCGCTTTCAACTTCCAATTGCTGTCGGCCGCTCTTTGAAAGCTCGTAGTATTTGGCACGGCGATTGTTATCCGACGTTCCCCATTGAGCCTTGATCAAGCCGCGGCGCTCCAGGCGATGAAGAGCCGGATACAGAGAGCCTTGCTGGATCCGCAACACGTCGCTCGATAGTTGCTGAACACGCTCCGAAATAGCCCAGCCGTGCTGACGGCCAAGAGCGAGTGTCCGGAGAATGAGGAGATCCAGGGTTCCCTGCGGAAGATCGATATGCTTACTCATGAGCGTGTTCCCCTTTCGCTTCTACAAATAATGTACAAGGCCTGATGTAGAAGCGCAAGGGGAAAATCAGTGGCTTAAGACACGGACAGAGAATGAGTATCAGGACGCGCGAGGAACGTTCGATATGGAAGTTGAGAATGCAATGGGCATAAAATAACGGCGATGATTGACCAGCCTTGGATCGAAGAGATGCCGGAACAGGCAGTGGCGTTTGTTCCGATCGTCGTTGCACGTAACCAGATTCAGAGCGTGATGATGCCGGGCCTCAGCGAGATTCAGACTACGCTTAACGAACAGGGCATCGCGCCAGCGGGACCATGGCTGACGCATCACCATTATCTGAAGCCGAACGAATTTCATTTCGACATCTGTGTGCCGGTGACGCAGCCCGTAAAGCCGCAAGGGCGCGTGCGGCCAAGCATTCTCGACGCGCGAAAGGTCGCCCGCACCGTTCATCGCGGGCCATTTGACGAGCTGGGTGAGGCCTGGGGCGCGTTTATGGCATGGGTTTCGGCGCAGCGGCTGCCAGCCTGCATTGATTTCTTCGAATGCTATGCAAAGGGCCCGGAGACAAGTCCTGATCCGGCACAGTGGGAAACCGTGCTTAGCGTTCCCCTGATGGATTAACAGGTCGGCGTCGCAAGGTCGCCTCTCATTCCGGCTTACTCCATCTCGTAAGCAACCCGAATCCGAGGAGTCATCCTGTAATCAGAACGACTTATTCGTTGATCTATCTGCCGCAACTTTGACAAAAAGAATGAAGACAGCACAGGAAAGCAAACTATGGTTGCCCCGCCAGGATCTATGATTGCGGATCTTGGTTCAGAAGATGCTACCGCTCCGGCGCGAGCGCTCGAGCAGGCAGAGCAGGCCCAGACCGGCAATCAAAAGGGCGAGACTGGCCGGCTCCGGGACGGCCGGGACTGGCTCAACTTCAGAATTACTGGTAAAGAAAATAACCGAGCCGTTCCCCAAGGAATCAGCAAGGGTGTAGCGAGGATTAAAACCGGCATCGAACGAATTACCGCCGAGGCCGCCGCCCAAGCCCAGCCGGTTACCGGTCTCCCGGCCGGCGCCCGCGCCGCCCGTAAAGCCTCCGCCACCGCCGCCACCGCCGACGAAGGCGCCGCCACCGCCGCCACCGCCGAAACCCCCGTCTCCGTAGTCAGCAAGATCGGGGCCGCCTTGCCCTCCCGCTGCGCCGTTGATAAAAGAGCGGCCGCCGAAGCCACCGGCGAAGCCGTTGCCCCCGTCACCGCCGCCAGTGCCGCCGTTCCCGCCATCGCCCGTGAAGCCGCCACCGCCGCCACCGCCGCCCGGCAAGTCAGTGGGGTCAGTGCCGCCGCTACCGCCAGCACCACCCAACTTGGTGATTCCGCCGGCATTACCGCCATTAAATCCGGGCACTCCGCCGCCTCCGCCCCCACCCGCGATTACCAGAGGCGTGTTGTTTGGTCCAACCACAAATGAGCCACCTCCGCCGCCGCCTCCATGGCCGTCCCCACTCCCGTCACCGCCTTGACCACCGACTACGACGCTTAGGACCTCGCTGGTTGTGAAAGTGAAAGTGCCCTCGATGGTGGCGCCCAGGCCGCCCGTGCCACCGCTATTCCCCCCCGACCCACCGGCCGCAACGATCAGGTAGACGCCAGGTGATGCGGTGAAACTCGTCAGGCCGGGCGTGGAGAAGATCGTTGTCGCCGAAGCAGACGCAGTCACGGCCACCAGCCCCAGCAAAGCGGTCGCGGCACGACGCCGGCCGCACTTAGCCTGTCCCAAGATAATGTTCTTCTTCAATGCCTTTGAGTTTTGAAACATAAACTTCCCTCTTGACGCGCTCGAGTGTCGATCCTACCCTGTAAAGCGCAGCCGGCCCTTCAAGCGGACCATCGGATCGAAGGATAGATTACTTTTCGCGGCGTATGAAGCCCGGATGCTTCCGGTCTCCAGGCAGCGGACCCCCAGTTTCTTTACCGTCTCGATTTTCAAGATGCGTGGGGATCCTCAGCAAAACGTTGTTGAGTTTTCGACCGAGCCTTGTAAGTCGTCGCGACCACAAACAACCGTATTCAGTGTTTGCCTGACGTACTCGCTTTCCTTTCGACCCAGCTACTATTTCCAAATCTCGCGCACCGGGAAACTAACCCTGCGGCACATACATCCAGGGTAACGGCAAAGGTAGTTCTCTACTTACTGGCTACCGGCGATCTATGCAGCTTTGAATGTTGTTTCCGCCGTGCGCAAGCTGGCGGAATGTTATCAAAGTGCCGCGGTTTCGATGATTGATCCCAAACCCTGATTTGGACAATCCACAGTTATACGATCTAATGTCGATATTGTTCTAACATTAAACGGGTCCACGAGTGCCTAATCTCCCGATCGCCAAAGCTGTTACACCCGGTGTCCTCTACGCACTGCTGTGTATATACGCAGGCATTGCGGGCACATACGAAGTTGCAAATTCGGCCTCTACGATCATTGGCAATTTCAATCTCCGCGACCAGGTACAAGCGCCTTTTCAACTCTATGGAAATTTGATCGAGAGCACGGAAACAGCCGCCGTTCAGGCCGGTGTTGCCAAGGGCGACACCGTGCTTGCCATCAATCAGTTACCCTTTACCGGTCAAGCCCTTTGGCAGCGCATTCGCTGGTACGCTCGACCCGGCGGCACAATTACCCTTCTGGTCCGAAAACAGAACGGAACGACACTGACTGCAACCATTCCTCTCAAGGGGTATCCGAAAGGCTGGTCAGTGGAGGACCCAGCAGTCCCGACCACGGTGCCAGAAGCGATTTTTGCCCTGCTGGTGATCCTCGTCATTCCACTTTTCTGCCTGGCGCTGGGCGTTTGGGTCGCGTTTGCCCGGCCCTTCGATCCCAATGCCTGGTTCATCCTGATT
This sequence comes from Bryobacteraceae bacterium, assembly GCA_036488895.1. Lineage (GTDB taxonomy): Bacteria > Acidobacteriota > Terriglobia > Bryobacterales > Bryobacteraceae > Bog-105. The sequence goes on along the minus strand of DASXGT010000072.1, from coordinate 39,667 downwards.
CTACTGACCTTGCCGCAAGCATTCAATCCCGGCGCACTTCGCTGGTGGATTCCGGCTTGGCTGCCGCTTCGGCTGTTCTGGCACCTCGCAATTGAATTCTTGGCCCCGGCCGCCTTATTTCTTCTGGGTTTGCTTTTTCCGGAGCGATCACGCCTGGATAAATGGCTTCCTTGGCTGAAGTGGCTGGTGATTGCATTGACGGGCTTGATCGTGGGCGTCGGCTTCGTTTCGGAATACAACGGTTGGTATGACCTTTCTCTGCTTCCGCGCGTCGATACCATCGACCGATTCTTGAACCCGGTTTTTGTGTGGTCTAGCATTTTCTACATTGCCCTGTACTGGGTCTTGCTGTTTGATCAGTTGCGAACCGCCTCCTCTCCGGACGCACGGCGTCGGCTTCATGTATTGCTTGCCGGCTCCGTTGTGGGCCTTGGCAGCATTCTTATCGTCTTCGGGTTATTGCCTTACTTAGGCATCGCCGATCCCAACGATAGCCGATGGCTCCTCTTTCTAGTGCTTGTGCTCATGCTCTTCTTTCCGCTGACGCTCGCCTACGTCGTGATCGTCCAACGCGCCATGGACGTACGCATTCTGTTGCGCATGGGCAGCAAGTACTTGCTAGCCACTGCCACGTTGATGGCCTTCCGGATTGCCGGGATCGCGGCTCTGATCTGGTTTATTGCGGTTCCTCTTTTTAGACATCATAAAGACCCTTTGACCAGCGCCTTCTGGGGCGGGGTACTCCTGCTTTTCGGCTTTCTGTTCCTCAAGAAGAAGTCACCTACTGACCTTCTGCAACAGTGGATCGACCGCAAATTCTTCCGCGAAGCGTATGACGCCGAAGTGATGCTGAGCCAGCTTGCAAAGACCGCGCAAACGATCTCGGATCCGGCAGCGCTGATTCAAACAGTTTCACACCAGATCTCTGACGTGCTGCATATCGACCAGCTGACCGTGCTGCTCCGCAACAACGGCAGCTTTGAGACTGCTTACGCCATTGGCCCGGCGCTTGTTACGCCAGTCCGCGCGCTTCCTCAGACCCGCTCATCGGCGGCGATCTTCAATACCGCGAACGGCGGCCGAACGCCCGGCCTGAACTCACCCGAATTACTGCTTCCATTGCCCGGACGAACGCAATTGTTAGGTGTGATGGCGCTCGGCCCGAAGCGCTCAGAAGCGCCGTACACGCCCTCCGACCTGCGTCTGCTCGAATCGGTCAGCGTACAAACCGGCCTCGGTATCGAGCTTAGCGAAGCCGCTGCCTCGCTGGCAGCTGCAGCGGTGGAGCGGGCACACGTCGCACGTGAGATGGAGGTTGCGCGCGAAGTGCAGGAGCGGTTGTTTCCCCAGCGTCTACCGGAGATTAAAGGCGTCAGCATTGCCGGAGCGTGCCGCACCGTATTTGGCGTCGGGGGCGATTATTATGACGCGATCGAAATCAAGGGGGGCTGTCTCGGGCTAGCGATCGGCGATGTTTCGGGCAAAGGCATCTCGGCGGCGCTCCTGATGGCGAGTTTGCGCGCTTGTCTTCGCACCATGACTCGCACGACTTCGGGTGAGCTCACGCATCTGATGTCGCACCTGAACCGCCTGATCTATGAAGCCTCGGCCATCAATCGTTATGCCACCTTCTTCTTCGGCATTTTCGATCCGGCGGCCAGCACGTTTCATTACGTCAATGCCGGCCACAATCCACCCATGCTGCTCCGTAAATTGGCAAGCGGCAGCTACGAATGGCTTCGCCTCGATTGCGGCGGACCAGTGGTCGGGCTCCTGCCGGAAGCATCCTATGAGCAGGGCTCTCTCCTGGTTTATCCCGGCGATCTGTTGTTCGCTTACACCGACGGCATAAGCGAAGCTATGAACTCCGCTGAGGAAGAATGGGGCGAAGAAGCTATGATTTTGGCCGCCCAACAAGCTTCAAACGGAACCGCTGAAGATATTGTCAAGGCAATCTTCGCCGCCGCCGACGTGTTTGCCGGAGGTGCATCGCAGCACGACGACATGACCGTTCTAGTGATGAGATGGCCGAGCACTGTTTGAACGTCATCCCGTTCCTATTCCTCGGATAGGCCCCTTGCAAGTTGACTACAGTATGTAGTAGCATCGACTAGCCGCTGTAGTTTACTTGCCATATGGCCCATCCAAAATTATCCAAACTCGAACTTCAGATCATGGAGACGCTCTGGAATCGCGGCATGTGCTCGATTCGTGAGATTCAGGAAGCATTTCCCGAATCGAAGAGGCCCGCCTACACCACGGTACAGACCATGGTGTACCGGCTGTTGGAAGGAAAAGGGGCGGTCAAGGTCGTAAAACGAATTGGCAATGCCAACATCTTCGCCGCGGCGATCTCCCGCGACGACGCGGGCCGGAAACTTATCGACGACTTGCTGGCGTTCTTTGGCGGGCGGACCAAACCCGTGATGGCGCAGCTGGTTGAATCCGGCAAGCTTACTCTCGAGGACGTGAAGGAAGCTGAGCAGGCCATCCGGAAGCTCGCCAGATCGAAGGCCTCGGGAAAGGAGAGAAAGCAATGATTTCGGACCTGGCGAATCACCTCTGGCAATCCACTCTATTTGCGTGTGTGATGGGACTGTTAACTCTGATGCTGCGAAGAAACCGCGCCGCGGTGCGGCATGGGTTGTGGCTGGCCGCATCGGTAAAATTTCTCGTACCGTTCTCGCTGCTAATCGGTCTCGGCAGTCAGGTTGAATGGCGGAAGGCCCCGGTGGTCCCTCATCCGCGGTTGGATGTGGTGGAGCAAATCAGTGAGCCGTTAGCGATATTGGCATCGCCGGCCCGGTTGTTGCCGCAGCGGGCGCCAAGCCGGTTCCCCGCGTTCTTGGCCTGCTTGTGGCTGTGCGGATTCGCGGCCAACGGCCTGGCGTGGTGGCGGCGTTGGCGGCAGGTGTGTGCGGCCCGGCGCGCCGCGTCGCCCCTGCCTTTGAACCTACCGATACCGGTGCTGTCCAGCTCCGCGCGCCTGGAGCCGGGCGTGTTCGGGGTCTTTCGACCCGTCCTCTTGCTGCCGGACGGTCTGAGCGAGCATCTGACTCCGGAGCAGTTTGAGGCGATCGTCGCGCATGAGTTGTGCCACGTCCGGAGACACGATAATTTGTCATCTGCGATCCACCTGGTCGTTGAAGCTCTGTTCTGGTTCCATCCGGTGGTGTGGTGGCTTCAGGCCCGGTTAGTGGAAGAACGCGAACGCGCGTGCGATGAAGCGGTGCTGCGGATGGGTAGCGATCCCCAGGATTATGCCGAGGGAATTGTCACCGTCTGCAAATTCTACCTGAAGTCGCCATTGGTTTGCGTGTCCGGAGTAACCGGGTCAGATCTCAAACGGAGGATCGAGACGATCATGCTGAATCGCGCCGCGGACAGTATGAACATCGGGAGGAAGCTGCTATTGTTCGTCGGGGGAGTCCTGGCGCTGACAGTGCCCCTGATCGTTGGCGTCATGAATGCGCCCTCGATCCGGGCGCAGGAGCGCGCAAAGCCCCTGGCGCAACCGATCGCGACATCCGCGCTGCCTGAGTTTGAAGTCGCGTCGATCAAGCCGAGCGCTCCGGATAGTAACTTGAAAGTCGATTTTGCGCCCGGCGGGAAGCTCTTCATTACTAATGCCACGCTGCGTTTTCTGATTAAGATTGCTTACGACATAGGCGACGATCAGCTCGCGGGGGGACCCCGATGGATCGGATCAAAAAGATTCGATCTGGCGGCGACTCCGGACAGACCTTTGGGGGGCGATCCGAAGAGTATGGCGCCTGACCAGATCCTCGTATTTCACAAGCCAGTACGGCTGCGTCTGCAGCGCCTGCTGGCCGATCGCTTTCAACTGGAGCTTCGCAGAAAGTCGACACCGATGCCGATCTTTGCCCTGGTCGTCGCGCGGGGAGGGCCGAAGAAGCTGACGGTGACAGAGAGTACCGGCGATCCGCAACTGAACGCGAAGTTTGGCAATGGAGTGCTCAACGCTGTCGGCGTGGATATGGCCACATTGGCGAAATTTCTTTCCGAAGGACAAACCGGGAGGCCTGTAGTGGATAGGACAGGTCTGAAGGACAAGTACGATTTCCATTTGGAGTGGGCGCCCGACACGAGTCAGAATTCTCTGCCGGCAGACAGCGGTGCGAACCAGCCGCCGGCGGATGCGGGCGGTATCTCGATCTTCACGGCACTGCGGCAACAACTCGGGCTAAAACTGGATGCACGTACCGACGCGGCCGATCGGCTTGTTGTAGCGCGGGCAGAACTCCCTTCAGCGAATTGACGCGATCAACAACAAGACCAAAGTTACGATGAAAAATCCTACGGATTCCGGACCCCCCGTGTTTTTCACCCACACGATTCCAAGATGACCCGGATTGCGAACACGTGGGGATCAGCAGGTTTAGACTGACCGAAGAGAGTTCGTTACTTGCGACGCCGAATCAGTGGCTTAAGACAAGGACGTGCGCCGAACCTTTAAATCCATCATTTTCTGCGGTGGGCGGTCGCCAATGACCAGTTCCCCGAGCTCGGTCCATTCACCGTTTTCATTGATACGCATTACGGTCCTCGTCTTGAACTCGCCGAGCGCAAAACCCCAAGAGATCGAGTTCCCACCATCGGCCAGTTTGACCTCGGTTTCGAGCCACCGTCCGTCGTTGAAGGCTCGCATCTTATAGGTTCCTGTTTCATCGTCGAAGGAAATCAATCCGAGGGCTTGAAGAGCGAGTTTGCTGTCGGCCTTGGTTCGGCCGACGCCTTCGATCACTAGAACAAGTCCGTCCAGTTTGAACTGTGCCGATTCAGTCTGTGCCAGCTCCACAAATTGGCCGGGTCCGCGAAGAACTGACGCTTCGCCGGACCAATCGCCGACCAGAAATCCAAGCTTCTTCATCGCCGCCCGTTGCGCTTCAACGTCGGGTGGCCGGAGTGGTTGTGCCATACACGTGCCTCCTAGTAAGCCCGCCAGTATGCAGACAAAAATAGCGCGGACCATAGGAGTATTAGACACCAGCTTCGACGTGTCTCCTAAGAATATAGTTGACAAATGGGCTGAGTCTCCTATATGTATAGGAGTGCGGACAAGGATTGAATCTATGCCGAAGAAAACCAGAGTCCTGGCCCCTCTAGAACGGCGAATTATGCGCGTCCTCTGGATCGGTGGCGCGGGAAATGTCCAGAAGGTCTTGCAAGGGCTCACAGGCGAGCCCCAGCTTGCCTATACAACCGTGCAGACCACGTTGAATGTTCTGCACCGCAAAGGAAAGGTAAAGAGAAAGCTCGTTGGGCGTGCATACGAGTACAGCGCCATCGTTTCACAAGAGGCAGCCGACTCACATGCCATCAAGGACGTATTGCAGAAAGTCTTTCTAGGATCGGTGGACGATCTTCTCCTATCGCTAGTTCGGAGCAAGCACCTCGACGCGCAAAAACTCGCGGAGTTACAGGCGAAGTTACAAGCCAGCGAGAGCACGGAGGAGGAACCGGAATGAACCAAATTCAAGAGACCTTATTCGATCTGCTCCTCAATGCGTTTATACAAATTGGTTTTTTTGCCATCGTGGCGGCGGTCTTCTCACCCCTCGTCGCGAAGGCCAGAGCAAAGCATCAATATTTTTTCTACCTCGCGGTGCTCCTCTTCTGTCTGACGGCTCCGGTTATCAATACCTTCTGGAAATCACCTTCAACCGCAGTCGCGGAGAAATCTCACCAGCAGTTTCCTTCGCGCGCTGGAGGGGCAAATCTCCGTTTTTGGAATTGGCAGGGCGATTCTAAGCTGCATAAACAGTTCACAATCGCGCCTGCGTTCCAAAGTTGGATGGACGGTATTTGGGGGGTACTCGTTCTGCTTCAACTGCTCCGCTTCAGCCGAGCTGTTCATCGGGTTCATCGCCTGCGGAGAGACGCGTCCATACTTTCTCCTGCCCAAGTTGGGATGGCCAGCCAGATTATCGAGGCCAAGTACCGGGTCGCTCTCCTTGAATCTACAGCCATTGACGATCCCGTAACTGTCGGGGTGTTTCACCCCGCCATCTTGCTGCCGGGCAAATTGCTGCCAGAGCTTGGCGAACGAGAGCTCTTGGCAGTTCTCGCGCACGAATATGCTCACATTCGTCGCAGAGACTTTCCGGTCCACGTCCTATGTGAATTGCTCTCGCTGCCGCTAGCCTGGCATCCCGGCATCGGCTATCTGATCTCAAAGATCTCGCAAACCCGCGAGTTTGCCTGCGATGACTATGCCGCTGCCCGTCTTGGGAAGCGCCGTTCGTATGCCAACACGCTCTTACACCTGGCGTCACTGTGCCTGCACGTTCGTCGTGGAAACGCTGTTGGGCTGGGTTTTTTCGATGGTGACAATCTGGAGACTCGAATCATGATGTTGACCAGGAAAACACTTTCGTTATCGCGCATCGGCGCAATCGGGCTTGCCCTTGCAACGAGCATTACGTTTAGCGCGGGCGCGGTGCTCGCGCGCACGATAAGCCTGCAAGCAAGCTCGGAGCCTTCGAAAACGGCGGAAAAGTTCGCAGGAACCTGGCACTGGATGTTCGATGGAAGAAGTTTCGCCACTATGATTCTGGTTCGGGACGGATCCGGTTTGACCGGAACCGTCACCGGCTCGCGAATTGCGCTGAATGATGACGGAGGATTAAGCCAGGCTGATCCATCCGAAGACAGCACGCCAAAGCCGATCACCAAGGCAAGCCTGGAAGGTTCTGCACTGCACGTCACAGTCGGGGAAGGGAAGGAGCCCTTCGAATTCATCGTGGCGCTGAAGGACGAGACACATGCCGAAATACATCCGAAACGGGCCCCGCGAAACATGAAGCCTATACCGGCTGAGAAAGCTCACTAACGGTTATCCGTTTGATTCCGGGCGGCTCGATCGAATGAAACAGGAGGGTAACGCAAATGACCTTACATCGAGATTTGCGCTTCGCTGCGCGTTCTCTCGCCCGAACACCCGGGTTCACAGCGATCGTGCTTCTCGTCATTGCCGTCGGCATTGGCGTGAATACTGCGGTCTTCTCAGTGGTGGATGCCGTACTCCTCAAGCCCCTGACCTATCCGGACCCCGACGCTCTTGTGCGGCTGGTGACCACCAGCGATCGTGGGCCCATTCCGGTCGCGAGCATCCCCGAGTACAACATTTGGCAGCAGCAATCCTCTATCTTCCAGCAGGTGGCCGCCTACGATTGGGGCGGAGCTGGACTGAATCTCACTGGCGGAGACCATCCCGAGCAGGTGATCGGCATCCATGTCACCAGCCGATACTTCACACTGTTCGGCGCTTCCGTCGTCGCCGGACGCACCTTCACCGCGGCAGAAGATAGCCCAAACGGCGGTCACGTTGCCGTGTTGAGTTACGGTCTGTGGAAGAGGCGCTTCGGCGGGAACCCCAAAATCGTCGGCTCTGTCATCCAAGTAAACGACCAGCCGTGGCTGGTTGTCGGCGTCATCGGCCGCGGCTTCATCACCGACATACCTGTTGATCTGTGGATACCTTTTCAGTTCGATCTGACCTCGCGAGAGATGGCCCACAACTTCAACGTGGCAGCGCGGCTGAAGCCGGGCGTCACCGTTGGTCGGGCAAATGCGCAGCTTGCGCTGGCCGCTGACCAGTTCCACCGCACCTATGGCAGCAATGCGCTGCCGCCCCACGGCGGGTTCGGAGCGGTGTCGCTGCAGGAGTCGTTGATTGGCAATATCCGTTTCCCACTCATGGTTCTGCTCGGAGCTGTGGGGTTCGTGCTTCTCATCGCCTGCGCCAACGTGGCCAATCTGCTGCTTGCGCGAGCTTCGGTCCGAAAGCGCGAACTTGCAACTCGTGCCGCTCTGGGAGCCGGGTACGGACAGATCATTCGGCAACTGCTGACCGAGAGCCTTGCGCTTTCCTTTATGGGTGGTCTATTGGGCTTGGCCGCCGGGTTCAGCGGCGTGCGTTTGCTGCTGAATATCAGCCCAGGCGATATTCCTCGAATCGGAGAAAATGGCTCAGCCGTCGGACTTGATTACCGTATCCTGCTATTCACCTTGGGCATCTCGCTGCTTACCGGCATCTTCTTTGGTCTAACGCCCGCGATTTCCGTGTCTCGCTTTGATCTCACTAGCTCGCTCAACGAGAACTCCAGCCGTTCCGGTATGGGCCTTCGGCATGGCAAGATCCGCTCTTTGCTGGCCGTAAGTGAGATAGCTCTCGCACTGGTTCTCGTCATCGGAGCCGCTTTGCTCATCCGGACTTTCCTGAAGCTGGAGGATGTCAATCCCGGTTTCACCACCCATAACGTGCTCAGCGCATCTATGTCGATAAGTGGGAGCCGTTTTCAAAGAACGGGGCCTGTTGCCGGGATCGTTCGCGACGGTCGGGAGCGTCTCATGGCTGTCCCGGGAGTGCTCGACGCGGCCGCGAGCGACTGTCTGCCGCTGCAAGGTTGTTTCGGGATGAGCTTTGACGTCTTGGGGCGCCCCAGAGGCGCGACGCCTTTCACTGGCGTCGCGGGCTTCTTTTCCATCTCGCGGAGTTATTTCTCAACCTTTGAAATTCCTTTGTTGCGCGGTCGCGCCTTCACCGATCAGGATCATAGCGCTGCGCCTGGGGTGGTCATCATCAACCAGGCGATGGCCCGGCGGTATTGGTCCAAAGGCGACCCGCTGACCGATCGCATTCAGATAGGAGCTGGGGGCCCGGCGTTTGCCGAGTCGCCCCGCCAGATCATTGGCGTCGTGGGGGATACACGCGATGCCGGTGTCAGTCTCGATCCTTTTCCGACGATGTACATTCCTATCGCGCAAATGCCGGACGCCCTGACCGCGCTCAACTCCCAGGTTCAACCGCTCTGGTGGATTGTGCGCAGCCACGTGGATCCGTACACCCTGCGGGCTCCCATCGAAGCTGCGCTGCGTGAAGCCAGCGGAGGCTTGCCGGTCGCCCATGTGCGGACCATGGCCCAGATTGAGGTCCGCAACACGGCACGTCAGCGCTTCAATATGTTGCTCCTCATCATCTTTGGAGCAGCGGGATTGCTGATGGCCGCCATTGGTGTCTACGGGGTCATGTCTTATTCCGTCCAGCAACGCACCCGGGAACTCGGTGTACGCATGGCGCTGGGAGCGCAGGCATCGAATCTACACAACATGATCATCCGTCAGAGCATGATCCTTGCCGGCTTCGGCGTAGTCCTCGGCATCGGCGGGGCGCTCTGGCTCACTCGTTTCTTGGCCGGCTTCCTCTTTGGTGTCAAACCGTGGGATCCTATCGCTTTCATCGTTACGCCGCTGCTTCTCAGCGCAGTTGCGCTCTTCGCCGCTTGGATTCCGGCAAAAAGAGCAACTCGCGTCGATCCGATAAACGCGCTTCGGCTCGAATAGCGGAGCGCACCGTTCGAGACAGGCATTGACTTCAATCCCTATTCTGGTCTATATCTAGTCTGGAAAGGTATTCTCTACTTGGCTGACAATTCCTCGAATCCCGATCTCCTGCCCGGGACCTTGTGCATGATGATCCTGAGAACCCTGAACCAAGGTCCCCTGCACGGCTACGCCATTGCCAAGCGCATTCAAGGCTGGTCAAAAGGTGGGCTCGAAATCGAGGACGGGTCGCTTTATCCGGCGTTGAATCGGATGCTGACGAAAGGATGGCTAAAGGCAGAGTGGGGGGAGACCGAAAACAACCGAAAGGCCCGGTTCTACCGGCTAACAGCAACGGGTAAAAAGCAGCTCGAGGCCGAGTCGAGCGCGTTTAACAAGATGATTCGGGCGATTCAACTGGTGATGCGGACGTCGTAATTATGCTCTGGCGGAACTTTCTGCAGCGCGACCGCGCAGACCGGGAATGGCGTGAGGAGATGGAGGCGCATCTTCAAATGCTGATTGACTCCTTTCTGGAGCAAGGCATGGCGCTGGACGAGGCGCGCCACGCGGCGTTGAAGCAAGCGGGCAATTTGACAGCGCGACGGGAGGAGATTTATCGCATGAACGGGATTCAGTGGTTAGATTCGATTTCAGGAGATGTCCGCTATGCCGCACGCGGGCTGCGTAAAAATCCGTCGTTCACCACCGTTGCCGTCTTGACGCTTGCACTGGGAATTGGAGCGAATACGGCGGTCTTTAGCGTTGTCAACAGCGTCCTTTTGAAGCCGCTCGCATTTCCTCGCGCTGAAGAGCTCGTGGATGTGGCGCAGGTCGCCCCCGGCGCGGGTGGCATCGTTTCCAGCCGCGGTGGCCTTGGACTTTCATCGTCGATGTATTTCACTTACACCGAACAGAACCGTTCTTTTCGATCCATGGGCGTCTGGACTTCCAGCTTTGTCACAGTCACCGGGTTGGCAGAACCGGAACAGGTGTCCGCAAATTGGATCAGCGATGGATTGCTTCCGGCTCTCGCGGTGGAACCGGAAATCGGACGCTGGTTCGTGCCGGCGGAACAACTTCCCGGATCGAACGAGTCGGTGCTGCTGACCTACGGCTACTGGCAGCGTCGATTTGGCGGAGACCGGTCGGTGATCGGAAGAAAGATTTTCGTGGATGCCCGTCCTCGCGAGATCGTCGGCATCATGCCGGCCGGCTTTCGCATTGCCGACACAACCGCTGATCTGATTCTCCCGCTGCGGCTGGATCGCAGCCGCGCGATCTTGGCCGGGTTTTACCTCCGCGCGATCGGCCGACTGAAGCCCGGAGTTTCAGTTGAGCAGGCGAATGCGGATATCGCGCGACTCATTCCGATCTGGATGCGCTCCTGGCCTTCGGTCGAGGGCCATGACAGAGGCGACGCATTGGCCGAGAAAGTATATCGTTCGTGGCGGATCGGCCCGAACGTTCGCCCTCTGCGCGAGAGCGTGGTGGGCAACGTTAGCAGCGTGCTCTGGGTTGTGATGGGCACGCTCGGAATGGTTATGTTGATCGCGTGCGCCAACGTCGCGAACCTTTTGCTCGTGCGCGTGGACGCCCGGCAATCGGATCTGGCCGTGCGAGCGGCGCTGGGCGCGGGCTGGAGCCGGATTGTCCGCCAGCTTCTAATCGAGAGTCTTCTGCTGGGCGCGTTGGGCGGAACGCTCGGCCTTGCCATTGCCTACGGCGGACTGCGGCTGTTGGTCCGCAACGGACCTTCGAACCTTCCCCGCTTAAGCGAGATCGGGCTCGATTCGTACGCACTGGTTTTCACCTCCGTCGTTACGCTTCTGTCCGGGCTGTTTTTTGGGCTCATCCCGGCCCTGCGCTATGCGGGGCCACACGTGTCTCTTGCATTACGCGATGGTGGCCGGACGACAAGCCCTGGCCGGAGCCGCCAGCGCGCCAGAAACACGCTGGTGATCGTACAGGTGTCTCTCGCTCTCGTACTCCTGATCTCATCCGGACTGATGATTCGGACATTTCAAGCGACGCGCAGTGTCCGCCTGGGCTTTGAACGGCCCGCCGCGTTGCAAACGTTCCGGGTAGTTATCCCTCAAGAGTTGGTCCCCAAGGAAGAAGAAGCCACCCGTATGCAGCAAGTCATCGCGGAGAAAGTGGCTGCGCTTCCCGGAGTAACTACAGTGGGGTTCGCAAGTGCCCTGCCCATGGATGGCGCGCCTCCCAATTGGGACGGAATCCTCACGGAAGGCCAGAGTTACGCGCGGAATCGTCCGCCCATGCGCCTCTACCTGAACGTGTCTCCCGGGCTCTTCCGTTCGCTCGGTAGCAAGATCAAGGCCGGGCGCGACCTGAGCTGGACCGATATCTACGGTGACCGCAAGTTCGTTCTGATTTCTGAGAACCTGGCCCGTGAGCTGTGGGGATCAGCCCAAGCCGCTATCGGCAAACGAGTGCGCTCCACCGAAATCGGAGCTTGGCGCGAAGTAGTGGGTGTGGTGGAGGACGTGCGCCACAGCGGCGCTCAGGAGCCGGCTCCAGCCGTCGTTTACTGGCCCATCCTTGGGCAGATACCCTACGGGCCGATCATGGTTGCAACCAGGTCTGTGGTGTTCTCAGTTCGGACCGATCGCGCGGGAACTGGCACATTGTTGAACGAAATCCGTCAAGCTGTGCGGTCCGTGAATGCGAACCTGGCGGTAGCGAATCCGGAAACGATGCGCGAGACAGTAGACCGCTCCATGGCGCGCACTTCGTTCACGCTCGTGATGCTGGCCATCGCCGGCGCAATGGCGCTGGTGCTGGGGTTCATCGGAATCTACGGCGTGATCGCCTACTCTGTCTCTCAGAGAACGCGCGAGATCGGAATCCGCATGGCGCTGGGGGCGGAGCCAGGCGGCATCAGGCAACTATTCGTCCGCCACGGGCTAGGTCTCTGTGGCATCGGTATCGTAATCGGCTTGGGCGTCGCCGCACTCTTAACGCGCGTGATGAAATCGCTGCTGTTCGGAGTGCCGCCATTGGATCCGGTCACCTTTGCAGCCGTCCCTGTCACCCTCTTGGTCGCCACGCTTGCCGCGTGTTACTTGCCTGCGAGGAGGGCGTCGGCAGTGGACCCAGCGGATTGCATGCGGGCTGAATAGGGTCTGGTCAACGAACGGCTTCACATATCAGATTAGGTTTCGTGTAGCCGCGAAACCGTGTATCCGAACCAGGGATCGAATGACTGTTTCGCCATGGGGATCGCTGATCGGACTAACCGGCACGAAAAGCACGGTCCCTTCCCGCCGGGAAAGGACGTTGCTCGCCACCATCGCGCGCATCATCCAAACTGCGGAGCGCACGTCCGGGTACTCCACGCCGAGCCATCCTTTGTATGGATGATTCGAAAGCCGAAGCCCTGTCAGTTGATGAATGGTATCGGCCATTTTGCCGCAAAACATCTGGTGCTTGCCGGCATCGAAGTCATGGCCTGACAGCGCAGGCTGCACCAGGGGTGACTCCAGCGCCAGCTTTGCGAATAGTTTGGAAATGGCCCGCTGCTGGGCTTGCCGCATATGGCCGAACCAGTAGTGGCAGGTTTTTGCAATCACCGTGATGACATTCTTGATCTCTTTCTCAATCCGATATCCCGGTCCTGCTGGAAGATAGACATCGGTGCCTTCGGAGTGAGCGGAGACATTCTCCATGACGATCGCGCGAAGCAGCCATCCGGCCGTCTCATCACTCAGGCAATCCACGCGAACCCACCCCGGAATGTGAGATGGATGCGCCGCCAGACCGCTGACCATGAGGACCCCACGGCAAATCTCCTCCACTATTTGTTGATAGCCGTCAGACTGCGCCTCTATTTCTGCTGGGCAACCGGGCTCAAGCAGCATGCCCTTGTGAGGAGGACCGCCTGCCATTGCCAAGTCGCAAAAGGTCTCCCAGATTTCATTCCATGCCACCTTGCCGTCGCTCCCAAATTTCAGGCCGGCCGATCCCATTGATACGGGCTGCAAATCGTCGTAGCAGTCTTGATATTCCTCCGGAAGAATCGTTCGGATTCTGCTCTCCAGAGCCTTGAGCGCTCCGCGATTTTTCCAATCGAACTTCATCCGATCATCCATTTAGGCTGAATCCAGCCAAGCGAAACACCAGTCATGACCAAGCCAACCAACATCACCACCGCGGGCGAGGCGATGGCGAGCCACTGAAGCACTCCGGATTGGGCATTTCGCTTGCGTTCGGGAATCAGGTTCTTGGCGTAAAGGACGAACATGCCAATCACCATCAGAACCAGCGCCAATCCGAGACTGAACGAGAGCAGTAGCAGCAAACCTAAACCAACCCGTCCTAACGCGATTGCGCCCAAGAGCAGCACCAGTGCCGATTCGCACGGCACCAATCCGCCGCTGACGCCGAGAGCTATCAGCCCGTTCCAGGAAATTGCTTCAGGTACATGTGTATGGCCGTGCCCTCCATGACTATGTACGTGTGTATGGCTATGACCTCCATGACTGTGCACGTGCTTCAGCTCATGACTATAACCGTGCGCATCTCGTAGTCTCTTGAAGAGCATCCAAGCTCCCACGACGACAATGGAAAGCCCGGAAATCACACCCAATACCTGCGTAATTCTCTCTGGAACAAAATAGCGGAATAAGAAAAGGGTCGCGATACCAAGCGCAAAAACGCTGATGGTATGCGTAAAGGTGACCATTGCGCCCAGGAACATCGCATGTTTGAACGTCCCCCGTGAGCCGACCAGATACGCCGCTACGATCGACTTCCCATGGCCCGGAGTAAGCGCGTGCGCAGCTCCTAACAAAAACGCCGCGCCAATGGCGAGCAGCATCATCCAAGGAGTAATCTCTCGCCGATGCAGAAGTTGAGAGATGAAATCCCCACGCACGACAGAGCCGGGAGGGGCGGCTTGGGCTGTCAAAGTAGCGGGCGCCGGTGCTGCGGGAGTCAAGTGCGGTTGGGGAATCTGTGCAACCACTGGGGGGCGGATGGGAGACAACGGTTGAGGCGTGCGCCATTCTAATTCACCGCGCAGGTCTTGCGGAGGAGCGATGGTTGGATCGGGTGGATATTGCGTTAACGCATGACTAAGATCTTTGTTGGTTTGACTGGCCTTCAGCAGCTTCGCGCCCCTGCTCGAATCGATCACTATTTCTTTCCAGCCGGTACGGTCTGGATAGTTATGATCTTCGTAGATAAGCTTACCGGCGGCGGCCGGGATGTGAGCCAGAATGGCAATGCGCAGGATCGGTAGATTGCCCGCGCCATCACCAATGGTCAGCTGGTCACTGACGAATCTGGCTTGAATGGGGCGCCCGTCAACCGAAAACGCTAGCGCTTTCAGCCATTGGCGAGCCTGTTCGGTAGCCTTGCTCTCGAGTTGTTGTCGCGGGCTGCTCCTGTCTAAATTCCATTGCCGGAGCAGGTCAAACGTAGGAATCTCGGCCAAATCGAGGGCATAATGAACATCTAATCCACGGGGAGTTACCGTCAGACTTGCATAATGGTTGACGCTGAAATTACCCATGGGATGCCCAGCCAGCCCACTTGCCAGGATGAGCAGAAGGAACGGAATAGAAAGCCGTTTCATGGAGTTACTGCGCGGAAGGTAATCCAGTCTTGCCGAAATCAAACTTAGCATTTAACGCCGCTAGCCGGGCCGCATACTGGGAAGCAGCTTGTGGATCGCCGGAGGCTTGTGCAATCTTACGGGCGTGATAGTAGAAAAGAGGTTCGGGAGTGCCCAGTTTGAGGGCTTTCGCGGAAGCCGTCTTCGCTTCTTCGAGCTTGCCGCTCTTGAACAAAACCCAGCCAAGCGCATCCCAGGTGTAGACATCGCCGCGGATGGGAATCTCGGTTTGCATCAGTTCCAAAGCTAACGGTAAATCGCGGGTATGATCGGCCAGAAGAAGAGCGAGATTCCGATTCGTCTTTTCATTCGTGACTTTGCCGATTTTCTCGATGGTGGCTAGCAGATCACGTTGTTGTTGCGCTTTGCTATTCTGTCCGGCGGCGATATAAAGATCTTCCAGCGCACCGGCATATTCGACTAGGGGCACAATCGCCTGGGCGTGTTCGTAGTCACGAATGGCGGCATCTATGGATCCGCGCGCCGCGGCGATTTTTCCAAGCCCCGCGATGGCGCGGTGAAGACGCGGAAACAAGTCGAGCGCCGAGTGATACGCGTCGGCCGCGGCCTCCAAATGACCCGTTTTGAAATACATGTCACCCAGCTCCGCAAAACACCAGGCCGTGTTCTCGGGTGCTGGGTCTCCCGCATCGATAGCGTTACGCATCAATTCAACCGCGGAAGGCACATCCCCTGCCACAAAACGATAAAAGGCAAGACGGTTATAACTTGCCAGATTCGGCCGTAACGCAAACATCTTCGAATAAGCGCGTTCGGCTTCCTTGTATTCACCAAGCTCCATGGACGCGTCGCCTAAATTTCCCCATGTGCCCTGATCCGAAGGGGCGTACTGCAGCATGTCCCGGGCCCGATCCGCTACGGCCTTGAAATCGTGCCGTTGCAGGTCGATCTCGTTCTGGAAGCGCAACGCGGTAAAGTTGCCGCCGTCCCTCTCGAGCAGGCGATCCACCAGCTTTGTAGCACGATCGAGATACGTGAAATCGCCGGACTCTCTTAGTTTTTGCAGATACGCCGAGATGAGTCCAATATTCGCGTGCTGGTCATTGGGCTCAGTTTCGAGCAGCTTCTGGTAGGCTTTGATTCGTTCATCCGTACTGGCATGCGCCAGCTCTTTTTCGAGTGCGCGAGTGCCCACCGTCGGAGCAGCCTGCCCGAACACCAGCCCGGCCAACAGGAAGAAACTAAGAACTTGTCTTTTCACTTCATCACCTCTTTGGCGGTTTGGACCGGTACGGCCGCTGCACAATTGGTTTGGTTGAAGCTGGACAATTCCTTTTGGTATTTTGCCGCTGCGGCAGCGTCATTAGCCTTTGCGGCGATTTGCGCGGCATGACAAAAATACAGCGGGTTGCGAACGCCCACCGCCAAGGCGCGATTCATACGGTTCTGTGCTTCTGCATATTTTCCGTTTTGAAAAAAGGCCCACGCCGCGGCTGCCAACGTACTGTCGTCTTGTCGAACGGATTCCTCCGTTTGGGCCAGTTTGAGCGCCTCGCTGGGATTATTTTTGTAATCCGTATAAAGGTAAATCAATTCGTGATTTGCGTTGTAGGCCGCATGCGTTTCCGCCAAAGCTTGTCGCTCAAACTTTTCGAAGGCGCTGGCGGCCTGTTCTTTCGATCCAGCTCGTTTGAGTGCTTCCGCCCAGGCGTAAAGGTTTCCGGCGCTTTTTACTGTCTG
The DNA here is from genome assembly GCA_036488895.1 of Bryobacteraceae bacterium. Classification (GTDB taxonomy): domain Bacteria; phylum Acidobacteriota; class Terriglobia; order Bryobacterales; family Bryobacteraceae; genus Bog-105. Next base: position 22,983 of record DASXGT010000072.1, on the reverse strand, counting down.
ATAGATTTTTTCCCTCGCTGCCGCTGCCTCTGCATATTTACCCTGGGCGATTTCGATGTCCGCCACGATATCCGCCGCAAGCTGGGATTGGGGAAACAGCGCCAAAGCTTGGTCCACCGCTGCTTGGGCCGGTTTCAGGTTGTCTGCGCCAAGATGCACGCGGGCGATTTGCGTGAAAAGCCAAGCGCGCTGCACCGTGTCGTTGGGCGAGGTACGTCGATTCGCTTCTTGGTAGAACTCAACGGCGCCTTCCGCGTCGCCAAATAAATCACGCAGACCGGCCGCCTTTTCAAACCCAAGAGCGCTGCCGGGCCGAAGATCCAGAATCCATTGCGCCTCACGCTCCGCATCGGCATAGCCGCCGATAGCGGCGTGAATGTCCACCAGCAGGCTCCAACCCGTTACATCGTCGGGGACTTTGTGATTGAGTTCGGTCGCCAGCTTCAAAGCGCCGGCAAACTCATGCTTTCCCAGTAACACTGCTGCCTCGAGCTTTTGTCCCTCATAGTTGCCCGGTGATAGCTGCAATAGATGCTGCACCGCTGTCTCAGCTTCGTTGTATGGGGCGACATCTTCTGTGTCTCGACCCAGTCGAAGATAGGCCGTCGCCAAATCCGCGTAGGGTTGCCAGGATTGAGAGTCCGCTTTGATGCGTTTTTGAGCATCTGAAATTTTCTGTTGAAGTGTCGCCGGCGTAGCCGGGCTGGGCGCAATCGGATTGGGCGGCGTTTGACTCGTGAGAGAGGGGATGAGCCAACTACACCAAACGATAAAAACAACGCGAGAGTTCATATGCCCTTAAAAAACAGGCCATTCCGCGCGAAAACGCGGAATGGCCGTTGGATTGGGAAGCCTAGTTCGAGGGGCAAGGGGCGCCCGCACCCATAGTGCAGCCGGGTTCGCCTGGATCGATGTGGCGTCTTTCCCGCCCACTCTGGGCCCAAGCGACATAAGGAAATGTCTCCTGATAGGGCACGTCGTTAGTATTAACGCCATCGCCGATCCGATAACTAGTAGCCGGGGACACCAACGCTCCGGCTACCGCTCGCGCTGCGATATCCGTCACGTCATCGGAAACGCGGCGTCCATTGGGGAACCCTGCGGCATCCCCTGCTAACAATCCCAATCTCTTCCGGCTCCCCTCGGGAGTAGGAGCAACGCCGGTGTTCAAGCGTAGCAAGTCTGCCACTGGACCGGGAGTCGTTCCGGGCGCGGCAATAGGAGCCGCATAAGTGACCAACGGCAACAGATCCGTGCGAGGCGGGGTGGGAATCGTTATGCCGTAAACCGCATTGATAACTCGCGCCAGCAGCGGGTCAAGGTCAAAGCTCGCAAACTGCGAATCGTCCTTTGGCTGACTCATGCTCCAGTAGTCCTTCGAGCCGGTGCCGATGATCAACTCATTAATCAGCGGGTTGCCCATGCGTTGTACTTGTGCAAAGCCGCCGGAACCAACGGCTGGAAGCGGTGAGCGCCGCACATAGATGCGTGGCCGGGCTGTCGTGCCCCATGCTCCGATGGTGGCTGCGGGGTCGCTAGCTGCAACTTGCGTCCCGGTGCGCGTCAGCAGAGCGATCGGGACTTCGATCGCGATGGTATTGACGTTGTAGCCGGAAACTGCATCCGGCGCAGTGTTGGTGTGATCGTCTGCATCGGCCGCCGCGCTCAGCACGCCGCCACCGGCAGCTGTCCGGAAGTTAAGTGAATCGAAAGCCGCTCCCAGGTCGATGTAGAAGGGGTCATCTACCGTTCCGGCAAAAACTCTAATGCCATCTTGAAGGTCATAGACACCTTGCGCGGCCAATGCGGGGTAATTCGGCATGGTTCGCGGTCCCACGTTGCTGGGCACGGCGAATAAAGGGTTGCCGTTCTGGTTGGTCAAGGGAGTGCTGACGCCGTTTTTCACCATCGTCACGGAATAGGTTTGCCGCAAGCTCAAACCCGCTGCGCCGGCGCCGTCAAGAGCGGTGATGGCAGGTGGCACAATCGGCGTCCCGGGCGCCACCGGAGCCGGTGAATTGTTCGGAGCTTTGATTCCGTTTCCCGCGCCGACAAAACCGGTAAACACTCCTGGCGCGCGAATCGTGGTTTGAAATTGAACCTGAAAGCTAACATCCTCCACCGCATCATTATTGTTGTCAATGTGGATGGAGTAGAGAATGTTGTCATCAAACGGAAAATAATTGGGACCATTGCCGGGCTCAAGGAACGGGTCCACGTTTAATAGAAACGTAACTTTGGTTGGATCGTCGTAGCTAACGAATGCGAAAAAGTCCGTGATGTCGGCTTTGTGATCCAGGGCGGTAATCGGAGCTTCGCGATGACTAGCCGCGAATCCGGCGGGCGGCATCGTTAGCGCAACGGTCAGGGCTGCGCAAAGAGTCGGTTTGAGTCTGTTCATGGAGATCATCCTTATTTCTTTCTCTGACAAACGTTGAGGTTTCGAGGTTTAAGTAAGGTTAAGCAGCAGATTCCGAATCCCACAAATAGCCAACTACTAGGTTCCGGCACAGTCGCGCTGGCGGTAAATTGATTTGTAAATGTGCCGCCTGTGGCAGAGCCGGCTAGGCCGCCATCTAATTCGAAATCATTTGTTACGTTGACAAAAGGCACGCTCGCGAACGAGCTTTCGTCGGTTTGCTGAACCCCGTCCAAAGTCAATAAGGAGCCAGCTGTGCCCGTGCAACCCGTCACGCCGTCAGGACCAAACGAACCGCCGGCACAATAATTTTCGATCTCCGTGACCCCGCCATCGCCCGTTTCCGATGAATTGGACAAGGCAATCTCGGAAGCCGAATACGACCCACCGCCGCTAATTTCATACGTAAATGTCAATTCAAGTGGTGCGTTGGCCTGTGCCGTGAGGTTAGTCGAAAATGTTAATCCTGTAACAGCAGTTCCCCCCAGGGGCGAAATTGCGACATCCGAGCTGGGAATAGCTGCTCCAGTGGTGCTCCCCGTCACAGCCAGGAAATTAGACAGTGTATGACCATCGATGGTGCAGCCAGCCGCCCCTAGCGCCTCGTAGTCCCCCAAAGTTCCTACGCCGCAGGGAGCAGCCCCGGCAAGCGAAGACGACAAGGCTACTGCCGCAAGGGCAAATAGCAGTTTTTTCACAAATTCCTCCGATCCGTATGACCACGTCGCATGATTCTGACTGTTATACGTAAGTACGGGCGCGGCCGGATTTAGAATATACCGGAAATGCGTTATTCCCTAGTAGCATTTTTTACTGGAAGAGCTGATTTAGTACCACATAGCTTTTTTTAGTGCGCCGTCGCAGGCGTCGTCCGCCATTGTGAGATCATCTTCGTGATCCGACGACAGAGGAGATTGCGCTGATTGCGTGCACTATACTGGCTTCTTCTCACTCTTCTTTTTGCCACTCCAATTTCACCGGCGCCTAGATTTCCTCCTTTACGGCTAGACCGTGGTTATTCGCTGCGGCTCCCATCTGGCCGCAACCATTGGACATTGGCGCAAAGTCAGCAAAGTGCCAGGATCTGCTACGAACGCTCACGGTATTCGACAGGAGAAGTAAGCATCGACTGTTTTGGCATTTCTGATCCGCATACCGGGATCGAATACACATACTCCACCGGCGACATTGGGGTTGTTGTGACGGCAGGTTCGGATGCGGCAAAAGTGGTTCTGCGGAATGGGGTGTCTGGTTGGGTGGCAAGAGAGTTGCTGGATGTCCCAGCAGGACCTCCCGAGCCCGCGACCAAGAGCGCAAATACGATAGAAAAGCTTGATACGACTCGGCCAGCAACCCCGATTGAAAATATCCCAACGGTGCTCGTTCGCGACACGGCTACTCCATGGATGCCAGCCGCGCTGATTCTCCTTATGGCGGCAGCGACGATTCTGGCGTACCGCCTCTACCAATTGCGAAAAATCCAACCAACCGTCGCTTCGTCAGACACGATTAATCGTAATTTAAGCACGCAACTGACAGATGCAAACAAGCGCCTTGAATCGACGGTGATCGTCGCGGAACGGGAAATCGGGCAGAAGCTCAAAAGTGAATACCAATTGATCAATACAACTCTGCAAGCGAAGAGCACAGTGCTTGAAAAGCAGCTTGCGGAGTTGGCCGCCCAACATGAAGAAACGATTGCACGATTACAGGTGGAGCACCAAAAGGCGACGGATGACTTAAAGGAACATACCGTGTCCAAGCTAATCGCAGACTTCATGGTGAAACAAGCGGTGTCGTCGGCGCAAGTAGACCACGCAAATGCGATGAACGATTTAAAAGCCGTCCATGAAAGGACCGTGTCGAACCTTAAAGATCAACACGAAGAAAAAAACATTGAACTGAATGATGATCTAAAGCGATTCTCCAAGATCATGGATCTTGAGATGGAGATCAATCGCCTTCAAGGTCTAGTTAAGGCGGAAGAGGACGCCCTTGAATTCGTCATGGCTGAACGCACCACCGTTGGGGAACACCTTGAACGCGATGCAACGGAACTCGCCAAAGTAGAGGAACGTTTGGACGATATTTCTTACGGCTTGTATAATCCACATTTTACCTTTCAGACTTCCGCACAATATCAGGCAAAACGATTGGAAATTCACGCGGACCAGTCCAAACTAATCAAAGCAGGCGAAGCCACTGTGTATCCTCGCCACTATGATCGCAATGATCGTAAAGTTCGCATGTACTCCAAATTACTGCTGAGGGCCTTCAACGGAGAGTGCGATGCGGCTGTCGCTGATGTTAAGTGGAACAACATAACCAAAATGGAAGAGCGGGTTGTCAAGTCCTGCACTGCGCTCAACGACATGAAGGAAATCGTCCCCATCACAATAGCGGAATCGTATCTTAATCTGAAGCTGGACGAACTGCGCGTGGTTTACGAGTTCGAGGAGAAACGCTATGCTGAGCGAGAAGAGCAAAGACGACTACGAGAATTAATTAGAGAAGAAGAGCGGACACGGAGGGAGAATGAACAACTTGAGCAGGCCGTAAACGAGGCCGAGAGCGATGAAGAAAAATACGAGAGGATGCTGCAACGGGCAAGAGAGGAGGTACGAGAAGCCGAGCTTGCAAAAGTGAAGGCAGAAACGGTTGGAATCAGGGAAGAAGCAGATGTAACTCAACTCAAGCTTCAGCAACTCATTGAGCAAGTCAATGGATTCGAAGCAAAACTAGACGAAGCCCGCAGACGAAAAGAACGGGCCAAGTCCTTAGCCGAACAAACCAAGATGGGCCATGTCTATATTATTTCCAACATTGGCTCGTTCGGCCCGAATGTCGTTAAGATCGGAATGACTAGGCGGGCAAATCCCGACGAACGAATCGACGAGCTTGGTAGCGCGTCCGTCCCTTTTCCCTATGATATTCATGCGATGATCCCCGCGACTGACGCGCCAGCGCTAGAATACGAACTTCATCAGCACTTCCGGGAGCGAAGACTCAACCTAATGAGTCCTCGTCGGGAGTTTTTCCGCGATGTAAGTTTTGACGAAATTGAGAAATACTTAACGAAACGCGGCTACAACTTTAATAAAGAGCCGGAGGCACGCCAGTTTCGACAGAGCGTCGCTAAACGCGCGGCTATGGCGCCGTGAATAACTTCCATTCCTGTCGTTTGTCTCCACGAAGACGTGAGGCATTCTATGCGGTTATCGGAAGGCGTGGATGCCCAGAGCGAACAGAACCCTGTGTGAGAGCCGGAACGATGTACATTTGAGCGGCACGTCGGAGCTCAGGCGTCAAATGCGCAAGGCCGGATTCGGTTGAGAGCGTCTCCAGCCAGGATTGGACCTGGCGCTCAAAACCAAGCGCATCGGCAGCAGCATTGCCGCTATTCGCAAATTGAAAAACGTCCTTAACGTTAAACTTCCCGACTCTGATGACCGAGTCGTCAGAAGGAAGATACTGGTCGCGATAGATTTGCAGGTTCTCGGGCGTTATGAGAAGACCAACAGGGGCGCTAACGGCCGCCATGTAGTTCTTTAACTGACGCTCTGAATCGTCGATGGAGCGAGAACTGGTCTTGACTTCAGCGACCAACGCGATCTCCGCCGGTTCAGGCCCAGTCACGATAATGTCGGGTTCGAACGCCATATTTCACCGTACCACCCGATTCCCTACGTTCGGATGTGCATCGGCGCTGCTTCCGTAACTCAGCTTGACATATCGTCGGCCAATGTTGCCTTTTGAATTTTGTTGGGCAGATAACAGTCGGCCGCCTCGCTCCCCACAAATACGGCGGCGATTCGTGTACCAGCTGTTGTCCCGCTCTTGCCGGTCTACCGCGCCCATCCATGAGTCGGCTCACCTGGCATCCCCAAATGCACCTGAGGAAGACACACCCAATGAGAAGTTCTTCGCTATTGCGGTACTATTTCCTTACAGATTACTTTGCCAACAGAGCTAACGAGAATTCGCGTCGATGCACTACATGGGCGAGATCGCTCTGTCGACATACCAATCACCAACAACCGGTTAGTTCTGGTAGGAGAAAATGGAAGCGGGAAGAGCACTGTTGCTAACTTAACGTATTACCTTTTGACACAGCAGTGGCACCGCCTCGCTGAATATAGATTCGAGTCGATATCGGTTTCAACGACATCGAATTCGGTAACGTTCACGCATGAAGATGTGGATAGCCTAGTGGCCTATCGCAGCGGTCGGCTAGGACGCGAAATTCTTGGGAGGTATCCTCCTTCGATGCGCCACGAATTGGCAGTATTCCTCTCGCAACCGTCGCTATTCGAGGAGGAAGATTCGGTTACAGCTCGACGTTTTGCTGCCGCCACCGGGATTTCGAGCTCAGCCGCACGCCATTTAATCCTTGATTTTAAAGAGTCCGAATCTATCCGACTAAAAAAGCTAAAAAAAACTGTTGTTGAGGCAACAAAGCAACTCGAAGCTTGGGATTTTGGTCAATTTCTATACCTGCCGACGTACCGCCGCATTGAGCAAGACCTCAAATCAATCTTTAGAGGAATCGAAATTGAGGAAAAAGTCCGTGAGTTCCGTGAGCGGCTCAAACTTCGAGATCGATCGTCTTTCATGGAATTGATTGAATTCGGGATGGAAGACGTTGAAAAAACGATTTTGTCACGAATGTCTCAAATCAAAGAAAACGTTCGTACGGGGTTAAGCACTTTGACGGGAACATATCTTCGCGAGGTCATACGGGGACTACAGGAGAACCCGGATGTGAGCATTCTGCGCACAATGACTAAGGAAGATCTCGGCTCAATGTTCGCTCGCATCGATGACTCGATCCTTCCTACGGCAGATAAAGATTTACTTCAGAGGAAGATTGCTGAAATGGCAGAAGGAACCTCGATAGGAACAGATGATCGTGTCATCGCACATTTCTTATCGAAGCTTGTCTCCCTTTATCGACAGCAGCAGAGTAACGAAAGCGACGTCCGTGAATTTGTTGATATCTGTAATGGATATCTAACGTCGAAAAAGATTACATACGACGAGACCAATTACGATGTATACATTCGCCAACTTGCTACTGACTCGACGATTCGGCCAGGAGTCGAAACCCACGAGAAGGTTGAGCTCAAGATGTTGTCGTCTGGCGAAAAACAAATTGTCTCGCTATTTTCGCATATTTATCTGTCCGGACAACCGAATGTCTTTGTCGTGATCGATGAGCCGGAGTTATCGCTGTCGGTACCGTGGCAGCAACGTTTCTTGCCAGACATTTTGCGAACCGGGCGATGCAATGGAATAATCGCGGTGACGCACTCTCCGTTTATTTGGGACAACGAGCTGGAACCTTATGTAAAGCCGCTTGCTGAGTTTGTGAAGCCTGGAAATGTCATTCACTAACCTACTTCGCAGCGCCCGCGGAAGTCGCGTATCAGTGTTGCATCAATTCCTGACAAATTACAGCCCAGCCTCTTCGAGGGTCTACGCGTTCGTCGAAGGCGAGCCAGACCGTTTGTTCTACAGGCGCTTTATTGAGCGGTTTGGCGTAACCTCGTCGGATCTTTTTGTTTATAACTGTGACGGTAAAGAGAGCGTCTATCGAGCATATTCAGACGTAGTTGTTCGATATCCGAACTGCATCCGTGTATTGTTCTTCGTCGATAAAGATTTGGACGACATCGTCGGGAGACAATGGCCCGCTGACCCGCGAGTCTTTGTGACGCAGGTCTATTCCGTAGAGAACTACGTTGTTGGGCGTGACGCAATGAAGAGATATTTCGAGGATTTTGCTAAGCTACGGCGCGTGAACGTGTCTATCGATACTGCTCTCGACCAATTCGAATGCGAACTTCATATCTTCTATCGGCTTATCCGTCCGCTCATGGCGTGGATAATTTCCGCTCGACGAAGCGGAGCGACGCTAAACCTGAACAATCTCGATCTGGAAAATCTGTTCCAGGTTACTGACGTTGGTATTCGCAAGCGGCGCGTCGTTAATCGACTTGATCATATTCGAAAGATGACGCAAGTAAATCAAACCGTGCCGGTCTGGCGCCAAGTGCGGGCAACATGTGTCGAACTTAAACGGATGCAGCCAAAAAGATTCGTTCGCGGGAAATTTGAGGCTTGGATGTTCATCCATTCAGCAATGCGAATTGCCGATGCCCTAAAGAAAATCTCTACCGAAGGTGGTGGATCGGTTGCATTTTCTGCTCAACTGACCCAGTCAACTTTCATTCAATTACTTTGTCCGATTGTTTCTGCTCCAAAGGAACTGGATACATTTCTTAGATTTCATCTCTTAAGCAGCGCTAAAGCCGATGACAGCAAGAGTAGCGAAAGAAAAACTAGATTTCTCTCAGCCATTATGAATTGGTGGGAAAAACAATAGCATTTACTGTGATGTAAGATTGTGCATCCTCCCCGCCTTAGCCTTCGAGTTCGAAAAGCTAGTAGACTGTCACGGAGTTAACGATACCAATCGGTTATCCAATGAAGGCCTCTATCTGAAATCCTTTATCGATAGATCATTTAAGTCCTGTTGGTGACGATTTCTCTGCGACAAGCCACTAGCCAGTTGTCCGTACAGCCGCAAAACCCGAAAATGAAATCCGCCGGCTACTCTGCAAGTCCGCTTTCGATCTGCAATCCGAATCCAACCCCAACAGTACCCGACCTTTTCCTACGATCGCGGAATAACCGTAGCGCCGATCTGCTGCAACATCCCAAGCTGATCCGAACTCCCCCAACGCTCCACCATCTTCCCGCCAGCAAACTTCGAGATCTGCATCCCGCGGATCTTCACCTTCTTACCGGTCGCGGGAATGCCCATCAGCGGACCGTTCTGCGTCCCCGAAAACGTATACGCAAAAGCAATAGCATCTTCATCCGCGACCAACGCTGCCACTTCCACTTTCATATCGGGGAAAGCCCGGCGCATGTCGCTAAAGAGCGCCCGGTACCCTTGCGGTCCGGCAACCTGTCCCGGAGCGGGATCGTGGTCGACACAATCCGGCGCAACCACGCCAGTGAACAAGTCATAGTTTTCCGTATTCACCGCTTCCGCAAACGTGGTCAGAGCCGCTGCGTTTTGTTCTTTGCTCATCCTTGTTGCTCCTTCCCGGAAAGCTTAGCATCAAACGACCGGTCTCACTCCAACGGAATTGCCGGACTAATTGGTGCTGGCAGTCCTATCCCCTTGGCTTAGCGCTGGTTGCCGCAATAACATGAAATCTACTTATGCATAACAGCAGCGCCCGCAATCTTACTTCGACTATCTTTGTGTTGGCCCTGGTTCTCGGCGCGCCCCTCTTTCGATGCCAGGCCGACACCATCACTTTCCCTTCGGGAGATATTCCATTTAGTTCCTTGGACTATATATCGAAACCTGACCCAAACGGGTATTTGCTCGTCGTGGGAACGATTTCACCAGACTCGCTTTCGCAGTTTATGTCGTATCTGAACTCTTTGCCGGCACTATCGGGCAATCAACCTTACTCGAATGCATCGATCGAACTAGCCCCAGGGCTCTTTTTCAGTAATGTGATGGTCCCCACCACGGCGGAGAGACAAGGGCTTTTCGAGGACTTTGGAGGGCTGATCTACAACCCTTATACGTTCATCATGCCAGCTGTTGGCTGGAGTCCGGTTGGGATCTTTTACAATTTGCTGCCGGGGGAATATCTGCCGTTTGCGGGCAATGACATTCCAACGTCTCTACTCGGCGATCCCTTCGCCTTTCGACTCGGCCCGAGCGATCCCAGTGCTGCAGCGCCCGAACCCGCTGGCCTCCTATTAATCGGAACAGGATTCGTACTGCTCGGGCTCGCTAGATCGACATTGCTCCGTCGATCCCGGACATCTTCCGCAATTGCGATTGCCTGAAAAGGGCACTTAGAGGCACGTTCGCTTGGTGTCTTTCCCACCATTAGCGGGATTTTGAAAGGCTGAACGCTCACTGGCAGCCCCCGTATTAGCCTGTTTTCAATCTCATTTCGGAGAATTTCTGCGACTGGACCGCGCATAAAAAAGAACCACCATGCATAATCAAGAAATACAGGGTGTGGATATCGAGCCTCCGCCCTTAATTCGGAAAGGGCCCTACAAATCATGCATCCTGGCAGACCTGTTGTTCTGTTTGGCGCGGCCTCGGTCACCGCGATCCTCGCCGGTTCCTTCTTGCTTCCTGCGTATCAGGCTGCTGCACCCAAGCCGAACTACGACCCTCCGCAGAATCTCGTGCGGACTGACTTCCCCTCATGGCCATATCCTCGCGGCATTCGCGACACGCGAAAGGATGACGGAACGCGGTTTCACCTTCCTGGAAGTACCCAGCAGTTTACGCTTACGCAAATCAACGGAACTCACCCAACCATTGACTGGTTTCCGGACCGGCATCCGCTGCCTCCACCGCCCGTAATCGACGGCAGGGCTGGTGCATATAACGCGTGCGGTCAATGCCACCTGATCGATGGCAGCGGCAAGCCGGATACGGCTGATCTTCGCGGTATTGCTGTCGACTACATCGTGCAGCAGATCGTGGATATGAAGGATGACAAGCGCCACGCCTCCATTCCGCATGCTCCACTCGCGGAGATGGTCGCCATCTCCAAGGGTATGACTCTGGACGAGGCACGCCAGGCCGCGGAGTATTTTCACTCGATTAAGCCGGTGAAGAGACTGCGAATCGTGGAGACGGATACTGTGCCCGTTACCCATCCCGGGCCGCATGCCGTGCAACTGGTCGATCCGAGCGGGGCCACAGAGCCGATGGGAACCCGCATTATTGAAGTTCCCGAAGACTTTGAACGAACCGAGTTACGCGATCCCAGTTCCGGGTTTGTCGCATACGTGCCAAAGGGCAGCATTAAAAGGGGCGAGGCCCTGGCGAAAACTGGCGGCGATGGAAAGACATTGCCATGCGCCACGTGCCATGGCGAAGGCCTGAAGGGTATGGCAGATGCGTTCCCGGGCATCGCAGGACACTCACCCACCGCGACTGCCCGCCAGCTCTATGATTTCAAGAGCGGGACGCGTGATGGAAAGAACGCGATTACAATGAAGCCGGTCGTGCTGAAGCTTACGGATGAGGACATTGTGGATCTGTCCGCGTACGTCGCCTCATTGCAGCCATAGATAATTCGGACGCGAGCATATCCGCAAACCACTTCTACTCTACGGTGCGTTAATCCCCCTCGAATGGATCTGATTCCTTCCGGTTGTGTACCAACAGGCCGCCATTGCCGACAAAGTAAGTGTGAAAGTTCTCAACCTCCAGGTTGTACACCTTCACTGTCCGCACCGACGGTTCGAGTGCCGTTACCAGGGGGCTTTGCCCGTAGTAACTCTTGAGCGCAAACCCAGAAGCTAAACGGCCTGCACCCACGAAGCCACGCTCGGCTACAAAGAAGCGATGCTCGCTGGTTGTTTCCACCTCTTCTCCACCCATTAATTGCAGAACGAGCGTCGTGCGAACCTGGTGAGTCCATACGCGCTGAACTCGCTGTGGCTTGGTAATGCCCGTTGTTTCTTCGCACGAAAGAACATAGTCGCCAGCCTGCACGGTCTCGATCGGTTTCTTCTCGCCGTCAGCCAATAGCACAAGTGTGCTGGCTGTAAAGCAACCTGTTTCCCCGCCGCCTGTTCCCTCGCCACCGGTTTCCCCGCCTCCCGCTTCGCCGCCGCTACCGGCGCCCACGCCGCCACCGCTGTCCCCGGCACTCCCTCCGGAACCGACGATGATTATGATTCCCAACCCAAGGATTCCCGCTCCCAGAAGCAGAATTCCCGTACCCTCGGCTATCACTCCAGTCGTGGCCGCGAGCATTCCTCCACCTACCACCAATCCCGCCCCAATCTTGCCCCAGTTAGGACCGTTTCCCGAGCCGACATCTCTTCCGTCTTTCTGCATAATCGTCAACCTTTCAGAGCTGTGAGAAATCTAATCTTCTCTATCGCCCTTTTGCTGTACCCAAGGGCTGACACATGGGTAAGCGTAGTTTGTGCGAAATCCCGCCAATTGCGGAGCAGAGACATATGGATTGGCGGAACCAAGGGCGTTTATTGCCTGTCCGAGGCCCGTGAGCCACACGTGGCTGGAAACTCCTACAACGCCTCAACAATTGCTCTGCCCAACTCCCGCGTGGTCGCAGTTCCGCCCATATCGGGAGTAAGCGGCGGCTCTGATGATGCAAGCACTCTCTTAATCGCATCAAAAACAGACTTACTCGCTTCTGCTTCCTCAAGGTGTTCCAGCATCATTGCGGCGGACCAGATCTGTCCAATCGGATTAGCAATGCCCCTACCGGCAATATCAGGCGCCGAGCCATGGACAGGTTCAAACATCGAAGGAAACTTTCGCTCGGGATTGATATTGCCAGAAGGGGCGATCCCAATCGTGCCCGTGACGCCTGGCCCCAAGTCGGAAAGAATATCCCCGAAGAGGTTACTCGCCACAACGACGCTAAACCGCTCCGGCGACATCACAAATCGCGCTGCCAAAATATCGATGTGATATTGATCTGCGTGGACAGCCGGATACTCACTGCTGATCGCCGCAAAGCGCTCATCCCAGAACGGCATTGAATAGAAAATACCGTTTGACTTCGTGGCGGAGGTCACGTGCTTTCGCCCGAGCTTATTTGCGAGCTTGAACGCATACCGGATGATGCGGTCCGTACCGCGCCGCGTGAACACAGCCGTTTGCATAACTACTTCCGCATCGGTGCCTGCGAACATCCTGCCGCCGATCTGGGAATACTCACCTTCTGTGTTCTCACGGACAACCCAAAAGTCGATATCCCCCGGTTTGTAATTGGCAACGGGAGCAGGGACACCCGGCAGAAGCACCACGGGACGCAGGTTCACGTACTGATCAAACTCACGCCGTATCGGAATGAGAAGCCCCCAAAGCGAGATGTGATCCGGAACGCCAGGAAATCCCACAGCTCCAAAGAAAATCGAATCATGATCTCGAAGCCGCGCGATGCCATCTTCCGGCATCATGCGTCCGGTCTTCTTATAGGTCTCGCAGTTCCAATCGAAATGCTGAAAGTCAAACGCGATCTCGTGGCGCGCTGCAATCGCTTCTAAGACACGGAGACCCTCCGGCACTACTTCATTGCCAATACCATCGCCAGGCAAAACTGCTATTTTAAATTTTTTCATAGGCCGCAAGCCAACAAGCCGTCAGGCGATCTCCTGGAAAGTCGAGAATAAATCAGAGTTCAACTCTATGCCGATACCCGGCGCCTCTGGAATCCGTACAGTGCCGCCGCGCACGGGCGGTTCATCCGCGAAACCGCCGAAGGGCAGAAATACGCCTGGATAAGACTCGTTGCCGCCCAAATTCAGCCCGGCGGCCACGTGCAAGGCCATCTGGTGTCCGCCATGCGGCACACAACGCCTCGACGACCAGCCTTCTCGCGCCAACATATCCAAAGTGCGCGTGTACTCTACGATCCCGTAGCTCAGCGCCGGATCCATCTGCAAGAAATCCGTTTTAGAATTAAGACCCCCATACCGAATCAGGTTTTGTGAATCTTGCTTCGAAAAGAGATTCTCCCCCGTGGCTATCGGCGTGGAGGATGCGGCGGCCACTTCCGCCAGCAATTTAAAATCTAATGGATCACCTGGCTCTTCATACCAATACAATTTATACGGACTCAGCGCTGCGGCATACTCCAGCGCAGTTGCCAGATCGAATCGCCCGTTCGCGTCCACGCATAAACTGTCTCCGGATGGCAGCAATTTAAGAACCGCTTCAATGCGTGCTTGATCCACGGAGAGCGGCGCCCCGCCAATCTTCATCTTCACGCGCGTATAACCCTGGTCCAAGTAAGAACGCATCTCATCCATTAAGGCCGAGTTATCTTTGCCGGGATAGTAATAACCACCCGCCGCATACACCTGCACAGACGGATTCATTTCCCCAGCGTGATAGCGATCCGCCAGCATTTGATAGAGAGGCTTGCCTTCAATTTTTGCCGCGGCATCCCAGAGCGCCATATCCAGCGTTCCCACTGCCACTGAGCGATCACCGTGGCCGCCTGGCTTCTCGTTCCTCATCATTACATCCCAGGCCTTCTCGGGATCGATATTATTTCCGTCGCTATTCAGAAGAGAATCGGGCGCGGCGCCCATCAACCTCGGGATCATCCTCTCGCGCAGAATTCCTTGCTGCGCGTACCTGCCGTTGGAATGAAACCCGAAGCCAGTGACGGACTTTCCCTCGCGAACAACATCGGTGTGGATGGCCACCGCCGAAACCGTCATCTCGGAAAAGCTGATGAAAGCGTTACTAATCGATGACTTAATAGGAACGACGATATCTCTTATTTCGGTTATCTTCATATGTCAAAACGAAAACACTTTTTACCAGTAGCCAATTAGTTTCCACCACAGCATCCCGATCCCAAGCCACACAGCCAGGATCACAAGCGACATGAGGAACCCGATCTTCCACCAGGTAGATTGGTCAATGTAGCCAACCCCAAAATACACGGGCGCCGATCCCGTGCCGTAATGGGTCAGCCCGGCGTTCAAGTTAGAGAAATAGGCGAGTACTAAAGCAGCCAACAATGGAGGCGCGCCGGTTGTTAACGCCGCCGCATAAAACGCCGGATAGAGAGCAGTAATATGCGCCGTCATGCTCGCGAACCCATAGTGAACATATAGGTACGTAATCACCAGAAGTATTAAGGCGAAAGCCCAGGGCAACACTTGTGCGTAGCCGAAAATCGATTGTGAAAGGCGCTGCGTAACTCCGCGCTTATTCAATTCGCTCGCCATCATAATCAACGGCGCAAACCAAATCAGCGCATCCCAGGCCTTATTCTCCCGCAGTAAATCGCTCCAGCTAACGACACCGGTGATAAGAATGGCGGAAAGTCCCCCTAATGCGACAAATGCATTGGGAATGTGGTGCCACGGCGACGTGATCCAACCCGCCATCACACAAACCATAATCACTGCAAGCCGCAGTTCTCGCCCGCCGAGCGCTCCCATCATTTGCAGTTCTCGCCTCGCATGCACTCGTGCCGCTTCGGTGTCCGTCAGGGGAGGACGATAGAGGCGGTACAAAAGGAACGGCGCCAGTAAAAGCGATATGCCTCCAGGAACAATCGCTCCTACAAACCAGCTAAGCCAAGTCAACTCCACATGGCCAATCTTCAAAGCAAAATCAGCCATTAATGGATTTGAAGCCATACCAGTCAGAAACATCGCGGAGGCAATATAAGTTGTATGGAAAGCGACAAGAATCAGAAATCCGCCCATCTTGCCCGAAGCGCCGCCCGGCTCTGCTCCCAACGCCTGCGCGACCGAGCGCGTAATCGGGCAGATGATTCCTCCGCCCCGTGCCGTATCGGAAGGGACAAACGGCGCCAGAACCAAATCTGAAAACGAGATCGAATAGCCCAGCGTCAACGCGCTCCGTCCAAACTTCCCGATGAACAGGTAAGCCACGCGTACGCCCAACCCGGTATCAGTAATCGCGCGCGAGAATAGAAAGGCGGTAAAGATCAGCCACACCGTCTGATCAGCAAATCCGGAGAGCACAACCGCGGAGGGAAGCGTGCCTGTAAGCACAAGTGCCGTTGTTGCTGTTAATACTGACGCTCCCATCGGAAGCGGCTGCGCAATCAACGCGATGATCGTGCTCAAGAAAAACGCAAGCAAATGACGCTGGTCCGCATTCAATAGCGGCATCGGTGAGAAATACAGAACCAGCCCTGGAATCAGCACGAAGCACCAGCGCAGGGCCAAGGACATCAGCTTTGGAGACCGAAGCGCCGGCGAAGCTGCACTCGTGGAGGCGGCCATCGTTAGTTCACCTCGCCAGGCATTCGAATCTTAGCCATCCAGTAATTCTATGCGCAGTAGGATTCACGCTGATTTTTCCCTGAAATCGACCCTTAACCTCGTTCTCGCTGACTGGGACCCGCTATGTTGGAAAGTTGAACACCGACGCGAACATACCGGCAATTACAATCCTGGCTTGTAAAGCAATTCTATTTGACATGGATGGCACGCTCGTAGATTCGACTGCTGTCATTCACAGGACCTGGCGAGCGTGGGCGCAACGCCATTCGCTGCCGCTCGAGCCAATCCTCAAAGTCGAGAAAGGCAGACCAAACCGGGAGGTGCTCCGGCAATTTGCACCGCACCTGGATATCGAGGAAGAATCGCGTCTATTTTTGGCGGCTGAGGTCGAGGACATAGCAGGATTGACGATTGTCCCCGGTGCTCGTGAAGCCGTGCGGGCGGCGCAGAAAGGGCATTGGGCCGTTGTAACTTCAGCCGAGAGAAGCCTGGCCGAAGTACGTCTGAAGGCAGTGGGCCTCCCCCTCCCTGAGGTGCTGATCAGCGCCGACATCGTACTTCGCGGCAAGCCAGACCCAGAGTGCTATTTGCTGGCATCAAAGCGTCTCAGTGTGAGCCCGGAAGAATGCGTAGTGTTCGAGGATGCTCCGGCTGGCGTGCTGAGTGGACGGAAGGCCGGTATGCCCGTGATTGCGGTGGGCTCGTTTGCCGGTGCCAATAGCGGCACGGTGGCTCGGATTCGCGACTTCACGGATCTGTCAATCGACTGCGATGAACTCGGTACATTCAAGATCAGAGCCAAGACGTTCCAGCGAGCTGCCGGCGACGAAGACGGGCCGCCGTCACTGGGTCCGCTCGAATAGCGCAGGCTTGTTGGGAATCTGGCTCTCAAGCTCGTGTTGAATGCTCCTTGACAGCCGTGCCGCCTCGGTCTCTTCGCCTGTGGTGAACTTCAGCCCGAGGACGAGCATTCCGATAGCGTTTCCCATCCGGTCATGAAGCGCTGTCAGGAAGCTAGTCTCGATCACGACACCATGGATGACCGTAGCCCGGGTTCCTCCCTTCATTTCCAGGACGGGGAAGCCGCGCTCCATGACGTGCAGGTCCGTCGCACTGGACTTCTGCCCGATTTTCTCCCGGGCAGTCGCAGCCACAATGGTCATGTCTGTCGCGCCCGGCGCTATGGCGTGCAAACCGACAGTAAGAAGTACCGGCTGGTGCCTCGTAACGAGTTCGTCCACGAGCTTCTGTGCCAGGATGTCGCTGGGAGCGTGATCCTGCGCTCGAAGCGGATTGTAACAGCTCAGTAGCAAGACTAAGCACAAAAAACCGATCGTATTCCTCATTAGTATTAGTGATTCTCTTCTCTTCTTCAATAGTGAGTCGCGTCCGAACGAATTCCTGCACCGGCGACAGACAAAGCGCGGCCGCTATCGGCGGGCTGGCCTCAATCGACATGACGCGGTAGAGATGCTAGTTGGCCTTGATTGATTCGGCCCGGCACAACCCCAAAATTAGCAGTGACAGATGACATCGGAATGACGAAATGTTGAATTGCGATGTTCCTCAGGCGTGGCCTTCAAAACCACGTTTGAGGTATTCACCAGGGTTGGCCCCGACAACTCGCTTGAACGCCTTACTGAACGCAGCGTCGGACTCGTAACCGACCGACCGGGCAACGTCTATGAGCTTCTTGTCACGCTGTTGTAGTAACTGCATCGCCTTCTGCATCCGCCACTCGGTTACGTATTCCAGTGGTGGTTGTCCGAGTAGCTCTTTAAAACGCGCTGCGAATGCGGAGCGAGACATGCCCGCCGCTTCGGCCAGGGATTCGACCGTCCAGGGTGTATTCACTCTGTCGTGAATGGCACTCAGGGCAGTGCCCATTTGAGGATCGAAAATCGCACGAAGCCATCCTTTGTTGCGTTCCGGTCCCGACGCGATATGCGCCCGGAGTACCTGGATAAACAGAACCTCGGCTAGCCGGCTCGCGACTACTTCAGATCCCGGCGTCTGTTCTGCCATCTCTGACGCCAGCGCTTGCATTGTGTTGTGAAGAGCAAGCGTGCGTGCCTGATCGGCCTTAATCAGAATGAAGCTCGGCAATAACTGAGTGATCGGCTTCAGGCTGGCGCGATCGAAACTCAAGGACCCACAGACGATTGTCGTCGGTGCGCCACCACCTCCACAATGAGCGACATTGCCGTTGGCCTTGGCCCCGATCTCGCGGAAACTCCACCTCGGACGTGTTCGCGGGCTGTCGCGCAAAACAATCGAAGTCCCCCGGGCCAGCAAAAAGCAATCACCACCGGTGAGGGGAATCGGCTCCGGAATCCCTTCCACACTCAGCCAGCAGTTGCCGCGCGAAAGCATGGCGAAGTGCGCCAAATCTGTGGGTGAATTTTTTTGGCCGGAAGGCGTGACTTTTTCTTCGGTCTGGTTCTCCTGTATCAAACCCCACGGGGCTGTAGCTTCGAGCCGGTGCTGACCGAAAGCGGTTACGTGCATGGTTCTGAAGATATCTGTTATCGGATCCAATGTGGCCTCTTGTTTTGGACGAATAGACAAAAACTTAGGACTTTTGAGCGGATCTCGTCCACCACCCAAGACATCTACCCTACTGTACTGAATGTTACACGTCTACCGAAGGAGTAATTAATTATGGGAAAACTAGAAGGTAAAGTTGCAGTCATCACGGGGGGATCGAGCGGCTTGGCGCTGGCAAGCGCCAAGCTCTTCGTTGAAGAAGGCGCCTACGTTTTCATCACGGGTAGGAGGCAGGAGCAGATCGATGAGGCCGTCAAGTTGATTGGCCGGAACGTGACCGGAGTGCGCGGTGACGCGGCCAATCTCGACGACCTCGACCGCCTGTTCGATACGGTCAAGCGGGAAAAGGGCAAGATCGACGTCCTGTTCGCGAGCGCCGGCAAGGGCGAGGCCGCACCACTGGGAGAGATTACCGAGCAGCACTTCGATACGGCCTTCGGCCTGAATACGCGCGGAACGCTGTTTGCGGTCCAGAAGGCGTTGCCGCTGTTCAACGATGGCGGATCGATCATCATGACCGGATCAGTGGCTTCGGTGAAGGGTTTTCCTGGATTCGGCGTGTATTCGGCGAGCAAGGCGGCATTGCGCTCATTCGCACGCACGTGGCTCAACGAACTCAAGGGCAGGAAGATCCGGGTGAACGTGCTGGCCCCGGGGCCGATCGCCACACCGATGCAGGACCAAGTTCTCACCAAGGAGGCCAAGGAGATGTTCGAATCCCTGATCCCGCGCGGAAAGATGGGTCGTTCTGAGGAAATCGCGACGGCCGCGCTGTTTCTTGCTTCAGACGATTCGAGCTTCGTGAATGGGGTGGAGTTGGCTGTCGACGGCGGCATGACGGCCATCTAACGTCTGCCAGACCTCGGCTAGTGGCTGACCTTCCGGCCGCCCGCAAAGTGATTGACCGCGGGACGTTTACGGAAGGTCGCCACAAAACGGAACTGGATATCCCGCGCCGTCGAAGGCTGGGAATCAATATCAAAACGGATTGGAGAAACAGTATGAGCTATGCAATTGTAGGATTCGGAAAGATAGGTCAGGCCCTCGCCCACGCCTTCGCCCGTAAAAACATCGACGTGACCGTCGCGAGCCGCCGGCCGCCCGAAGCGTTGGCGCCGCAGGCTCGGGCGATTGGACCCACGGTCGTCGCCAAGTCGCTGCGGGATGCACTCGAGGCCGGCACAATCATCTTGGCGGTCCCGTTCGGGGAGCATCGCGAGGTGGCGAAGGCCCTAGCGAGCTGGGAAGGCAAGACGGTCATCGACGCGACGAACGCGTTTGGAGTTCTCCCTGAAGAGCTGGGCGGCCTCCCGTCCTCCGCCTTCGCCGCGAAGGCGTTCACCGGCGCGAAGTTCGTGAAAGGTTTCAATCACCTGGGTGCGGCCACCCTGGCTACCGATCCGGTCGTCGAGCGGGGCCATCGGGTCGTCTTCCTGTCGAGCGATGACGAGGACGCGATCGCTCCCGTGGCGGATTTGGCCAAACAACTCGGGTTCGCGCCCGTCAAGCTGGGAAAGCTCAACGAGGGTGGCGCGCTGGTGCACGCACGCGGCCGCACTTGGGGTCTGCTCATCTTCCAGGATTTGTTCAAGAAGCAGCAGTAATCGATCTACGGCCGTGTGATTTGGCCCGAGTAGAAGGATTCCAAGACGTCCGATTAGATCGGACACGATCCGATGTAAGGGAAATGGAGAGATTTTGATGAGCACACAACAGAATGTCCAGATTGTGAAGGATTTTTTTGCGGCGATGGGACGCGGCGATAAGCAACGTCTGCTGGCGTTGTCTGGCGAAAATATCGAGTGGATCATTCCGGGCGAGGACTGGCCGCTGGCCGGCACGCACCGCGGGCACGCGGGATTGGCGGATCTGCTTCAGAAGGCGTCCGAAGAGGTGGAAACGACATTCCCAGAGCCCCCCCAATTCGTGGCGCAGGGAGACCGGGTTCTGGTCGTCGGCGTCGCTACGGGGAAAATCAAAGCCACGAATAAGACGTTTGAGGACCACTGGGTCTTCGACATTACCGTTCGGAATGGCAAACTGACGAACATCCGGGAGTATATCGACACGCAAGCACTGGCGCGGGCCTCCGGGAGGGCCGCGAGCCCCAGGCCCTGACCCATCGCGCTGTTTCTTGCTTCAGACGAGCGAGCTACGCATCGCGACTGTATCCTTGCCACAATTTTTCGATTTAGGATCGGCGGAACTGAGCGCGTTTCACGGGACTAATCCCAAACGGGAGCCTTTATGGGCGCAAAAGATGAGTCATGGAGGTCTGTCTCAGTTACGACATCCGATTGGAACTTCGCTGTGGAATGTCCAGAAGTAGTTCGGACCTCGCTACAGTCGAGGCGTTCAGAGACGGCCTCTGGGTCGCCCCTGACTTCAAATGCTCGTTGATGATTACACAACGCAAGGTGTTGTCGGGTAAGGTGCCGGAATCATACGTGCTGCCCGCTACATTAGGTTCAAAGTTACGTTGCTACTGTAAAACGTAGATTTGAAGCGTATATTAATTACCGAATTGATGAGTTGGGATAGTGTCTAAAGCGAGAGACAATCATTATGTTCCGGAATGGTACCAACGAGGCTTTCTTCTCGATGAGAAGAAGGGCCAGCTGCGTTATTTAGACTTTGAGCCGTACCGGATACCATTGCCGGACGGAACGATCAAGGAGATTAGAGCACCTCGATCGAAGTTCCCCTCCCAGTGCTTCTTTCAAACCGATCTTTACACCACTGTTTTCGGCAGCTACGTGAACGACGACATTGAGCGTTTCCTGTTTGGCAATATCGACACAAAGGGCTCTCGCGCAGTAAGGGCATTTATCGGAGACGATCCCTCCGAGTGGCATCAGTGCTGTGAAGATTTTTTTTCCTACATTGACGCGCAGAAACTCCGAACACCCAAGGGTCTGCACTGGATTCAAGAGCACTACCCTCGACTCGATCAACTTGCTCTGATGCGTGAGATGCAGGCAATACGAACGATGCACTGCACTTTGTGGGCGGAAGGTGTAAGAGAAATCGTCTCGGCAAAAAACTCCGAAACAAAATTTGTAGTCTCGGACCATCCCGTAACCCTCTACAATCCGGCGTATCCACCGGACAGTGCAATATGCGCCTATCCCAACGATCCATCCATTGCCCTTAAAGGAACCCAGACTATTTTTCCGCTGGATAAGGATCACTGTCTGGTTTTAACAAATTACGAGTATGCCAAGACACCCAATACCGAGAAGCCAACAGAGAAACGTACAAACGCCCGTAACTTTAGAAATAGCTTGGTGCGCACTGATGCTTTCATCAAATCGCGCGAACTCACCGAGGAAGAAGTTACCCAAATTAACTACCTGCTTAAAAGCAGAGCCCGCCGCTTTCTTGGGGCAGCGAAAGAGAAATGGCTTTATCCGGAACGCAAAATCAACCCAACATGGATTGAGATTGGTAAAATCCTGCTTCCCCCGAAGAGCGAGTTATGGCACTTCGGCGGCGAAATGTACGTCGGATACAACGACGGAAGCACTCACTACCAAGATGCCTTCGGCCGTACACAGCCGGAAAACAAGTATCTGAAAAAGCCAAACGCAGCTATGAAGCCAGGTCGAAATGATCTGTGCGGTTGCGGTAGCGGTCACAAATACAAAAAGTGCTGTTTGAATAAGCCGCCCTCTCAGCGCACCACCTGGAGGGAGCTGAGCATTCGTGAGAGGAACATCATTCTGGCTAATGGGATTCATAAAATCCTCGGCCTCGCCGATGGCAAAACATGGGATGATGTGCGCCGCGAATTAAGCAGCGATCAGGTTAAAGAAATCCATGGACTTTACGGGTCGCTTTGGCCACTGGAAACCGATCTCCTTAAACTTCTGCCAAAGCCTGATGGAAGCCTAAGAGCCTTATACACCGGCATCATCGACGTACGAACGATTGGCGGCTCCGTAACTAGCCTTGTTCCTTATTTTGACGAAATTTTGGTTCAGACTCCGTTCATCAATCCCTGGTCGATGAGAAAGGAATACAGCCCGATAGATTCCTCCCACCAATTTAAGGCGCAGACACTAAAAAACGTCGCGTTATTTCTGTCGCTGATGCCCTCTATCAAGGCCGGATATATCAATTTGTTTCCCGATCCCTGTGCTTTTGATCGGCATCTGCTTGAGCAAATGTTCAATATGGCGAAAGAGCGCACTCAATACGTT
>DASXGT010000070.1:0-4716 GCA_036488895.1 Bryobacteraceae bacterium | reverse complement strand
TTCGCTAAGTTGAGGACGAGTTGAAGCTAACTCGGCCGGCGTGCCGGCTAAGCTCTTCATTGCTTCCGCCACGAGTTCGTAAGAATGCAGCCGGTCTGAATGACTGTACGTATCCGAAGCGATCATCAACTCATCGGCCTGCGTGGCTTCGAGAACTGCGGCCAGTTCCCGGCGGATGGTCTCGGGGCCGCCGCAGATTAACGCGCCGAGTTTAGATTGAACCATCAGCTTCTCATCCGGGCTCCAACGTCCCTCCATGCTGTCCACGGGCGGCGCGGTTAAAAAAGGCTCTCCGCGAATCAATTGCAAAAACCGCATGAAGGTGGAAGTCGCGAGCACCCGCGCCTTTTCGTCACTATCGGCCGCGATCACGGGCAACCCAACCATTGCATATGGTTTCTGCAGCCATTGCGACGGTTCAAAGCGCTGCCGGTACTGGCGCAGTGCCGAATATAATTCCTGCGGCGCGAAATGCGCGGCGAAGGCGAATGGCAATCCAAGCACTCCCGCCAATTGAGCGCTGAAGGTGCTGGAGCCTAGCAACCAAACCGGAACGTTGGTGCCGGCGCCCGGGACCGCCTTCACTTTTTGGCCAGGCGACACCGGCCCCAGATACGCAAGCAATTCCTGCACCAGCGAAGGAAATTCATCGCCGTTCCAGCCGGGATCGCGGCGCAGTGCTCGAACCGTCAAGCCGTCGGTACCGGGCGCGCGGCCTAGGCCCAAATCAATGCGGCCGGGATAGAGAGTTTCGAGCGTGCCGAACTGCTCGGCAATCACCAGCGGAGCATGATTAGGAAGCATAACGCCGCCGGAGCCGACGCGCAACGTCTTAGTTCCGCCCGCCACATAGCCGATGAGAACCGCCGTGGCCGCGCTCGCAATGCCGGACATATTATGATGCTCGGCCAGCCAGAAACGCGTATAACCCAAACGCTCTACATGCTGCGCCAGATCCAGCGTGTTGCGGAAAGATTCCGCGATATTACTGTTAACTTTCACCGGCGCCAGATCCAAAACCGAGAAGAGCGTATGCTTCAAATCACCCATCCCGGGTTAGATGACAGCAACTTCCTGAAAGTGTCAGCTCCCTATTTAGGTTCAAAGGCGCGCGCTATCAGGACGTCTGCCTGGACCTTCGCCGTCAACTGAACCAGATCCACATGTCCTACGCGATTTAGGAGCTGCGGTTTATATTGCTTGCTCGCGGTAGCGGCGTAATTCTTCCAATGTTGAACGGCCGTTTCCAGGTGTTGCACGGCCGCTTGTTTCTGCTCCGGCTTGCCGCTCGATTCGTAAAGGGACAAATTGGTTGCCCCCAGGATCTTTTCCGAATAATAGTGCCCCAGATGCGCCATGGCTTTCAGATCACCCAACGTCAACCGTAATTCTTTGCTGTTAGCACGCAGTTGAGCCAAGATTTTCAGAGTCGAATCGGAGTAGCTGGCGAGATTGGCTGCCACTTGCAGCGGAGTAATTCCCGCCGCGGGCTGTTGCTCTTCCAGACCGGCTCGATATTGGGAGATGCTGAGGATTCCGCTTCCCTGCATGGTTTCGCCCGCCATGAAATGCTTTACCGTATAGAAACCCATGTATTTCGGATGGCTCAGGCACGCCTCGGGAAACCACTTCAAGTCGATGTCTTTCCAGAAAAACCGCGTCACTTGCGGGATGATCTTCGAAGCAGTGGACGAAGCTTCAAAAAGCGCCGCGTCAGACACGCCGGGAAAACGCTGGGCCAAAATTTTCTGGAAATGGGCATTTGCCAGGTCCGGATTGTAACTGAGGCGCCCCCACATCAGAAAGCTATACCATTGCTTTTTGATAATTAAATCTCGCTTAGGCTCGGGCTCCGTGCTGATGAATTCCCTGCCCCAAATGTAACCATCCGGCCCCATATAGTAACCGGCCAATTTACTCGGGCCCGGCAAGTTACGAATATATTCGCGGGCGTAATCCGGGTCGCCCCAGCGATAGGTGTAAATATCGTCATTGCGCACGGTCATCCACATGCGCAGGCGCGGCGGCAATTCCTCGAGGGACGATTTAGCAAATGGCGGCGCCGGCGATGAATACATATGCGCGACTGAATATTTATAGCTCAGGTCCAGCGTGTCTGTATGTTCACCGAACGCGTCCAGTATCGGGTCCAGCGCGGATTCATGGTAGCGATGGATGAGCCGGACGCGGCGGTTCGGCTGTATTTTCTTGGCGTCGCGAATTCCTTCGCCGTAGGTTTTCCAGAGCCATTTCTCACTCGACAAATCGCCTTTACGATTCTCCATGTGCTCGCCGGCCGTGATGCCAATGCCGGCCAGCAGAGGATAAGTGAGAACGGCTTCTCGAACGCTTTTCCGGATGTAGTCAATAGTCGTCAGGTTGTCTTGCGCCGATGTAATCCCATGCTTCCCTTCAGCGCCCCAGACAAAAATATTCCAAGTGATGAGATAGACTTCAATGCCGCGGTCCTGCGCATACTGCATCACCGAGCGCCAGAATTGAATTTTTTCGTCGATCGTGATCTTCTTGACCGTCTCCACATTTTGGAGCATCTCCGGACGCACCATATCGACGCCCCTGGGAGAAAAATCATCAGGCAGCGTGATGGTAGTGCGCTGCACATCGTTTAACGCAACATCCGGATATTCAGGGACCTTCACCATCGAAGGAAACGGATGCAGATTCCAAAGCGAGAGAACGTTGTAGCGGTCACGCGCCATCTCGTCGAGGAACTCACGCCAAAAATCAAAGCTCCACATCTCCGGTATATTGTGTTGCGCGGCATCGCTACAGTCTGAGTAGCTGGGCGTTCGTACATCCAAAGGAATATTGAACTTAATACCGCGCCGCGCGATGTGCGGCGAATGTTCCTGATCGCTCATTTCCGCGAGCGTGCCGAGCCGGATTGCTTCGGCGATGTCGAGCCCTCCATACATCACGCCCACGGCGTCACTGCCCGAAACCGTGTAGGCCGCGCCATGCCTGGCAATTGAGTAGGACTGCGGCGCGCTCGTTTTGGCCGAGGACACTTCTAGAACAATCTGCGCCGCAGTCCCGGACACATTACTGGATGATCGCAGCGCGCTTTGAATTTCACTAGCGGCGAACTGAAGCTGAGGGATGCTTTGGTCGTAATGCAGAGTGGCGCCGGACGCCATGGCGGATGCCAACGTGGCGAATCCGGTTTGCTTAAGAAACTCACGCCGTTTCATATAAACCTATTCGCCCGGCCAGGGCGCCTTCGAAGAAGGCGTGGGCTTACCGTCTACCGTGACCGGCTCCATCAATTCAGTCCTGGTTCCATCGGGATCAAAAAGATTAGCTTGACGCTTGCGATTGGTTCCCACGCGGACCTCTATTGGCTTTGCATAGAGCTTGAAGTACGGATTGGCCTTCAACGCGGCCACGCTCGCGGCTATGTCCGGCACTTCCAATGCAAGGTGATGCGCGCCGCCGCGCTGGGTTGGCGATGGCGGCTCTTTATAGAGCATAAATTCGATATAGTCATCGCCATCCGGTACTTTCAAATTAGTCCAAGAGAGAACCGTTCCGGACTTACTGCCGCGCCAGGTTTCTTTAAATCCGAGTATGTCCGTATAGAACTTAGTCTCGGCGTCCAGATTACTCACAATGATTCCGACATGCATCAGGCGCTTTGAAATGCGGTTCGGCCCCAAATGCTTACCTTTTTCACGCGCAGTCCAGCCGTCCCGTGCATATTGCACTAACTCCACGGTGTGGCCTTCCGGATCGGTAATGTTGAAATTGAGATTGCCGATGCGGCCGGCCTTTACCGCATCAGGCACCTTAACGCCCTTCGCACGAAGATAGACGCGCAGGGCTTCCAGATTATCGGTCTCCAGGGAGATGTGGCTGAGCCGGTCCGTATCGGGCTTGCGTTCGGGAAATAATTCGATGTACTGGCGTTCGTTAATTTTGTAGAACGTCATGGCCGGCGAACCGTCTTTGTTCTTCAAATCATATGGTTCTTCAAAGCCCAAAAACTGTCCATAAAAGGCGCGGGATTTTTCATAGTCGTGCGCAAAGAGCGCGATATGCGCCACGCCGGTGATGCGTGGACGCGGCGGAGTTTGCGCGGACAAAAGCGAAGTAGAGAGGAGAAAAGTAAAAATAAAAGTAGCTCTAAACATGGTCATCAACTATTTAATGCGGCCAGCGCGCCGCGCATATAGGCAAAGGATTTCAGCATGCCCGCAAGCGGAGCGTCATATTCAAATTCATACTCCAGATTGACGCAGCCCTTGTAGCCGATTTTCCGCAGCTGCTTGAAAATGCCGACAATCGGCAGCGCACCTTCTCCCACTGCACAGCCAGTGTTTTCATCCGAAGGCGCTTTCATGTCCTTGATATGCATGTCAAGCAGGCGCGGACCGGCATCGGCAATCGCTTGCACGATATCGACGCCCGAGAGGGCGGTGTGTCCCACATCCATGCACATGCCAATGCGCGGATCAAGAGAACCCACCGCGTCCAGAATCGATTTCGGCGTGGGAAAGTTTTTATCCATGGGGCCGTGATTATGAATCGCGGCCTTGATGTTATATTCCTTCACCTGGCGCTCCAGCAATTTCAGGTTTTCGTGCGTGGGCGCGCAAATGATCATGGGCATGCCGCACGTTTGGGCATAGACAAAGTATTTACGCATGTCCGCTTCGTCATTCTTGGTCAGCGGGATAACGCCGCCGCCGATGATTT
>DASXGT010000069.1:0-9362 GCA_036488895.1 Bryobacteraceae bacterium | reverse complement strand
GTAGCGCATGAAGAGGCTGACCTGCGAGGCGTTGCTTTCGTCGCCGGATTCGAGGTAATGGTTTTGGTAGTGGAGCGCGCGGTTGCGCAGCCAGTGGTGTTGCGCCATGCGCTCCACCAGAATGGCTTCGGTGGGCGTGGCAGGGTTGTATTCGGATTGGAGCGATTGCAGGAGATCTTGATAGGCCAGCTGGCTTTCGGTGTTCAGGACGCGGAAGACGCCGAAGAGGCCGTGCTTCCAGCTGTTTTGCGATGAGGCGGCTTTGCCGGTTTCGGTTTTGGGACCGGTGGAAAGTTGCGCATTGGCTTGGTTGGCTGCGATTTGATTTGCGGTTGACATTTTGCTGCTCCTTTGTGCGGTGGAAATGAAAAACGCCGCAGATGCCATGGCAGGCATTGCGGCGTTTTTCGGGATTTGGCGGGAGCGGTACGGCCCCTAAGTTCAGCATAGCAGGGGCAAAAAAGCGATTTATAGTTAAGTCTTTTAGAATTAGCTTGTTACGACTTGTGAACGCCTTTTATGCGGTAGGTACTTTGGATAAATCTTGCGCAATCCAGTCAATTGTTGTACAATTTGAATGCGTACAGACGACAAACTTTCATGCCAAGAACAGCAATGGAAAACAACAGGGTGGCGCTGCGAATTCGCCCGGTTGACAAGGCGAGGATCATGCGCGCCGTAGCGTTAGAGCGCACTGACCTAACGGATTTCATCTTGCGGAATGCGCTGCGCGCGGCCGATGCGGTGATCGATCAGGCTGAGCGCGTGGTGCTGTCGGAACGTGACAGCCTGCGTGTACTTGAGTTATTAGAAAATCCGCCCGCGCCGACTGGCCGACTCCTGGCAGCCGCACGCGCCTTACCGTCCAAACCGTGACGTTAGCGGCTTGGCATGAGGAGCCAATCGCCAAAAAACACGATCGCAAAAGTTTCGATTGCGGTCAGAGCGACCTCAATGCGTTTCTGAAGGATTATGCACGGCAGAGCCATGAGCGTGGCGCCGCCAAGACATTCTTGGCTATTGACGATAGCGATGGTAAGTCAATCTATGGTTATTACAGCCTTAGCCCGGCGTCAGTGGAATACACGCGCGCACCCGAGATAGCCCGTCGCGGCCTCGGCCGGTACGATATCGGGGCGTATCGTCTTGGGCGTCTTGCAGTCCGTACAGACGTACAGGGGCGGGGGCTTGGGGGGCAACTCCTGTTAGCGGCTGGGCGTCGTTGCTTGCGTGTTGCCGAAGAAGCAGGCGGTACAGCCATGTTGATCGATGCCAAGAATGACCGGGTAGCGGCTTGGTACGCCAGCTACGGGGCACTCCCTTTATTGGATACGCCGCTTTCCCTCCTGCTCCCACTCGAAGTGGTCGCGGCGGCGCTCAAGGCAGCGGGGAAATTGTAATGCATCTGGGCGAGCAGCGAGACATCGTCTACTTGTGCCTACCGAGCCCTACATGACCGACCATCGCTGGCATTGGCCACCCTAATCAGATCGCTCTTTCCGTGTCATGGTGACATTTGTCATAGCCTCGCGGAGCAGTTGATTGATGCGGGTCTGGTATCCGCTACCACCCTGCTTCTTCAGCCAAGTCAAGATATCGTTATCGAGACGGATGCTTACGGGCGTTTTGGCCGGTCTTAAGCGGGCGCGTACCAGGCGCGCCAGTTGTTCTTCGGATAGCTCCGGGATGTCTGAGAAATCAATCTCGGAATCCGGCATAGCCTTGAGCCGCTCGATCTGAGCTTTGTATTCCGGACTCCTAGCGTAGGCTCGAATATCGGCTGCGCTCTTTTTTACTAGCTTTTCGCGCTGAGATGATGCGGATGGTTTCTTCGCCATTGGTGTCCCTTTCCGTGTAAGCCACAAACAAGATCAAGAGGTTTCATCCGGCCATGCCTATCGCACACAGGCGCTCCTCGCCGTCCACTGTGCAATCAGGCTCGACGGGCCGGTTCACGTCGTCGAAGACCTCTGCCGCGACCTCAAACGAAACGCCGTGTTTTGCGTGATTCGCCCGGTTTTTTCTCTCGTCCCATTCGAATCTCCACGCTGTATATACATAGTTTAGTATATACAGATTTTCGGGCGTGAGTATGAGCGCCCACGGGCCTCCCGGCCAATTTATACATATTAAAATATAGGTATGATTTAATCACTGGATATTAAATTCACTTGGAGGCCGGAGAAAGCCAAACGCAATCTTGCGAAGCATAAAATCAGCTTCGAACAAGCCAGACAGGCATTTGCCGATCCATACCTGATCATTGCCGAGGACTGCGAGATCGAGGGCGAAGTTCGATATCACGCCATGGGTTACACGGATGCTCAACTTTTACTGGTAATCGTGTCCGTTGACAGCTCGGACGATGAACAGGAAATTATTCGGATTATTTCAGCACGAAAGGCAGAAGACTAT
This sequence comes from Bryobacteraceae bacterium, assembly GCA_036488895.1. Lineage (GTDB taxonomy): Bacteria > Acidobacteriota > Terriglobia > Bryobacterales > Bryobacteraceae > Bog-105. Next base: position 6,947 of record DASXGT010000069.1, on the reverse strand, counting down.
GAACAAAAAACGTACGCCAGCCAGTTCTAGAAAAGGGATCAAAATCAACGGTGAAATTCGGGACGCCTACGAGAAGCGCGATAAAAGTCTGGACAAGGACCCGGATGCTCGACCTCTTCCACCGGAGAAATGGGCGCTCGCGATGCGCCGAAGCGAGTTCTTTCGTCCGATCAAAAAATCAGTCACGACTCTGATTGACGCCGACGTCCTTCACTGGCTGAAGTCGGAAGGCGCGGGATACCAGACACGGCTTAACAGTATCCTGCGGGAAGCGATGGAGAAAGCGCAATGAAATGCGATGGGAATGAAGCGGGTCCGGGCCGCTAATTATTGGCAATGTTCCCGCAGGTTGTTACAGTAGACATGAATGTCAAAGGCCATCGAAACCATCTTTGCTGATAACCGCTTTCATAGCAGACTGGCAGCGAGATGGGCCGTATTCTTTGACCTCCTTGACATCAAATACGTCTATCGTCCTCGCGCATACAAATTGACCGAATTAAATGATCAGGTATGGTCTCCAGATTTTTACATACCTGACCTTGAGCAAGATCTAGCGCATGATGCGCAAGGAATATTTATCGAATTGTTTGAGCGTCAGCCTGATGCGCGGGATTTAGAGGCCCCATCTCATTTCTCCGGTTGTACGGGCAGCGAGGTGTATGCGTTCTACGGCGATGTTGCTCAGAAGGGCCATTACTGTAGCCGCGTAGTGGAAGATGATGACACGGTACCCACAGCAGAGTTAGCACAACGCCCGTTCTGTGGGTGCTTTTACATTGGTTCGTTCAGAGCTTTCAAAGAGAGCGAGCGAACACATTATTCTGGCCATGCCTGTTGCCCGGCAGAATGCGCGTTTGTTAAACCTTACGATATCGATTCGGCCTTCATGGACTATATGGGAAAGGGTCAGGTTATGCCCTCGCCTACATCCAGTCCCATGCTAGACCTAGCTCGACATGCCGCGCATACTATTCGCTTCGACGCTCGGGATGCGCTAGATAAGCTCGAAGGTTTGAGGGCTGCCATCAAGGTGCTGAGTGCGACGGGTAATTTTGCCAATAACGCGCTAATGAAGGCCATCACTGACCACGCGCGTACGCTGTCTCAAAATCCCAACTGCCCTCGCTATTGGGAGCCATGGTACGTCAAGCATGTCGCCCACAAACAATCCGGCAACATTGGCCCATGCCCGTGTAGCAGCAGCAGTTGCAGGCGTGATATCGAGGCAAAAGGCCGCATCGCTGACCTTGACAATATGCCTTCATCCAATCTACAGATGTAAGAAAGGCCACTAGAGCGAGACTGCGTTGGTTGTTGCATGGACCAGACGGAAATGGGCGGCCCGACGCTCTGATCAATATTCAGGCTCAGCTTTTCGGTTTGTCGCGAGCATCAATCGCTTTTCGCGCACCTTCCGGCAATCCAGAGTAAAGCGCTTGAATCTGCTTTGGCCGAGCTATACGTTCCTCGACGATGAAGTTGAGCATTTCGAACAGACTGACACCGATTTCGGGTGTATCGTTGATTTGAATCTCGCCCGGGTGAACAGCATTGTTCCCTACAACCCGACAGAAATCAAGTGCCTGTTGAACGAGAACCGGTAGGCCTTTCGCGACGAGGCTTTGAATATCGTCGTTGATATTCTTTCCGTTCTCTCCAAGCTCTGCCAATAGTTTCTGAAGCGCCAGTCTGAGAAGTGCGCAGGCAGCGCGCGGCGATGCAGCGTAAATTGTGCGAGCTTCGTCGTAGTCTACGACGCATGCCTCTGGCATCTCGACGTGAGCGGGTGGGACGGACACATCCGTTGGGATTATCATGCGCTTCTCGTACCAGTAACTCCACTGCCCGCAATGCTCGCAGATACAAAATTCCAGCTTCGAATGATGAGAAAAGCCATTTTCTTGCTGCGCATAGAAGTACTGCCAATGCTGTTTGGCATATACATTGCAATGGATACAGTTGAACTTGTCCTCATGGTGACTTGCCGGATAGTGCTTTTGCATAGAGACGGATAGTGACGTTCGATGGCGCTCTTGCGCCACAGGCAAGTGTACGCTATAGCCTGTAGCGACTACTAGCGTTTGAAGCTACTCGCTTGCCTGTACATCGCAGATGCGGTGCATATTACGCGCTGTTCAGTGATTGTAGTTTATAGATCAGCGGGTAGCCGTTGAAGCTGTCTTATGATTGTTTGGATTGTCGATTGAATTGTTCGCGCGGTTTGCCGTTGGGGGTGTACTTTTTTACGGAACTCAAAAGTTCTGTAAGGAAGTAGAGGAAAAATTAAATGCAGACACCAAACTAGCAATATCACTGTGGCTTTTATCACCCAGTATTTCCAATAAGGTTCAGTTATGGCCTAAAGGTGTCGATGGAACGTTCACCACTGTGTTTGGCAATAAACACTTTTCACCGCAATCTTTCATCCATTCAGCTATAGGGTCATATCTTTCCGCCACATTTGCATACATTCTCGCGCAGTATCTCTGGCTTACGCCAGTTGGTGTAATCGGGATTATCGCCCCGCCAGCACAGAAGCATTATCTTCAAGTGGTTACGCTCGTGGCGAGTTTCACTCTTTGTAATCTAATTCCTGATTACATATCGCTGCTCAAGATAAGGTACCTGCTAGGCAGAATGGTTGGCGGATCGCTGTGGAAAGCAGCTTGGCTCCTTTTAGTAGACCTTGCCCTGACATTTGGCCTTGGTTACCTTTCAGTCTTTCTCGCAAGTGTATGTTGGTTGACGTTCACATATTGGAACGGGGCAAGCTTCAATGGCAACTATATGGCGATGGTCCAGAACGGGATAGGCGTAGCGGTTTTAACTTTTACATTCTGGCACCATCCAGCTATGTATGACGAACTTGCACCTTTATATCTGTTTCCGGCCTTCGTCCCGTCGATCTGGTTGTGGCTCTATACTGTATCTGGACTAATTGTAAAGTGGGTGCGACGTTTTGAGCTTGGCATTGGGCGAATGCACCTAGTATTCGATATAGAGAACAAACCATTGCAGTCCGTTGGAATTGTCGCCGGAACCGCTGTGGCCATATTTTATTGGGTCGGGCTGATCATTCTGGTGATACATGGGTGGCGTTGACGTGATGTCCGCGCCTTTTATTCCCGCCCTTGGGCCATAGACGCTCAGTCGCCTCCCGAGTTACGTCACCTCGCTATTCAGGACTGCCATTACGAACGCACATAATTGTCCGTCGCGTCGTATCGTAGTGCCTTGCCAGAGCGCTGACTGATTCGCCCTGAGCCAGGGCGCTTCAGTACTTCCTGTTGCTGGTCGTCGGTCAGGGAAGACGGCCTACCCATGTGCTTGCCGTCCGACTTGGCACGCTCGATGCCGGGACCGGTTACGGACAGGGGCGGGGTTATGCCGAAGCTTACCGTTTACGCCTGCCGAACCTCAACAGCAGAGCGGCACCCACGCCGATTAGCGCGATACTCGCGGGTTCAGGAACATTCGTTTCGAAGATCTGAACCGGTGTGATCTGGTCCGATTCTAGAAACTGGATCGTTACATTTGCGATACTATTGCCACCAGTCAGCCCATCATCTAGGCCGACAGATTCTTGATACTCGAATACGCTGAGGTCAAATAGGAATGGCTGGCCGAGTTCAAACGGGAACAGTATGCTGCAACAAAAACCCGAGTTGGCAGGCGTCTTAACAATTTCGAAGGATGTGCCGACTTGAAGCGTGCCGCCCGCGTTTCCCGAGTATCCCTTATCGCCAGAGATATTTCCGTTCACCTTCAAAAAACCTTGACGATTGTCGCCCACCGTGTCGAGGACCAAAAAAAGGTCAGTATTGGCCGTCGAGAGCGACTCTCCGGTATGAAAGTATTGGTCGAAGACTACGGAGTTAATGGCGGTAGCGGAAACCTCTTCGGACGCAACAAATGAAGTGCTCGATAAGATTTCTGTAGTAGGTCCGACATTTGCATAGGCGCGCCCATCTGCCGGAGATGTTAACGAGCACGAATAAAGGCCACTGCTGGCCGCCTCATAGCTGGGCTCTGCGTCCGATACACGGCAGGTGGTCGAATTTACAACGCTTGCATTCGCAAGATCCGATCGTAAGACAGTAGCCGCTAAAAGAAATGCAAAAAGTATGCTTTTGCTGCTGGGACATCGCGTTCCGAAAACTGCTGGAGCGGTATAGGCTTTTCTACGTTTGGGGCAGTTTTGGTCGGTGGCAGAGTAAGTGTGGATAATCATCGCGGGCACCCCACTCTAGCTATTAGCCAGACTCGCGGCTAGATCGCAGATTTATCAGGGACCCTTCGGAGTCCTGGCTTACTCTTTTTGAATTCTCAGGTTCATCCCATCCAATGACCATCCGACGGTTGCACTCCGGACACGTAAACTCCCACTCCGGTGACGACAAGACACGCCCGCAAAGACCGACCACTTCAAATTCTGACGTTTTCGCCATGGTGATAGGCTAGCCCTAATAGGCGAACAAATAGCGAATATATGTGGTAGACTTTTTAGCAGTGAAAGACTGCCGGGTGTATTTCCGGGACACGTCAGGGGTTGAGCACGGCGTACCTGTAACGGCACTGCACAGATATCACGCCTACGGATTGGCTCTGGCCGCGTTGCGAAAGTGTCCCTGGTCGAATCCGAACGCGGGTAGCGTTGACAAGCTGCATATTGAGCAAATCGAGGGAACGCAGCGGAAGCCACGAATTACAGTCACCCGGCAAGAGTTCGAGACTTGGTTAAGTCAGCCTGAGTCCATCGGCAGGGATCGGTGCCAACGAGAATACATCAAAATGCTGCTAGGTCGGATTGAGCCGGATCGAGATTTTAAGCGCGGGTTGAGGGAGCGGTAAACTTGAAAGCCATTGCCGCTTGGCGCGAACTATACACGCCGAAGGGTCGAGACTGACCGGGTAATGGCATGTATGTTGTCTTCGTCAGCCCCGACATAAATCGTGTAATCACTGATTTAAAACGGTTTATTTGGTGAGCGCGGAAGGAATCGAACCTTCAACCTAGTGATTAAGAGTCACTTGCTCTGCCAGTTGAGCTACGCGCCCGTTTCGGGGTGAGGGATGCGGCGAAGTGCTGCCGCGTTCTCCACTATATCATTCGGAGTTTTCGGTTCGCGCGACGCCGAGAATGGCTACGGAATCGGGGGGGAGCTCGATGCCGCCCGGGCGGGATTGCCAGCCGGTTTCCGAGCAGATGGGGTGGCTCGCGGCCTGCTTGGTGGGGATGGTTTGGCGGTAGTCGGCCAGGTTGCAGATGACCTCGATTCCGCCTCTTTTGACGACGAACCAGCGGGTTTGCGCATCGTAGCGGATTTGGATGCGGTCCAGGCGGCCGTCGGTGAGCGAAGACGTGGCGCGGCGGAGGGCGATGAGTTTTTTGTACCAGTCCAGGACGGCTTGGTGGGGCTGCTGTTTCAGTTCCTGCCAATCGAGTTTGGATTTCTTGAACGTGTTGGGGTCCTGCGGGTCGGGCACATTTTCGGGAAGCCAGCCAAAGGCGCGGAATTCGTTGCGGCGGCCTTCGGAGACAAGCCGGCCTAGCTCGGGATCTTCGTGATGGGTGAAATATAAGAACGGCGCGGAGGCACAGAATTCCTCGCCTTGAAAGAGCATGGGCACGAAGGGCGAGGTCAAGACCAGCGCGGCTGCTATTTTCTGACGGCCGATGCTGAGCATGTGGCCGAGACGCTGGCCGTCGGCGCGATTTCCGATCTGATCGTGATTCTGCGAATAGGCCAGGAACGAATGGCCGGAAAGGCCGTGGGCCGGGCGGCCATGCTGACGGTCACGGTGTTGGGAATATACGCCGTCATAAACAAAGGCCTGGCGCAGCGCCTTGGCGAGATGTTCCATGGAGCCGAAATCTTCGTAATAGCCTTTGATCTCGCCGGTAAGAACGCTGTGCAAGGCGTGGTGAAAATCGTCGCTCCATTGCGCTTGCATTCCCAGACCGCCGGCGGCGCGGCAGGTGATGACGCGGGGATCATTGAGGTCGCTTTCCGCGATCAGCACCAGCGAACGCCCCAAGTGCGCGGAGAGGGCTTCTATTTCAACCGATAACTGTTCGAGGAACGGCACGGCGGAACGATCATGAAAAGCATGAATCGCGTCAATGCGCAGGCCGTCGAAATGATAATCGCGCAGCCACATGGCGGCGTTGTCTAAAAAGAAGCGGCGCACTTCGTGACTGCCGGCGTGATCGAAATTGACGGCCTCGCCCCAAGGCGTGTCATAAGCGGCGGTGAAGTAAGGGCCGAAGCGGCTGAGGTAATTGCCGGAGGGGCCGAGGTGGTTGTAAACCACATCCAGCAGCACGGCGAGACCTTTGGCGTGACAGCGATCGACGAAGTGCTTCAACTGGCGGGGCGCGCCATAGGCGTGATGCGGAGCAAAAAGATCAACGCCGTCATAGCCCCAACCCCAGTCGCCGGAAAATTCATTGAGCGGCATCAGCTCAATGTGAGTGATGCCGAGATCCAACAAATAATCGAGGCGCTCCAGCGCGCTGGCGAGCGTGCCGGCCGGAGTGAATGTTCCGACGTGAAGCTCATAGATGACGGCGCTGGAGAGAGGCCGGGCGTTCCAGTCGCGATCGGTCCAGCGAAATGCGGAATGATCGAGCAGGCGCGAGGGACCGTGAACGCCGCGCGGTTGGTAGGGCGAACGTGGATCCGGGAACGGACCTTCGCCATCCAGGAGAAATGCATAGTCCGCACCAGGCTCGGCCGATGCGATACGAGCGGTCCACCTGCCATTTTTGTGACCATTTTGGGCGGGCTGCATTTGATGCAGCTCGCCATCGACAACGATTGCTACGGTTTGAGCACGCGGCGCCCAAACTTCAAAATCATGCATAACTTATTGTTTGATGAGCAGGGCAACGGGGAAAGGCGCAAGAAGATCGCTCATAGGGAGAGCGCCTCCGGAGAAGT
>DASXGT010000018.1:0-20837 GCA_036488895.1 Bryobacteraceae bacterium | reverse complement strand
GGCGCGGTGGCTTCCATCAACTATTATTCGACCGCGTTGAGCAAATTCCGGCGCATGCACGTCTACACGCCTCCGGGTTATGAGAGTGGCAAATCTGAGAAGTATCCAGTTTTCTATTTGCTGCATGGCGCGAGCGACTGCGACGATTCCTGGACATCGGTGGGGCGAGCCGGCTTTATTCTTGACAACCTGATTGCGGAGAAGAAGGCGAAGCCGATGATTGTGGTGATGCCAGCCGGCCACACGAGCAGGACCATGCCGCCTCGCGGGGCAGCGGCTAGCGGCGGGCCCGCTCCACGGGATGAATTTTTTGACGATTTCGTAACCGATATTCAACCGTATGTTGAGAAGAATTATCGAACCGTGAACGATCGATCGCATCGGGCCATCGCGGGTTTGTCCATGGGCGGAGGCCAGACACTCCATATCGCGTTTACGCATCTTGAAGAATTTTCGTATGTGGGCGTGTTTAGCTCAGGGATTTTCGGCCGCGGAACGGATGCGTGGGAGAAAACCCATTTAGCGGATCTTGACGATGCCCGCTTAAAGAAAGGATTGAAGCTGGTGTGGTTCAGCACCGGATCGGAAGATGGGCTGCTACCGACTAGCAAGACCACAGTTGAGGTATTGAAGAAGCACGGGTTCGAGGTCAGCTTTAAAGAGAGCCCAGGCGCGCATACATGGATCAATTGGCGAAACTATTTGGATGAGTTTGCGCCGCAGTTGTTCCAGTAGGGACGCCATCCTCAATTGCGTTTGAGGCAGACATCAGCTATTGCCGTGACGGATCTCGGCAGCCATCACGTTGGCGAGAATATCATTGATGCGAGTCAGATGACCGGAACCCTTCTTTTTCAGCCAATCCAGAACCTGTGGATCAAGCCGGACACTGACGGCCACTTTCCGGACATCGCGCAACCGCACCATTCCCGCGAGTTGTTCATCGGTCAGCGGCGGGATGTCTTCGTAATTGATGTGCGATTCGTCGCCAGCCGCCTGCCGGGCTGCGTGACGCCGAATGGTTTCTTTTTGAGCTTTAGTCCATTTTTTGTTCTTGATATCTTCCGATGTCACGCTTGTCAGCCTGCCGGGCTGAGATGATACGGATTTTGTCGCCATAATTTTCGTCCTCTCGATATACATGCACCACTAGCAGAAGTAATTTGGAAACCAGGCTCAATCGAAGCGTTACCAAGGGCATGCCAGCGTTGCTCGCCGGTTTCCAGGTCGATGCGATCGGGATAAAGAACGCAATATGGATCTTCGAACACCAGACTTGCCAGAGCGAAATCGATGTCGTCGTGCTTCTGTCGGTTGAGGCGATCCTTCTTCGCGTCCCATTCAAAACGCATCCTCGTATATACGATTTGTAGCACATCTTTTTCGGGAACCGGCCTTCGACCAAATACATCTCAGTGGTAAATGCATCCGAGTTCCGTTTCCCGGCGCAACTTATTGCTTTCCACGCTTGGGCTGCTGCCCGCCGTGCGATTGCTGCGTTCGCAGCAGACTCAATCCGCACCCACTTTTTCCGCCGATGTCAAAGTGGTGAATTTGTTTACCACGGTACGGGATAAGGAGGGACGGATTGTCAAAAACCTCACCAAGGACGATTTTAGTTTGGCGGAGGAGGGGCGGCCGCAGACGATCCGTTATTTCGCGCAGCAGACGGATCTGCCGCTGACGCTGGGCCTGCTGGTGGATGTCAGCGGGAGTGAACGGCGGATGTTGAGTGAAGAGCGGCAGGCTTCGCGCGCGTTCCTTGAAAAAGTGCTTCGACCGGAGAAGGACAAAGCGTTTCTGATTCGTTTCGCGCACGAAGTGGAATTGCTGCAGGATTTAACGCCGTCGCGCGAGCGATTGGAGAAGGCTTTGGATTTGCTGGATTCGCCGCAACAGGATCAGAACGGAAATAGCGGATCGAATAGTGGCGGCGGAGGCGGAAGAGGTGGACGCTACGGTGGACATCGCGGAGGCGGAACGGCGCTCTTCGATGCGGTTTATCTGGCCGCGGACGAAGTATTAAAACCGGTATCCGGCCGGAAGGCGCTGATTCTGCTGACCGACGGCGAGGACAACGGCAGTAAGACATCGTTGACGGAGGCGATTGCGTCGTCGGGGCATTCGGACGTGATTGCGTATTCGATTCGCATTGCGGACGATGAAAGCGGATTCAGCCGGGGATTTGGCGGACCGGGCATGGGCGGTGGGCGGCATGGCGGCATGGGCGGCGGAGGCATGGGTGGACCCATGGGCGGTGGTGGGATGGGTGGCGGACGCGGGCGCGGCGGCATGGAGCACGTGGACGGCAAGAAGATCTTGAAGCAGATTTCAAAGGAAACTGGCGGCGCATATTTCGAGAAATCAAAAAAGAAATCAGTCGATGATATCTATGCTCAGATTGAAGATGAGCTGCGCAGCCAGTACAACATCGCGTATACACCGGACGGCGGAGGCGATAGCGGGTTTCGCAAGATCACGCTGACGGCCAAGCCATCGGGATTGACGGTGCAGACGCGCGAGGGTTATTACGCCACGACGAGTAAACCAGCTTCCTAACACCAGCATCGTAGTCTGAAGTTGTGCCGGGCATTCGCGCTAATCTCGCGTCCTTGCTTGACGATTTCGAGTTGCATGCCCGGGACGTCGCGATTGTCTCGCCGCGCGGCCTAAGACAACGGCGCATTACTTACGGCGAATTGGCTGCACTGTGCCGCCGTTTCGCGGCGGAATTCGAGAAACGCGGCATTGTTAAAGGCGACCGAGTGGTGCTTTGGGGCGAGAATTCGCCTGAATGGGTGGCGGCGTTTTTCGGCTGCGTGCTGCGCGGCGTTATTCCAGTACCGGCGGATTTTTCAAGTAGCGCGGAGTTCCTGCGGTGCGTTACCGAAGAAGTTGCGCCAAAGCTGGTTATCGGCAATCTCGAAGATTTCGCGTTATCCTTGACCGCGAAACGCGCCGGTGCGATAGGAGACTTGAGCGGGAACGATCCGCTGCAAATTATATTTACCTCCGGCACCACCGGGCAACCCAAAGGGGTGGTGCATACCCATCGAAATGTTCTGGCCAGCCTGGAACCCATTGAACGGGAGATGCAGAAGTATCTCCGGTACGAGCGCTGGTTTCACCCGATTCGTATTTTGCATACGCTACCGCTGAGCCATGTGTTCGGGCAATTCATGGGGCTATGGATTCCGGCACTGCTCGCGGCGGAGCTTCATTTTGAGCCTCGGCTGGTGGCGGGGGAACTCATCGAACGGATTCACGCCGAGCGGATTTCGGTTCTCGCGGCGGTGCCGCGCGTGCTCGATTTACTGCAGAGATATCTGTTGGAGCGTTTTCCGAGTTTAGGCTTGCGCGCGGAGCGGGCGGCGGGGAAGAAGGCGTGGCGACTCTGGTGGGAATTTCGCGATGTGCACGCGCTGCTGGGGTTCAAGTTTTGGGCGCTGGTTTGCGGAGGCGCTTCCCTGACTCCTGCCAGCGAGCAGTTCTGGAAACAACTGGGATTTGTGGTGGTGCAAGGGTACGGCATGACGGAGACCACGGCGCTGGTGAGTTTGAATCATCCGTTCCGGACGGCGCAGGGCACGGTAGGGCAAGTGCTGCCGGGACGCGAAGTGCGATTGGCGGAAGACGGCGAAGTGCTGGTGCGCGGCGAAACCATCTCAAACACCGTATGGCAGGACGGGGCATCTAAGCAAGAGAGTTCGGAATGGCTGGCTACGGGTGATCTAGGGGAATTCGACGCGCAGGGAAATCTGCGTTTTCGCGGACGGAAGAAAGATGTGATTGTGACGTCCGCCGGATTGAATATTTATCCGGAGGATTTGGAAGCGGCATTGAACCGGCAGGCCGAGGTTCGAGCAAGCGCCGTGATCGAAGTGGCTGGAAATGACGGACCGCAGGCGCTGGCAGTTTTGGTGATGAGTGCAGACCGCGATCCGCAAATTGCCGTTGATGAGGCCAACCACAAACTGGCCGAGTTTCAGCAAATCAGGCGATGGATGATTTGGCCGGAACCAGATTTGCCGCGCACGTCCACGGGGAAAGTGTTGAAACGCGAAGTGGCGGCGCGTATCGCGGCCGGAGACATAACAGAGGGGCCGGTTCGTTTAGATGCGAATCTGGATAGCCTGGGACGCGTCCAGTTACAGGCGCAATTGGAGCAGCGGTACGGCGTCTCGCTTGATGACGATACCTTGCAGAGCGTGCGAACGCAGGAAGATGTACAACGCGCCGTGGCGCAAGCGCCCGCGGCCGTGCCGGCCAGTCAGCATTATTATCCAAGATGGACTTGGAATCCGGTGGCGCAGGCGCTTCGCGCGGTGTTTTTGGAGTGCATTGCCATGCCGCTGGTACGGCTGCTAGCAAAGCCTCGCGTGAAGGCAACAGCGGCGGCCCCGGCAACGCCGGTATTGATCGTTTGCAATCACATTACGTCTTATGATGCGGCGTTTGTTTTATTTGCGCTTCCCGGCAAGCTGCGACGCCGCGTAACGATCGCTATGTCGGGCGAGATGATTCTGGATATGCGGCATGGGCGGAATCAAGGGAATTGGTTTTTGAACTTACTTGCGCCGATCGGCTACTTACTCATGACGGGTTTGTTCAACGTTTTTCCGCTGCCGCAATTCAGCGGGTTCCGGCGCAGCTTTCAGCATGCGGGCGAGGCGATGGACCGCGGATATAGCGTGCTGGTCTTTCCGGAAGGAAGGCGCACCGAGGACGGCGTGATGCAGGCGTTCAAAACAGGCGCTGGTTTGTTGTGGAAGGAATTGGGCTCGGCAGCGCTGCCGGTATATATTGACGGTCTTGGCCAGATTAAGGCGCGGAGGGAAAGATGGTTTCGCAGCGGTAAGATTTCGGTATCTGTTGGTGAAATGATTATGCTGGATTTGGGAGAGTCTCCGGAAGAGTTGACAGAGCGGCTCCGCCGGGCAGTTTTAGAACTACATGCAGAGCCGTAAAAAACTTGCCGCGGTGATCACGGTCTACCGCAAATACTCACATGCCCAGCACATTGTGGACCGGCTGCTGGATGGCTATGGCTGGGATGGCGCGTATCATGAGCCGCCTTCCGACCTGGTGGGCCTTTACGTGGATCAAGTGGGCGCGGACGACCTGAGCCGTGAACGCGCGGCCCGGCATCCGCAAATGACGATCTACCCTACCATTCACGATGCGCTTACACTGGGAGGCTCAACGCTGGCGGTGGACGGCGTGGTGCTGGTGGGCGAGCACGGGCATTATCCGAAGAATGAGAAGGGCCAGACCAAGTATCCGCGGCATGAATTCTTCGAGCAGATTGTAGAAGTGTTCCGCGCGAGCAAGCGCGCCGTGCCGGTGTTCAACGATAAACATCTTTCCTGGAATTGGGACTGGGCGCACGAGATGTACCAGACGGCGCGGGACTTTCCTTTTCCGCTACTGGCGGGATCAAGCTTGCCCGTGACCTGGCGTATTCCTTCCGTGGAGATGCCGCTGGGTGCAAATATCCGGGAAGCATTATGCGTCTGTTATGGCGGGGTGGATAGTTACGATTTTCACGGCCTGGAAACAATTCAATGCATGGTGGAGCGGCGCAAAGGCGGAGAAACAGGCGTGCGCTGGCTGCAGGCTTATCGCGGGGAAACTTTCTGGAAGGCTTTGCATGATGGAGTTTGGTCTGCTGACCTGATGCAAGCGGCGCTGTGCCGTAGCCATACGCTGGCACAGCCTCGGCCCGGCTTCAACGATTTAATGCCGACCGTGAAACAGATGCGCAAGTTAGTGGCAGACCCGGTGGCCTATACCTATGAGCACCAGGACGGATTGCGTTGCACGATGCTGCTGATGATGGGCTTGGTGCGGGATTTCAATTTTGCCGCGCGGCTGGAGAATCCTTCGCGGATTTTTTCGGCGCAAATGTATTTGCCAATGCCGGACGGACGAACTACGCTGGCGACGTTCTTTAGTCCTCTGGTGTTTCATATGGAGCGGATGTTCGCCACGGGGCGGACCGATTATCCGATTGAACGGACGCTGCTGACGACCGGGTTGACGGCGAGCGGCATGGAGAGCTTGTTCCAGAAGCAGACGCGGATTGAGACTCCGCATTTGGCGATCCGGTATGCAGCGCCGAAGGAATCGAACTTTCAGAGGGCATGATGGTTACAAGACGCGAATTTCTAGGCTCGGCGGCGCTGCTGCCGCTGGCGGCATACGGCCAGGCGAAACCCGTTCGGATCGCGATTGTTACTACGATCTACAAATATCTTTCGCATGGGCAGCATATCGGCGACCGGTTTCTGGTCGGGTATCCGCATGAGGGCGCATGGCACAAGCCGAATGTGGAAGTGGTTTCACTGTATGTGGATCAAAAGCCGGAAGGCGACCTGAGCGGAGAACGCGCCAAAGAGTTTGGATTTCGCGTGTATCCGTCCATTGCCGAAGCGCTGTGCGGCGGCGGGAAAAAACTGGCCGTGGATGCGGTGCTGATTGTGGCTGAGCATGGCGAGTATCCGAGCAATGACAAAGGGCAAAAACTGTATCCACGCTATGAGTTTTTTCAGGAGTGCTTGAAAGTTTTCAAAGAGAGCGGCCGCTCCGTTCCGGTTTATAACGACAAACACCTTTCCTATAGCTTTCAGAAAGCGCATGAGATGGTGGCGGCTTCGAAGAGCATGCATTTTCCGATGCTGGGAGGCTCTTCGCTACCGGTGACTTGGCGGCTGCCGGATATTGAGATACCTCGCGACGCGCATATAGAAGAAGCGGTGATGGTGGGCGAGGGCGGGTCCGACGCGATGGATTTTCATGCTCTGGAAGGCATGCAGTGCATGCTGGAGCGGAGAAAAGGCGGCGAGACCGGTGTGCGCGCGGTGCAGATGCTGACCGGAGACGGGGTTTGGGATGCGTCGGCACGCGGCGTGTGGTCAAAGGACTTGTTGCGCTCGGCGTTATCGCGCAGTGACACGCCGTTGGGTCTTAGCCTGAAAGATGGGCGAACGCAGGATTTGACGGCCGAGGGCGTCTTGGCTTCGCTCGTTCCCCATCCGGCGGCATACCTGATTGAATATCGCGATGGTTTGCGCGCGACGATGCTGATGCTGGATGGAGCGCTGCAGGATTTCAACTTCGCGGCGCGAGTGAGCGGGCATGGCATTCTTTCCACGCAGTTCTTACTCACGCCAGTGCCGAACGTGACTTACTCGGCTTGTCTGGTTTCGAAGATAGAGGAAATGTTTGTGAGTGGACGCGCGCCTTATCCGATTGAACGGACACTATTGACTAGCGGGATGCTGGAAAGCTGTTTGGATTCGAAGCAGCAGAAATCGCAGCGCTTGGAGACGCCGCATTTGGCGGTCGCGTATCAGCCCCCGGCGCAGTCTCAGTATTGCAGGAGTTGATGGATGCTGCTTCAGAAAGCGCGCTGGCCGGAACTGGCGGATTTGGCGGGGCGGACATTTGTGGTTCCGCTGGGATCACTGGAACAGCATGGCTTGCATTTGCCGGTGTTCACGGATTCGATGATTGTTTCGCGCGTAGCGGATCGAGTGGAGGAATTGCGCACGGAGCAGGTTGTGATGCTGCCGACGCAATGGCTGGGACATTCGCCGCACCACCGGCGGTTTGGCTGCGTCAGTCTCGATCTGATGCCGTATATCGAGATGATTCGTGGGATTTGCCGGTCATTGGTGCATATGGGTGCGCGCAAGATTTTGCTGCTGAACGGGCATGGAGGCAATGATATTCCGTGCAAGGCGGCGCTACGCGAACTGAAAAGTGAGTTCGAGGAGATGCGCGATCTCTATATTGTTTACGCCACCTATTGGAACCTGGCGGCCGAGGAGTTTCAGAAGATACGCTCTTCGCCCACGGGTGGAATGGGCCATGCGTGCGAGATGGAGACATCCATTTTGCTGGCTTATTATCCGGAGCAGGTGGAGATGGCGAAGGCTCGGCGCGGCGGGCCGGGGCCGGAGATGGGTTACCGGATAAACGATATGCTGACGCCGCTGCCATTTACGCTGATGAGCGAGTTTGATGAATTGTCGGGTAATGGCGTGATCGGCATGCCGGAGTTTGCGACAGCGGAGAAGGGTTTGCAGTTTGTGGAAGCCGCGGCGCAGAGTGTTGTCAAGTTACTCGATGAGATGAGTGGCTGGCGCTTTCAGGAACAAAAGCAGTAGGCAGTTACGGCTTCGCAGGCGGCTTCATCTTTTGCAGCACATCCATTGTCTGACGGGCCGGTTCGCTGGCCGGATCAATCTGCAGCGCCTTGCGCAATTCTACTTCGGCTTCATCCAGCTTGGCCATCTCAGCGAGAGCCGCGCCGATTTTCCCGTGGAGCACCGGATCCATTGGCCGCAGCGGCAGCGCGTCACGATACCGCGCAAGGGCATCCTCTTTCTTACCG
Source organism: Bryobacteraceae bacterium (assembly GCA_036488895.1). Classification (GTDB taxonomy): domain Bacteria; phylum Acidobacteriota; class Terriglobia; order Bryobacterales; family Bryobacteraceae; genus Bog-105. The sequence continues at coordinate 12,439 of DASXGT010000018.1, read as the reverse complement.
TTCTTCAGCAACTCATCTCCCCAAAGAATCAGCACCTCGCCCAGATGTTGGCGGGCTTTTCCATCGTCCGGCCGATCTTTCAGGACTCCGAGGAAATTGCCGGCCGCGTCTTCCCACTCGGCGCTCGATGCCTGGGCGCTCGCCAGATCGAACCGCGCGTCCGTATAGGCTGGATCGGTTTCAAGGGCGCGCTTAAACAGCTTCTCGGCTTCGGGGACGTTGCCTTCCGAGAATAGGGCGATGCCGTATTCGGTTGCCGCCACGGCGCTATGCGGATTAACCGTTGCCGCTTTGCCAAAATACTGGGTTGCCTTTTGCGTTTCGCCTTTGCTTAACAGCAGGTCGCCCATCGTGTAGTTGGCGATGAAGTCGTCCGGATATTTTTCGAGGCGCTCAGTAGCCAGAGCCTCCTGCAACTCGGCGCGGTGATCGCCCCCGCTTGCGGGCAAGACCTGCAGCCAAAGATGGCTCATCTCATCGGTTGCCTGATTGCCGCCTTTCACTTCCTTGGGCGGATGATTCGGATTGCGCACGTTCCCTTCAGAGTTGTCATAGTGATAACGCATCGAAACCACTGTGCCTTTAGGCAGCAGGAGCGGAGACTTCAGCCGAAATACCGCCTGCCAACTTAGATCCCAATCGGGAATGCGCACCAGCCATTTTTTGGTTCCGTCCGGAAGCGTGGCATAGCCTTCCATCAGCCGCGCCAAGTAATGAGCGTGGGGATAGACGGCCAGCACGTTCAGATCCATGGGAACGCGAAAATCGTCGGTGACCTGGAAGTCTTTCACTCCAGGCGGAATGTCGATGCTGCCGTCGTGCTCAAGCTGCACCAGCATGGGGAACTTCGTTTGCGGCTGATCGGTGAAGTAGACGCCGATTTCCGGATTGATGATTTCCGGCTTGCCGCTTGGCCGCAAATGGACATTCAGCACCAGACTCATTCCGGGATTGGCGCGCCACGCCATGCCGTCCGGTTCCACCAGCGGGACGGTGCCGGGCTTCCAAGAAAGAAAATGCCCGTCAGGATCAAACGTTTCTTCTTCGACGGAGAGGTCCATGCCGGGGAATCCGGCGCCCGGCGTGACCTCATGCCGGCGGGATCCACCCGAACGGTCCACGATGACGTTGGCGTGATGAAAGATCTTCGGATTACCCGGCCGTACTTCAATCGCGCGCACCCAACGCGTGGTGGTAATGGGCACCGGCATGATGAAATTCCAAAACACTTCGCTGCCGCCGGCCGGAAGATGATACGGCTGGGAGACGTGCAGCACCAGATCGGGCGTACCAAGTTGCCATCCATCCGGCGGGAACTGCGGCGCTTTCGGCGCATCCGCGGAAGATCCGGCCGGCGCGCCGGCTCTTACCCAATTCTGTATGGTTTCAATTTGGGCGTCAGTCAGGCGTTGTTCGTCTTCAAATTCGCCGTGGCCTTTTTCCGGAAGCCAGGGCGGCATGAAATGCTGCTTCGTCACGCGCGCAATTTGACCTGCATGCTTGGCGGCGTCCTGGTAAGTGAGCAAGGAGAAGGGTCCGGATTCTCCTAGACGATGGCAGGAAACGCAGTGTTCGTAGACGATGGGTGCAATGTTTTTGTAGAACGTCACCTTCGGCGGCGCCGTGTGGGCGGGCGGTACGGCACCTGCCAGCAGGGGAATGGCTGGTAGAGTGGCCGTTATCAGCCATAGATTGAACACGCGCGGGAGCACAATTTAGTTTACGTTGTAGCGGGCGGTGCTTCTTGGCGTGTTGGAGTTACTATCGAGACCATGCGCGCTCTGACGTTGTTCTTGATTTTGCCTCTAGTTTCCATAGCGGCGGGGGAGCTGCAAAAGTACGTCAGTCTCGATCAATCCTTTACGTTTACCTTTCCGGCTGGGTATGGTCTACATATGGGCAAAAGCAAAGAGAACGCAGGCAAATCTTATATCCCGGTTTGCCATGATGATTCTACTGTTTGTATTACGTTTCCGCAGGATCAGTACAAGGGAACTACATTTGGGGCTGCTTCCTTTGAGGTAACTCCGGTGAAAGTTGGCACTCAACGGGCTTGTCTCAATTCCGAAGTTTCGGCGAAAGATCCTGGCAGAGTGATCGACGGCGTGCGGTTTGCTCATACGGTGGAAGGGGATGCCGCGATGAACCATTTCATTGAATCCAATTTGTACCAGGGATTCAAAAACGCAAGTGTTACCAACTCGCCATTCGCGTCACGTTTACGAATTTCGCGGTGTAATCGCCGGGCTCTATCAAGGAGTTTACGAAGCAGGATAACAAGCAAGTCCTGCGGGATTTGACGCAAATTTTGGATTCGTTCAGAATCCTGCGTTGACGGGTTGACAGTTTACCCGTAAGGACGGATACTTGGGTAAAGTGTCCACCCAAGACGAAAAAGAACGGTTAGAATTGCTGCAAGGTACGCTGGATCTGCTGATCCTCCGAACGCTGATATTCGGCCCGGAGCATGGGCAAGGCATTGCGCGCGCCATTCAGCAGAGTTCCGATGATGAGTTTTTGATTGAGCATGGCGCGCTTTATCCCGCGCTGCAACGCTTGGAAGCCCAACGCTGGATCGACGCGGAATGGGGTGTCTCGTCCAATAACCGTAAAGCCCGGTTTTATACGCTGACCAAGGCTGGCCGCAAGCAACTTGTGAAAGAGACCGCAAAATGGCGGCGGCTGTCGGCGGCCATTGGCCGCATCATTGGGCCGGAAGCGGAGGAGGGTTGAGGGCATGTTCCGTTGGCGGCGCAGGAAACAAAGCGACTTCAGCGCGGAGCTTGAGGCCCACTTACAACTCGAAGCGGACCGGCTGAAGGAACAGGGACTAGGTGACGAAGAAGCGCTCCTGACCGCACGCCGCGCCTTTGGAAACCCTACGGGTGCGCAGGAAAGATTCTACGAGTCACAGCGCTGGCGTTTGTTAACAGAATGCCGGCAGGACGTTCGTTTCGGCTTGCGCCTATTCGCGAAGAACCCCGGTTCGACGGCCGTTGCTGTTCTTGCCCTCGCGCTGGGCATCGGCATGAATACCGCCATTTTCAGCGTGATGAATGCCGCGCTGCTCAAGTTCCTTCCGGTGCACAATCCAAATGAGCTAGTGATGCTTACGGATCCGAACGCCTCCGAGGTTTTGGGCGGCACCCTGGCCGGGAAACGCACCCTGGCCACCTATACCGAGTTTGTCGAATTGCGCGACCACACAAAAAGCATGTCCGGTTTGTGTGCTTCCCAAATGATGCTGTGGTCTTGGCCAGTCAGCATTCCAGGACACGAGCAAGAAACGGTGCACGGGCGATTAGTCAGTGAAAACTATTTCTCGGTTTTCGGTGTCCAGCCTGCCGCTGGACGCTTCTTTACGCAACAAGACGCGACCGGAATCGGCAAAGACCCCTATGTAGTAATCAGCTACGACTATTGGCGGCGGCGGTTCGGCGGAAATCCAGCGGTGGTCGGAACGCCCATGCGCTTTTACCGCAGCACTTTCACCATCATTGGAGTCGCAGCGAAGGGTTTTCGCGGTGAAACGGTAACGCAAGATCCCGATCTGTGGCTGCCGATGTTCCTGGAGCCGATTGTGATACCCATCTCAAACGGCAGCAGTGCGTTTAGCGTATTTATGGACAAGGACCATGACAAGTTCATGTGGCTGCATGTTTTCGGGCGGCGAAAAGCGGGTGTGACGGTCCAACAGGTTCAGGCCGAAGTGAGTGTCCTGTTCCGGAGAATTTTAGAGGCCGACTATCCGCCAAGCATGGAAGCAAAGGCCCGGAAAAATGCCCTCAATCAGCAGATTGCCGTGACGCCAGTGCGTGCGGGCGCATTCCACGGGCGCAACGAATTTTCCGAACAATGGACCGTTCTCTCAGTATTGGCGGCGCTGGTTCTGCTCATCGCCTGCGCCAATGTGGCTAACCTATTGCTGGCGCGCGCGACGGTGCGTTCGCGGGAAGTGGCGATCCGGCTTTCCATCGGCGCCGCCAGGGGACGCCTGATTCGTCAATTCCTGACAGAGAGCTTGTTGTTGGCGGCGCTGGGCGGCATCGCGGGACTGTGCGTGGCTGAAGGAGCGCTGCGCCTTTTGCTGCTGGCGCTTTCGCGTTCCAGCGATTCCATGAAAATTGACGCCCATCTTGATCCACGCGTATTGGGCTTTACGGCGTGCGCCACGCTACTTACCGGCATTCTGTTTGGGTTGGCTCCGGCCCTGCGTTCGGCGCGCGTGTCCGTGAATCAAAGCTTGCGGCAGCGAGTATCGTTGCCCAAAACATTGGTGGCGGCTCAGGTGGCTCTTTCGTTCGTGCTGGTTATGGGCGCTGGGCTTTTCTTGCGAACCCTTTGGAATTTGCAGTCGGTCTCGCTGGGTTATCCGCCGGAAAACCTGCTGCTGGTCACGGTGAATAGCTACGGCGCCCGCAACCAGACGGCCGGGAGCGCGCGGCGGAACCCAAAGTTGACGGATAGCCTTCGACGGATTCCCGGGGTTCGCGCGGTCACTTATTCCGGCCGTGGCTTGTTTACTGGATTTGACGGGGCGGTTCCCGTTTGGATAAAGGGGTTCAAGCCGCATGGCGACGCCGATATCGCAGCAAACGATGACTCGGTGGGGCCGGCGTATTTTTCCACAATTGGCATTCCAATGCTGCTGGGGCGGGATATCGACGCTCAGGACACTATCGCAAATGCGCCGCCTGTTTGCGTCATCAACGAGGCATTCGCTAAACACTTCTTCGGGAAGAATCCGGTGGGAATGCAGATCTCAAGTATAGGAAAGACCATGCAGGTGATCGGCGTGGCCAAGGATTCGCGTGTCCGATCGTTGCGCGACACGGTTGATCCGAAATTATATAAGGTGGAGGACGAGACCGGTAGCTGGGATCGCCTATCGTTCGAAATCCGGACGGCGGGCGATCCTAAGCACTTATTGGACGCCGTGCGCAAGGCGATTCTGACCGTGGACGCGGACCTGACGATTGAGAGCACCCACAGCGTGAACGAACTGGTTGACGAGCAGAACGCGCAACCGAGATTGATTGCGCAGCTTTGCACGCTGTTTGGATTGATTGCGCTGGTTCTGGCGGCGACTGGAATTTATGGAGTGCTGTCTTATAGCGTGGCGCGCCGGACCAATGAAATTGGTATTCGCATGGCGCTGGGCGCAGGTAAGAACGCGGTGACAGGGATGATCCTGCAAGAAACAGGATTGATAATGATGACCGGCATGGTTGCTGGTGTGGCTGCGGCCGCTGTGCTGGCAAAAGTGACTGCGGCGCATTTGTATGGAAACGGTCCGGCTGGGTCGCCTTGGTCGATTGCCAGATATGAGGCGGTGGAAAGCGCGACACAGTTATATGGACTGCGTGCTATGGACCCGTTTACGATTGCGGTAGCCATCGGAATACTGTGGATGGCGGGGCTGGTTGCCGCCTATCTTCCGGCCGCACGGGCCGCGCGCGTGGATCCGATGAACGCGCTGCGGCACGACTGAGATTTCATCCATAACGGTTCCAACGCCAAATTGGGGCGCGTCTAATAGAATCAATGACCTAGCAATGCGCGTTGACACTATAGGAGATTTGTTTGGATGTGGCTGCTGCCCCGCGAATCTCTGATTCGCTTTTGTGGTCTCACTCACGCCTAAAAGTCTAGAACTTTTCTGCTCGAAATGACGTAACTAGCTTAGGCCGGGACGGCACTATCCATCGGTTTTGCCAGCCCGAGCTGTGAATTAGATCGTTTGGGAGGTCCACGTGAAGAGAAGACTCTATTGGGCGATCGCCGCGCTGGCGACCGCTCCCATTGCCGTATTCGCGCAAGAGACGGCGGCCCCGGTGAATCCGATTAGCGCCAGCGAAAAAGGCGTGTACGGGTTTGTGAGCGGTGTCGTTGTCGGGGCTGCGGAGAAGATGCCGGAAGAAAACTATGCGTTCAAGCCAACGCCGGAAGTGCGCAGTTTTGGCCAACTCGTCGGCCATGTGGCGGATGCCCAGTATATGTTTTGCTCCATCGCTACCAGCGAACCCAATTCCATGAAAAGCATTGAGAAGACGAAGACTTCGAAGGCTGATCTGGTGGCGGCGCTAAAGGATGCGGTCGCCTATTGTGACAAAGCCTATACCAGCATGACCGATGCCCAGGGCGGTCAAATGGTGAAATTCATGAACTTCACGCTGGCCAAACTCAGTGTTCTTTCGCTCAACACGGCGCATGCCGACGAACACTATGGAAACATGGTCACTTACCTACGGCTAAAAGGTATCGTGCCCCCCAGCAGTGAGAAGCAAAGCGCTCCGGCGTCGAAGTAGGATCGACGCGGCCGGTATCCCAAGCCAGCGGCTGCTCGGTTAAGGATACCGGTTAAAATGTCAAAATCGCCTTAATGTTCGCCTGTTCACTCAACTACTTCACTCAACTACGGGTTTTGTGAACAGGCGAATCGCAAGTAGTGGGTGGCTATAGGATGAGACGGGAAATCCATCAAGCGCCACCATTTACTAATTCACTGTGCCGTGGGCGGGGACGACTGTCCGGATCAGCGAGATGGCATCTGTGCGAATTTTTTCCCATTCCTGTACGGCCAAACCCTGCGCTTCAAAGAAGGCACGAACACGGGTGGAATCCCAGCCGAAAAGATCTTCCAGAACGGGGACCAGGACGCTGGTGGCATCGTCACTCAGAACGGTTCGCCGCGCGATGGGCGTCAGATATTTATTCTCGGAAACGGCTATCGTAAAACCGTCGAGGCGATTGACGTGCAGCATCACGTGGATGTCTGAACTGCCGTCGCCCACATAGACGACGCGGTCGGGGCCAATTCGCATGTGAGCGCGCAAGGCGTCGACCACGGCGACTTTGCCATAGCCTGCCGGCAGCCGGACGATGGAATCGATTTCCCCGGAATCAGGGTTATAGCGGAATTGCGTCCCGTGGATGTGGTCCGGCGGAACAATGCCTTCAAGCGCGGACTGGATGACTTCTTCGGGGGCCGCCGACACCACGTGAAATGAAAATGCGTGGCCGTCCAAGTTCTGTAGCAGCGTTGATAATAACGCGATATTTTCCTTCAAACGAATCTGCTTGCCGACCGCGGCAAGCTGGTCCTTACGGACGCGCCGGAACTCCGGGTCATGCAGGAGCAAATAGGACAGTTCCCCGCCCTGCTGCACGAGGTGAATTTCCGACAGCCCGGCCACGCGCTCGTTAAAGTCGCTGATGCCGAGCATTTCGCTGAGGACTAAGCCCGAGTCGTTAAAACTGAGCGTCTGGTCAAAGTCACTAATGAAAAGATATTTTTTGGCTGATGTCATGCTTTCCTTCCTTGCTGAATGATTGAGGGGGTTGCAATGAAGCAATCGAGATGCTTCCTGCCGACAGGGAGGAGGCGGATGCGAGAAGGCATCCGTTCTTTCTAGTTTAGACGACTTCCGGGTGTGACAAGTTGCGGCGTGCTCGACAAAGCTGCTATATCTGTTCTATACGTTGCCCCCGCCCAAAAAGCCAAAGTATCAGGAGCTATTTGAATCCCTAAAAGCGGACATTCTCTCCGGCCGCTTTGGCCCTGGACAGAAGCTGCCAAGTGAGGCTGCGTTGGTAAATAAGAGCGGCGCATCGCGAATTACGGTCACCCGCGCCATTCGGGAGCTGCAGAACCTGGGATTAGTAGATCGCGTGGCGGGTTCGGGCACCTATGTCCGGCAGGCCAGCGCGGACGAGAGCCGGCCCTACCTGTTCGGGCTACTGATTCCGGATTTGGGCGAGACGGAAATTTTTGAGCCGATTTGCCAAGGTATTGCGAATTCACCCGATGCCGGGGACCATGCGCTTCTGTGGGGGCACGCGGATTCGCAGGCCAGCAAACCGGAGCGCGCGTGGCGGCTTTGCCGGCAATACATCGCGAGAAAAGTAGCCGGGGTTTTCTTTGCGCCGCTGGAGTTTGAGGGCGAAGCGGAAAAAGTAAATCGCCGCATTCTTTCGGCTTTGCAGGAAGCGGGGATTGCCGTGGTGCTGCTGGATAGATGGCCATCGAAAACTCCCGGACGCAACCGGCCCGATCTGGTCGGGATCAACAACCGGCAGGCGGGATATACGGCAACCGAACATCTGCTGCAGCATGGATGCCGGCGCATCGGGTTTATGGGATATCACGGCGCGCAGTCCACCCTCACAGAGCGCATGAGGGGTTACGAAGAAGCGCTGCTGGCGCACGGGTTGCGGCCGGCGGCGGGCTCGGAACTGCATTTGCATTCGCATGCCGTGCAGACGTTGAGAGGCGCCCACGGTGACGAATCGCTGGAAGCGTTTGTGTGCGTGAACGACCGTGTTGCCGGAGAACTCATGCATGTGTTTCTGGCGAAAGGCATGCGCATCCCCGATGATATTCGGCTGGTGGGCATTGACGATGTTGCCTATGCCAGTCTGCTGCCCGTGCCACTGACCACCGTGCGGCAGCCGGTCCGCGAGATTGGAGAAGCGGCTTTGCGCACCATGTTGGACCGCCTGCGGGCGCCACGCCAGCCTGCGCGCGAGATTTTATTGGACGGCGAATTGATCGTCCGGCGGTCGTGCGGTTCCGCGCACCGCGTTGGCCAGGAGAGCCGCGAGCAAGCTGAGCGCGACAATCACCAATAGCGCCTGGCGCAGAGAACTCCATTGCGCGATAAACCCGATCAGCGGCGGCCCGAACAAGAATCCAATATAGCCGGAGCCGCTGACCGTGGCGACTCCAGCACCGGTAGGCACGGAAGCCACGCGTCCGCCGGCGCCAAAGACGATAGGAACAATCACCGCGAGGCCCGCGCCCGCGAGCGCAAAGGCCGGAAGCGCCCAATAGGGCGATGAGGCCAACAACACGAGCGAGAGAGACGCCGCCGCCAGCAAAGCGCCGCCGCGCACGGTGGCAACAGGCCCAAGACGCGCAGTGATGCTGTCTCCCAGAAGGCGGAAAATCGCCATGCCAATCGAAAAAGCAGCGTAAGCAGCAGCGGCTAATCCGGGTCCGGCGTTGAGGATCTGTTTCAGGTAGACGGCGCTCCAATCGGCAATAGCGCCTTCGGAGAGAAACATGCAAAAGCCGATCAGCGCCAGACCCAAAAGCACTTTCGGAATGCGCTTTAAGTGAAAGCCGCTGGATTGAGGCCGTTTGGCGATTTCGCCACTGGTCTCAAGCAATCGCGGAGCTGTCAGAACGCTAATCACTAGAAAGACGGCGGAGGCCAGGGCAAGATGCATGCGCGGCAAAATGTCATGCGCGGCCAGCAAGCCTCCCACGCTCGCTCCCACCATTCCGCCGATGCTGAACATACCGTGAAAGCGCGACATGGTGGGTACAGCAAGCGCGGATTCCACCGCCACTCCCTGCGAATTGATGGACACGTCGTTCGCGCCGGCCATGGCGCCAAATAGAGCCAGAGCGCAGAACAACATGACGCCGTTCGACGCAAACACCGGACCGGCGAGAGCGAGACAGAAACCGGCCGTGCTCCAAGTAGTGACGGGCTTACTGCCAAATTTCGTAATCAGCCAGCCGGTGATTGGCACCGCGATTACGGACCCGACGGCGGTTCCCAATAAACAGAGACCGAGCCGCGCATTGGTAAGCCCCAGGGCGGTCTGGATGGCGGGAATCCTGGAAACCCAGGTCGAGACGACAAGCCCGTGAATGAGAAAGCGCGCGACGACGGCCCACCACGCGGAACGAATGCTGGAAGTATCGAAGAGACGTACGGAAGGCTGAGTGAGTTCGATCACCTTCACTTGGATGCGGAGATATATAGCAAGTTGCCTAAATAGGCAGAAAGCTGCTATATCAGAAAAGCATGGAGGAACTCTGGGATGGGGGCGTGTCCAGCATTTTTCGCTCGGATTTCTTGCGCGGCCTCAAATCATAAAATTGAAGCCGGCAATACCAGCAGTGATAGAGCGTTCCGCCCAACAGCCTTTGCAGAAGGCTTCCCGGGCCTCTCAGCAGTTTGTCAATTTTGTCCACCCGTTTGGGAGCCGTCAACTCATAGGTGTGACATTTGGGACAAGCGGCAAATTTTAAATTTTTGGTATGAGATGCAATCGCAACGCGCACACGCGCGTCACAATCTTTGCAGCGGTAGGCCTTGGCGTAGCCAAACCGTTCGAGCAACCTACGGCGTGAACGGCGCAGTTCTCCTCCACATTGGAGGCATATCAGAGAGTCCATTACGTGATGGTCACTTATCAGTTTACATTAGATGACGGCAATATTCGAGTGATTTGAGGCTATTCGAATTTAGGTAAGTGATGCAGTGCTTTCGACTTAAGCCAAAGTTCGCGGAAAGTTTTTTGCTCCGGCGACAGCGGCAGGCTGGCGTGTTCATTCATCACTATCTCTAGCGAAGGATCTTCGGCTAAAGTTACCCCGACAATTTTCGAGCCTGTGCGTGTTTTCACGTTTAGTTTTACTACCTCCCCTGGAGAATGTTTTTCCACGCAAGCTCTTAGATCCGTGGCATTTGCTATGGTTTGGCCGCTGCAGGCGGTGATTTGATCGCCGCGCTCCAACCCTGCATTGTACAAGGGTGACCCAACTAACGTATTGCCCGCTATTTCCACCGCGCCATCTCCGGATGACAAGCGCTCCCGGCCCACCCACGCATTGCCGGCATTCGTCTTTTGCAGTTTGAGCCCGGCGGGCGCCAGTAGGGCAGCGTAATCCAAAGGCTCCTTTCCGGAGATGTGACGTTCAAACAGATTTGCCGCGAACTGCGGGCTTCCGGTGGCCTTGGCCAGCGCGCTTTGCAGGTCATCCAGGGTATAAGGGCGGTCAATGTCCGCGTGTTCGCGCCACGCCTCGCGCATCCAATCGTCCAGCGACTTTCCTGGAAATTGCTCCCGAATGGCGAGGTCGATTCCAAAGGCCAAGGCTTGTCCGTAGGTGTAATACGAGATGAAAACATTCTCGAAATTGGTTGGATCAATGGACCGGGCCGCGTCGACAAACGGCGCCATCTGGCTCATCTCCACCACGTCATTGACGTTACGCCCAGGCGCACGCAAGACGGCGTTGACGGCGCGCCCCATGCCGCTAAAAAATTGTTCCGGGGTGGAAATTCCGGCGCGCGCCAAAGTGAGCGGACCATAGTAATTGGTGAATCCTTCGGCGAACCAAAGCGCGCCGGACATGTTAGCGCGCTCAAAATCAAAAGGCTCCAGGCTGCGGGGCCGGATGCGCTTTACGTTCCAGGAGTGAAAGAACTCATGCGAGACGGTGCCGATGGCCAGGCGGGCCGAGGCCGGCAATTCCTCCGTGCCGCTGATGACGGTGGAATCGCGATGCTCCATGCCGTCGCCGTCGGCGTATGGCAGATAGTCGATCAGGAACGTATACGTGCCGCCGTCGTACTTGGGAAAGGCGCCGAAAACGCCTTCTTCTTCCAGCACCACGGCTTTGCATAATTCGGCAAAAGAACGCGCGGCTTCAGGCGTGCCTTGATGGTGAAGAGCCAGGCGGAAGGTGGCATTTTCGATTTTCCATTCGGGCATGTCGAAATTGCTGAGCTCCACCGGACTATCCATCATCCATTCCAAATTCGGAGCGGACCACGCGCCGCCGGCTTCCGGGATGAGCTGCGTAGCCACATGCCAGTTCGAGCCGGCGGGTATTTCAAAGCGGAGCGACGCTGGAGCATGCTCAAAGCCGCGGGCCCAAACCAGCGTTGCCGGCAGATTCAAGTGCGCATGAGTTTGGTCTATGGCGGCGTAGGTGCCGTCCACGCGGTCGCCATACAGCGTGTAGTCAATCACGACCGTGCCGTGGTGGCCGGAGACATTCCAACCGTAGGGGTTGGGGCGCGTTACCGGAAGCGCATGCCCTGCCCCGTCGCTGGCGCGCAGGTTGTATACGTTCTTGGCAAATTCGTGCAAGGCATAGCGGCCCGGCGAAGAGCGGCTCATCAGCACTTCCAGAACCGGCTGCGACACGCCTTGAAAGGTCGCGCGGATCTCAGCTTCATGATGCACCGCGTTCGGGAATTTCAGCTGATACTGCACAGAGGTCTGCGCCAGCAGCGGGAGGGTTGCCGCAGCGAAGACCAGGAGGAAATTTCTCATAGCTCGAGTTGGCCGTGGCGGGTCATGCTGCCCAAACGAAACTTAGTGGAGACGTTGAGCGAGCCCAGATGCGTAATAAACTGCACTTCTTTTTGATGACGCTCCAGCGGATGGGCGCGGGGGAAGAAGATGTGGACGGCTCCGGTGGCCGGATCGAGTTTCACGTTTTCGGGATGGATGTCGGCGATTCCAGGAGCCCGCAGCCTGGAATATTGCATGAACGCTTCCAAGATGTCTTCAGGGTCGCCGGGGGCCAGTTTTTTGCCGTCTCCGCCGTCGCTGCTGGAAATTTCCGGCGGCTGGTTGGGATTGCCCTGGGCGCGGTATTTGCCGCCTTGCACCAGCCCAATGACGGTAA
>DASXGT010000260.1:0-18536 GCA_036488895.1 Bryobacteraceae bacterium | reverse complement strand
CGGACATTTGCCCCACCAGTAGCCCCCGTCCCAGCCCCAACCCAGTACTAAGGAAAGAGGATGATCTTTGCCGTGCACGTAGCTGGTCGTATGATCTGTTAGAAGAGCCAACCCCACTTCACGACTCTCATCAACCACGTCGACCCAATTTTGAACTATATTGTGTTTAATTGCATCCCATCTATAAAAAAATGTGTCAACGTTGATACTTTTGCAAACATCGAATGCAGAGTTTTTGTAGATGGCTTGCTGTTGAAATGATGCGGGAAAAAGCGCTAGCAGTTTGAACCGATCATCGTACTCTGAACGCCGTCTGCCTGTCATTCGTTCAGTAGCGGGTATCTCCCACGGATCACCAATCCACGTATCGTGTTCAAAACGGAACTGCGTATGAAATTCAATTCGCCGCTGACCTTGTGTGACACTGATCATCGTTCGATATGGAACAGAGCCGATTTGGCCTGCGACTGAAAGGGTGACGCGCACCGGGCCCTGTTCTATCACCTGTAGGACTGCTGCATTTTCCGTACTGCTGCGCCACGCGTTCTCTTCTATGAAGTAACCGCGAAATTCGTGGAAGCTTCTTTCGCCTGTTCCGCAAAATTCTCTAAGAACGTCTTTGGCGTACAAACTTGAGATGATGCCGCCGCGCTTCGCATCGATGACAATCTTATAAAGATCGCTTTCGATGGTAACCGATCCATCCACGGAAGTTCGTGCCGTAACTGCGGCAGGTTGGACCTCTCGGTTGGGTGTGGACAATGCCTGGATTCGATAAGAGGATTGCCCTGTAGCCGTAACCGCACAGCGAAACAAGAGGCGCCCCGCGCCAATGCTCTCACCAGGCATCAACTCGGAATTGCGGCCATCGCCCCGCACCCGATCCGTTTTGTCTGTTACGTACTTACGTGTTGTCTCGAATTGACTCGCGGTTATTTTCCCCGTTGAGTCGAATACCTGTAAGCCCTGTGCTCCCCTGTCCGTCGCGAGTTCAACTTCTACTACTTCGCTTCTATCATGTGCAAGCGAGTTGAAGATATGAAGAGTAGCGGCGTCTGTTGCAGCTTGTTGATTGACCAGGTTGTCGAGAGAAGTCTGGATAACTGTGTCACAGATTGCTTCGGCATCCCAAGTCTCCGCTGCCACCTGGAACGCCCAGGCATTGCGGCCCGCCCGGGTAGTGGCCGTAATCCACGCATCATGGTGCTGGGACCACAGAATTTTGTCCCAGGCTTCTTGCAGTTGCTCCGCCGGATAATTGAGTCCCTTGAAAGCCGTGACCATTGCGGCCGTTTTTTCCGCGACAATTATCTTGTTTTCGGCAGCACGTACCTGCCTGGCCAGTTTCTGAATCGTCTTTTCGCCCCAAGGCAGCGCGCAGCGGATGTCTTCCATGCTGAAGCGCCAAGTGCGATCGGTGGGCGGCGCGACCGAATCAAAGTATTCGCGCCACGTCACAAAGTGAATGTAGTCGCCCTTGACGTTGGGCCGTGCTACCCAACCCAGATCCTGGAAGCACATTCCCGCAGGATGCTGGATGCCATGCGCCAGGCACTTTTGGGCAAACGCTTCTGAACCGATTGCCGCTTCCGTGTGCCATGTGTCGATTAGTTCTTCGCAGGCGTAGCGTGGGACCGTAGGGATGGATGAGCCGTCCGGTCCAATCCAATTTATAATTTCAGCGTCAACGCCGGCACTGTAACCACCCCAGGCCGTACTGGGATTCTTGAGCACTGCGAATTTGAAGCCGAGCGACTTGAGGATTTGCGGAAGGCAGCTTGCCCAGCAGGGTTCCTGCATAGCGTAAGTGTCAACTGGCAATCCGGGGAAACTCCGCCGGATGACTTCCAGACCTCGGACCAGTTGACGGATATTGCTTTCGCCGCTAATGGCCCAGCCATAGGGCTGCGAGAAAGTACCACCGACCATCTCCACTCGCGCGGAAGCCCGAGGCTCGCGCAAAAACTTTGTCATCCGTGCGTAGGACTCGGGATCCTGTTCTGCAAGTGCATGCCAGGAGACAGCTTCGATGTCGAGGCATAGCTTCCATTCAGGCGTTAAATCAAGCCGGCTGATGATGTCGCGCCAGGCGCCCGGTGGCATGTGGCCGCGCAATCCCCCGTGATAGCCGTCTACAAAATAGAGAGTGATATCAGCGGCCTCAGCCCCGGCAGCAAGCGCGACGCTTCCCACCAAGACTGAGTTCACAAATTCGCGTCTTGTCATCTTACTAACGCCTGCTGCGCTTAGAAAGAATAACGTAGCGCAAATTGAATTTGCCGGCTGGTGTGAAAACCCTCCACCGTGCTGACAGTGGTGGTGGTTTGGCCAAAGAATGGGAGGTTGTTCAACGCGGCGTTCGGATTGCTGAACTGTGGATGATTGAAGATGTTGAAGAATTCCGCACGGAATTGCACCTTCTGCCGCTCAGTCAAGGAGAAATCCTTAAATAGCGATGTGTCAAAATTGACGGCGCCGGGACCGAACAAGGCGTTTCTTCCAAGTGTTCCGTAGTGTCCTACCGGGGCGGCGAAAGCCGCCAAATTGAGCTGATTAGAGGGAACGTCAAAATTAGCAGGCGTAACAGGCACGCCGGGAATGAGGTCTGCCCGTGCTGAGGTTTGACCGACTTTCAACGGATCGCATCCGCATGAAACGCTGTAGGGAAAACCACTGCGAATTGTCCCGATAACATTGAGCTGCCAGCCGGAACCAATCACCTTCGGGACGTGCGGCGCACCTGGAATTTGATAGCTAGTGTCAAATTCAAAGTTGTGGCGAACGTCGAAGTCGGAGTTTCCGTAATCGTTCATTGCGTTATGGTCATCCTGGTAACCGCCGAACACCCCTGGCGCGTCGTCCAGTGCATGCGCCCATGTGTAGTTCGCATTAAACGCCAGGCCGTGGCCCACGCGTTTGCGGAAAAGGAGCTGCAGTGCATTGTAATCGGAAACCATGCCAGTCACAGTCATGTTTATGTTTCCGTAGAGAGGGTAGGGCCGGCCCGTGCCTCCGGGAAACAATCGATTTTCGTTGATACCGCCTAGAAGATGCTCGCCTTTAATACCGGTGTAGCCCACTTGGAACATGGCTGTGTTACCGATGGACTGTTGGATGTTGAAGTTCCACTTTGCCGAATACGGTTCTTGATAATTCTTCACGATAGCCGAAAAACTGGTGGTAGGCACACTAAAGCTGCTCAAACTGGGAAATGGCAAGCCCACCAGGCCGGGCACTTGTACGCTGTTCACCGAAGCACTAAAGCCGAATCCCGGAATGTTACTGGGCAGGTTCTGCGCTAGATTTCCGCCGTTCAGGTCCGAATAGAAAATTCCAAAGCCTGCCCGGAAAACTGTTTTTGCCGAATCGAAGGGAGTGAAGGCGATACCCAAACGGGGCGCAAAGTCGAGCTTCGGCGCATTCAGGATTGAGGTTCCTACTGGATCTAGCTTGCCGGTTGTGAGATCGAAGTTAGCGATGCGTCCTTGTGATTCGGTGGGCGTCGAGTCGTATTGGTAGCGCAGACCCATGTTGATGCTCAACTTCTTGTTTACCTGGAAATTGTCCTGCACGAAAAATTGCGCATAGGTGTTTCTGATGCCGATCTCGGGAAAGCCGAGGGTTCCAACAGAGTAGGCTTGGTTCAAAAGCGCATTGGAAAAGGTCAAATAGGAAAGCTGCTGTTGAAATCCCAGTGCTTTGTTGGGCTGATTCCGAATGACTTGGCCGCCCATTTTTAATTGGTGGCGTCCCTTCACCCACGTTAGATTGTCCAGCCAGGTAATCGAATTGTTGATCACGCGCAGATTAAACAGCCCGGGCCCAACGCCGGAACCCTCCCCAAAGTTGATGATTGGTGAATTCAGAACAGTAGGATCATTCGAAGCGAGCGGATCCACGTGGAAACGGTTGTAGTAAACATTAGCCTCATTCACGAGGCTCGCGCTGATGGTGCGTGTATAGCCGATCATGCCAAGCTGCATCATTCCGGGAGCGTGTTGTACCTGTCCTTTGGCTACACCGGTGAAAGTGTCAGTTACGTTCTGGTTCGCGTTATAGCGTGCCGTGAAATGGTCCAGCGAACTAGCCAACCAATCCACTTTGATAATTCCAGTATTTTCGGTCAGCGGGTTCGACACCGATTCTGTGTACTGCCCAAAGCGAGGGTCCGCGGATGAGATGGCTCCGTTCGGCAAGGGCAGAGCCGAGAGCGCATTTTGAACCACAGGCACGGCAGTAGCGCGGATGGCGGCTGTCGGCACTTCCGCAATGAGTATGTTGCCACTGCGTTGCCGGACACCTTCATAGTCCGCAAAAAAGAACAATTTGTTGTGGATGATGGCACCGCCCAATGTTCCTCCGAACTGGTTCAGCCGGTATGCAGGTTTGAACTTTGGCGCGGGATTGAAGTAGTCCCGCGCATCTAGCTTTTCATTGCGGAAGTACTCAAAAACACTCGCATGCAGGACATTGGTGCCAGACTTTGTGATCAGGTTAATTACGCCGCCTTGCGTTTGCCCATATTCCGCCGAGTAGGAATCGGTGTAGACCCGGAACTCCTGAACGGCGTCCACGCTAGCCCGGGAGACGCGGCCAGCGCTGGAGCCATAAGTATTATTCATGTCGTCGTAGTCGACGCGGCTGGCATCTCCACCGTCCAGCAGAAAGTGCAAGCCGCCCTCATTGCTGAATGTGCCCTTTCCACCAACGCTAAGCTGATTACCGGAGCCGTTCAATTCCACCCCTGGCACCAATGCCAATAGTGACGCTACGCTACGGCCATTGATCGGCAGATCATGTACCTGCTGCTCGCTTACCACGCCGCCCAAGGTAGTTGAGGCGGTATCTACCAATGGCGATTGATCACGCACCTCCAATGTCTGCCGCACTTCTCCCGGCTGCAACGTCACTGGAAGGCGCATGCGGTCTGAAACGCGCAGCGTGAGACCAGAGAGGATCTTTGTTCCGAAGCCGTTAGCCGAGACCGTCACGCGATAGACGCCAATCGCCAATGGCGCGGAGGTAAAGTTCCCGGAAGAGTCCGTGATCACCTTTTGTGGGAGGTTGGTTCCCTGGTTTTCAATAGTCACCTGCGCGCCCGGAAGCGCGCCTCCGCTGGAATCGCTGACGACGCCGAGGATGGTGCCGGTGTCCGTCTGACCAAAACATGACATCGCGATCGTCAGTAACCAAAATGCTAATAAAACTCTGCGCATCAGGGCGCCTCCCTTTTACTCACCCCACGACGAGTTGAACTTGTAAATTCCCGGTGGAATCGGTTCCACTTGTTATCGATAACAATTGATTGTATGCGAATTGTCAAGCGAAATCGACATCCTTCGAAGTCCTGATTTGTAAAACCGGGCTAGTGACTGGAAAACGCCATTCTTACTAAGATCGGGCGGTAAAGCCGCATGTCGTTCAGAATTTCGGATTCCTTCGTGGAGTTGCAGGCATAGGAGAACGCGATTTCACCCGTTCTTTCCAATTCAACGTGTTCCTTCGCTGCGTAGCAGAAGACACGCTGCGTGTACCGCGAGTCGCCCTTCTGCATCTCCGGATAAGTAAAGAGTCGCTGCGGCGGAGTCCAGGGACCGCGTATTTCTTTCGCTGTGCTGTACGACGCTGCGTTTGTGAGAAAGCCAGGCAGTGGATAAATAGCAACCCATTGCGCGTTATCTGGGTGAAATGCCACGCTCATTTCCGTGATGTTGCCGCCTAGCAATTTCAAAGCGTCGGCCGGCGAGGTAGAGCGCTTCCAAGGCAGCCAGCGCGATCCGACAGCCAAATATTGCCAATTCGGTGATTGGCCGGCGGAAGGCAAATCGTTCAAAGATAGCCGCAGTAAGCCGCAAAAGGGTTCCGAGTTTGGCCGTCGAAACAGAGTAAACACCGACAAATATCCGGCGTTCAATCGGTTAGATTCGATGACCGTGGCAATACCGGGAACTGCCACGTTACCGGGCGAAATGCTTTGATAGGAAATCCGCCACCGATCGGGGCTTGAGAAAGGATTCGAGACGGTGGCCAACCATATCCCGCTATAGTCGAACCCGAACGCGCCGCCACCTCCGGTCGTGTGCATTTGTTCCAGAAACACATAGAGCCGCCGCCGATAGACAAACCCATCGAGCGGCCAAAAATAGTCTGTTTCGTGGGTTTTGAAAAAAGAGGATGCATGCCTTGCGCGCATCCCCGACCACCAATAGGAAACACGGCAATCACTTCCTTGGCATTTGCGAATGGCGATTGAGTTATGAATCATCGTCGCCGGCGTGCGCCGCGTGCCGGTGAAAGTATCGCCAAACAGCCAAACAGTTGAGTATTGATCCAACGGAATGGAATAAGCTGCATCCCCGCCCAGCCAACCTTGCGCATAGGGAAAGAAATCGGCATCGATCTGAACAGCCGGCGCCGAAAGTACCACAACGCCCATCAACCACGCACCTAGATGTCTTGTTATCGTGGAACCGGTTCCATTCACATCTCAGATGATACCGATTGCGGATCTTGCCTGCGCGACCGAGGAAGTCGAATGGCAGCCACAGGAAGAGCGCACAATCAGACTTGTTTTTAATTGCTCCAGCTTGGGGCGGCCGCGCAATGGCTTTGTTGCGCGTTGCCGCATTTGTTCGAACAGGAGACTTGCTGCTTGAGTTCCTAAAGCTTCTACCGGTTGCTTCACCACCGTCACGGCGGGACGCAAAGTGCACGCAAGCTCGAAGTCATCAAAGCCCACCAGCGCCACGTCTTGGGGAATCCTCAGTTCCAACATCTGAAGAGCCTGGAATGCATAAATCGAAATTAGATTCCTGACACCAAAAATAGAATCAATTGGTTCTTTAGTCAGAAACGCAGCCCGAATAGCTTTCTCCACTCCTTCGTAATCGTTGGCCGAATCACTGATTATAGGCGTCAAACCCGCGTCGAGCATGGCCGCTTTATATCCTTTTTGGCGCTGGCGAATCGTATACAGCCGCGCGTCGCCACCAAGACAGAGGATGCGTCGACGCCCGTGCTCAATGAGGTGGCGAGTTGCGGACAACGCTCCACCGTAGTTGTCTACCACTACGCTTTGTACATGAGCCTTGGTAAGCGGGTGATCAAACGTCACCACGGGAATGTTGATTTCGTCGACGACTTGGGCGAGCCTTTTGCTTGCGCTGTCAAGCGGGGCCAGCAAAATACCATCTACCCGGTACCGCAGTAACGTATAAATCTGATCCATTTCCGTTTGCCAGTCGTAGCCGGTGGCGGCGACAATCAGCAAATGGCCGTGAGACCGTGCCACTGCTTGCGCGGCTTCAGCGCAACTTGCAAAAAATGGGTCCGCAATGCGAGGCAAGATGAGCCCTATGGTCATCGTAGTTTCGCCTTTTAAACTTCTCGCAGCTTGGCTGGGGTGGTATCCCAGTTCGCGAATGACCTTGTTGACCCGCTCCAAGGTTTCGGGGCTTACTTTGTGTGCGCCATTGATTACCCGGGATACGGTGGTTTGGCCCACACCTGCTCTCTGCGCAACGTCGGCGAGAGTCGCATGCGGACGAGATTTTTTCTTCATTGACGGAAGTGAGGACGGCAAACTACGCTCTCACATTGTAAACAGGGAGTTCTGTTGCAGCTAGACCCCAGTTCACTTCGGCGCGGTTATTGAGTCCACGTGGATCGTCTTGGTCTCGGCATCCAGCGTGCCCGTGACGGTCACTTTTTGCCCGGCAAATTTTTCCGCGATCTTCTCATCGCTCAACGTGTAAGCGCCCTGGCCGTCATACAAAATGTACTTGGCATCGTGCATGGCAACACAAGAGATCGTGCACTCGGCATCTGTCGGTCCCATCCGCAGAGTTTTTCGCCACGTTCGCTCAGGATAGCTTAGAAATTATCAAGTGAATCAAGCCGCAGACCGCTTGTTTCTAGCCGTTCGCTTAGCGGAACGTCCCATGTGTCCAGCCATACTGTTTTTGCATCAGGCTTTGCATCGCAGGTGCGAAACGACACCACCACGGTGCCGATCTTTAGAAAACTGAATTTAGACCTGCGCTCGGGCTTAGGTTCGTGCGAAGGAAGCGGCCACCATCTATTGGAAGCAGAACTCACGTCTATAGGATGGCGGATGGCCCAGAAAGATTCCATATTCGCCTTTTCGTCGCCTCGCTTTGCTACAATCCTTTCCATGGCCAGATGGTGCACAGTCTGTGTCGTTGCTGCTGACGGTCGGCGGCACAGCTTAGATATTCAAGCCGATTCCACATATGATGCCGCGCATATTTATATAGTGCGCGCAAGGACTGAGGCCGCAAGCGTAATGCATCCGCGCCTGCCGATACCGAAGCTATCCAGCACATTTGAAGTTGTCTTAGATGGCAAAATCTATCACATTCGGGGGACCGATCTAGAGCGCTGGATTCAGGATTGCCGGGCAGCGTATACGGGAACCGAGGGGCTGTTGTTTCGGCAGCGACCAAGCTTAGTTACGCCGGAACGGAAGCCGAGCTAAGAATTTATGGCGCGATGGTGCAGGGAAAGTTCTATCGCGTCCATGGCGAAGCCGCCAACTTTTCGGCTAGCAGGTTACTCGCTATATCCATCGTCGATACCCTCGTCTCCTGCGGTATCGTCTTCTTTATCCTCATCATCATCATCGTCGTCTTCCTCATCCACTTCTTCGTCATCGAGGTTATCGAGGTCGCCAACGCTGTCGGACTGGAGGCGGCAGTATTCGTTCGGGCGCAAAAGGAGCGGGTCGAGTTCGGCAGACCCTTGTAGTTGGTCAGGCGTCGTGTTGATCATTTGGTCGTTAGAGCATTCAGTGCGCTTTTCGTTTCGTTGCTAACGGTCACCCGCTCGAAGGTACCGAAGCGGCACTGCACAAGAAAGCTGCCTGATTCCCCGGAAATCTCCCAGTCTCCGTTACAGCATATCTTGCAATACAATGATCATTGCGCAACAACGGATAGAGCCTGCAAAATGGATCAATGCATGAAGACCGCTGGGAAACGCAACTCAGAAAATGCTGTCTCGACCTGGCCATTGACGGTGATATGGAAGGAAAGACTGCACCTGGGAGGAGTTCACGGCTAGGATCTCAGGCTTGTTGGTCCCTATTAGGGAGGGAACTCAAGACGTGAGAACGGCAATCCCAAGAGGCACCTAACACCGGGCGATCCCTCGGATGATGCTGAAGATGTCTGATGCCGAAGATGTCCGGGCCGAACGCTAATGGAGGGGAAAGCGAATGTCTGGCGCGAAACCTATGATTAGCATCGGAGTTCCGGTATACAACGGCGAGAATTATCTCGCCGCCACCCTGGACTCGATTCTCGCTCAGAGTTTTTCTGATTTCGAGTTGATCCTTTCGGATAATGCCTCTACCGATGGCACCGAAGACGTATGCCGGAATTATCAAGCGCGCGACCCGCGCATTCGCTACTACCGCAATCCCAGGAACTTAGGCGCGGCGAAGAATCACAACCAGGTCGTTGAGCTCTCTTCGGGAAAATATTTTAAGTGGGCCAGTCATGATGACGTGCTTGCTCCAAACTTCTTGTCACAGTGTGTCTCGGTCTTAGAGCAAGACCCTTCCGTGGTCCTCTGTCATTCCAAAATATCGTTGATCGACGATTTCAACAAGAGAACTGTTCCTCTGTACGAATCGGCCGCCTTGAGCGCATCCAGCTCACCCTCGGAACGCTTTGGCGCCGTCATTTTGCACGATCGCGTGTGCGCAGACATCTACGGTGTGATACGTTCCCACGCCCTCCGGAAAACGTCGCTGATTGCCCCGTATGTGGGCTCAGACCGGACTCTGCGGGCGGAACTAGCGCTGCTCGGCCGCTTCTATGAGGTCCCGGAATTCCTGTTTTTTCTCCGCGATCATGCCGGGCGCTCGGTGCGGTCCATGCCGTCTCATCACCAGCGAGTGGCGTGGTTCGACCCGGACCGGGTAGGCGGGAAAGTCTTCCCGCACTGGCGGATTCTACTTGAGTACTGGAAGACCGTTCAGCGGGCCGCGCTGACTTCTGGGCAGCGATTCCGTTGTTGTTTGTACCTTGCCGGCTGGTTGGGCCAGGACAGCAACTGGGCGCGCATGGCGGCGGATGTATTGATCGCTGTTAAGCCTGACTCGTGGAGATTTCTCTACAAGCTGGCAAGCGCTCATAACAAGAAATCTCATGAATCTACGTGAACAGCCGCCCAACCTGGAGGCGGCGGGATCCGGGCTGACCGGGGAATATTCAAGACGACGGGACCTCGCCGACATAGGCCGCCGCGCTCGCGGATGTATTATCGCAAAAGACAGGCCGTGGAAGCGACGCAATCCCTAATGCCGGAGCCGCTGTCTATCTCGGTGATCATTCCCGTCTACAACGCATCGTCGTGCTTGCGCTCTTGCCTCGAGCGCCTCGCAGAATCGACCGAACTGCCGCATGAATGTCTGGTGGTGGATGATGGATCGACCGATGACTCCGCTGACGTGGCGCGCCGATTTGGCGCCAGTGTCCTGTCGACAGGTGGCCGCCGGGGACCGGCATACGCGCGAAACCTCGGGGCGAAAGCGGCTACCGGGACGCTCTTGTTCTTCATCGACGGGGATGTTTGCGTACACACTGATACCTTGGCCAGAGTTCTTTGGAACTTCAGAAATCACCTTCAGCTCGACGCTCTGATCGGCTCTTACGACGATTCGCCGGAATCGCCGGATTTTTTGTCACAGTACCGTAACCTGATGCACTGCTTCGTGCACCAGAATAGCCGATCTGAAGCGTCTACGTTCTGGAGCGGCTGCGGGGCCATTCGCAGGCGGGTCTTCTTCGAGTTCAGCGGGTTTGATGAGTCATACGAACGGCCCGCCATCGAAGATATCGAGCTAGGCTTTCGCCTGGTTCAGGCGGACAGAAAAATTGTCCTCGATCATACCCTATTGGTCAACCATCTCAAACGATGGACGTTCTGGAACCTCGTGAAGACGGACATTCTGGATCGTGGCGTGCCTTGGACGGAACTCGTCCTGCGCGATCGCCATATGCCGCGAGACCTGAACCTGCAGTTGAGCCAGCGCATCAGCGTGGCGATCGCCTTCTTGTTATTTCTCGTGGCTACCGTGGGAGCGATTTGGTATCGGGGATATTTCCTGACACCTCTTTTCGCCCTCTTGTTCTTGTCGCTAGGCGCTTATTGGATCGACGGCGGGGCTCATCCGGGGGACAGAGCAGTCAAGATCATCATGGCTACAATCCTCGCCGTGATCGTCGTCGTAGGTTACCGTACGGGTCTGCTGAAGTTGGTGTTGCCGCCGCTGTCTCTGGGATTTCTACTGCTCTTTTTGCGTCATCGTTATTCCTATTCAACCGAACGCAGGCGGCGAGTGACAGGGCTCCTTTGTGGAATTTACGTGCTGATGACGGCGCTATTCATTTTTACGCTGCTCCCCCATCATGTGCTTGTCTTTTGCTTTTTGTTCTTGCTGCTGGTGATTGCTGCGCTGAACTTACAATTCTACGTATTTCTGGCCCAACGGCTGGGGCGCTTCTACGCTTTGGCAGCTCTGCCGTTTCATGTCTTGTATCACTTCTATAACGGAATTTCGTTCGTCACCGGCCTGTTCCGTTACAGCGCGCAGATCTTCGTATCCAGGCTCAGGCGAGCATTCGGTGCCTGACCCAGGGTAAGAAGGGGCATGCTATTCCCGAACTGGGATACTAAAAGACATTCCACGCAAGGAGCCTTCTGATGCGGATGACTGCCAACTGTCTGTTCCTCTCGGTGATCTCTTTCCTCTTTTTGGGAGCACAGGAGCCAACGCCCACTCCCTCCACGCCAGCGAGCGCTGCCTCGGTTCCCGGTGGGCCAACCGAGCGGCCCCTCGGCTTGGGCGCTTCGCAAACGCCGCAAGCCTATGACAAGGTGATCACCAAAGACGCCAAGTCGAAAGCCGGCATATTCACCGTTCACGAGGTAAAAGAGAAATATTATTACGAGATTCCCAAAACAGAATTGAATCGTGAATTTTTGCTGGTGACGCAAGTGGCGCGCACCACCTTGGGCGCAGGCTACGGTGGCCAGGAGTTGGGCGAGCGCGTGGTGCGTTGGGAACGAAACGGCAACAAAATTAACCTGCGTGAAGTGAACTACCAGGTGGTGGCAGATCCCAAAACGCCGATCTCGCTGGCGGTCAAAGCAGCAAATAACGACACCATCATCATGAGCTTCCCGATCGCCGCTTTTGGCCGTGAGAAAGGTAGCGCCGCCAAGCCCACGCCGGAGCCGGAAACTAAAGCCGAAGACACTGCGGAGGAGGTGGCGGCAGCTAAGGACATGGCGAAGGCAAGTGCCGCGGGGTCCGATACCGGCAAGTCCGATGCAGCCAAGGCAGCGGCTATGAAAGCAGCGGCGGCCAGGTTGGCTCTGGCGGCGGAAAGAAACACTTATAAAGAAACCGGACGGGAACCGTCGCTCATTATTGAAGTCACTCGCCTGTTCACTAGCGACGTCTTTGAGTTGAGTGCACGCCAGCGCTTGAACGCGACCATGATGGACGCTACGCGCTCGTATATTGAACGCGTTTCGCCCTACCCCGAAAATATTGAAGTGGAGGCGACCCTCACTTACACCCGCATGCCGACTCCCGTAAGTCTCGTAACTTCGTCCCAGCCGAATCCTTTCGCCGCTGGCGGCATGCGGCCCGGAAGCGCTACCGTCGTCTTGCATCACAGCATGGTGAAACTGCCGGAGCATCCCATGACACCGCGCTTGTTCGATGAGCGTGTAGGTTATTTTTCGGTCCGGCAGATGGATTTCGGACGCGACGAACAGCGCGCGCCAAAGCGAACCTACATCACGCGCTGGCGCTTGGAAAAGAAAGATCCGAATGCCGAGCTTTCCGAACCCGTGAAGCCAATCGTTTATTACATCGATGCAGCGACTCCGGCCAAGTGGGTTCCCTACATGCAGCGTGGCGTCGAAAGCTGGCAAAAGGCCTTTGAGGCGGCGGGCTTCAAAAACGCCATCGTCGCCAAGCTCGCACCGACGCCCGCGCAGGACCCGGATTTCAGTCCTGAGGATGTGCGTTATTCAGTCATCCGCTGGCTGCCTTCCACCATTGAGAATGCAGTAGGTCCGCACATTTCAGACCCGCGCACCGGCGAAATCTTGAACGCGGACATTCAGTTTTATCACAACGTGATGAACCTCCAGCGTGATTGGTATTTCCTGCAAGTCGGTCCGCTCGATCCGCGCGCCAGTAAGTTACCGTTGCCCGACGATCTGATGGGCAGGTTAGTCGAGTTTGTCTGCGCTCACGAAGTAGGCCACACCCTGGGTTTCCAGCACAACATGAAAGCCAGCTCCATGTACCCGCAAGCGAAGGTTCGCGATAAAGAGTGGATAGCCAAGATGGGACACGCGCCGTCGATCATGGATTACTCACGCTTTAACTATGTGGCGCAGCCGGAAGATGGCATTCCTGTGTCCGATCTGGTGCCTTCCGTGGGACCGTACGACGTTTGGGCCACGCGTTGGGGATATAAGCCCATAGCGGGCGGAGATACACCAGATGGCGAGAAGAACACACTGGATGAATGGGCTCGTGAGCAAGACAAGACGCCGTGGCTGCGCTTTTCCACGCCTGGCGCGGGCGGGTCCGATCCAGGCGAGCTGACGGAAGCCGTGGGGGACGCCGACGCAGTGCAATCGACAGCGCTTGGAGTGAAAAATCTGAAGCGCGTGGCCAAGATGCTGTTGACTGCGACAACGACGCAAAAAGGCGACGCGTACGACGATCTGTCTGAGCTATACGGCCGCATGCTCGGCCAATGGACACTCGAGATGAATCACGTGGTGGCGATAGTGGGCGGCTTTGCATCACAACAGAAGAACATAGGACAGACCGGTGTACTGTATACGCCCGTGTCCAAGCAACGCCAAGCCGCGGCGGTGGCTTTTTTGGATGAAAATGCCTTTGCTACGCCAAAGTGGGCCATCGACAAAGAAATTTTGCGCCGCATTGAACCATTGGGCGCTATCAATCGGGTGGGCAACGCGCAACGCTCGGTCCTGAACAATCTGTTGAGCAGCCCGCGCTTGGCCAGATTGGTGGAGCAGGAAGCGCTCGATGGATCTGCTACCTACACGCCAGCCGAATTTTTGACCGCTGTGCGGCGTGCGGTTTGGCGCGAAGTAGAAAATTCGCAGGTGAGCATCGATCCCTATCGCAGACAATTGCAACGCGGGTATTTGGCGCTAGCCAACTCAAAGGTGAACGGTGCGCCGGTGACGCTGCCGGTCGGCCTTCCAGCCGGCTTTCCAGTGGCGTTTTTTGCGTCGAGCGGAGATGAGAAGCCGCTTTACCGCGCCGAGCTGCGAGCATTGAACCAGTCGATCGGCGCGGCGCTTGCCAAAACTCGCGACCGCGAAACACGCGCCCATCTGGAAGGCGCACGCGATCAAATCGCTATGATTCTCGATCCAAAATTTGCTGCTGCCCCAAACGGGGCCGCGGGAGGACTGCGCATTTTCGCCGACGACTGGAAACTCTGGACCGGCCAGCCCTCGCCCACCAGCGACTCTCCCGACGCGCCTTGGAACCAAATCGAAAACTGCTGGCCAGACTACGCAATTCGACCGTAATTGGCGAGAGCCGAACAGGCGCCTACGGGCGAACTATAATTCACTGCATGCCTTTGCTAGGCAGCATTACCCCCTGCTTAGGTGATTTGTTGGCGCTTTTATTGATCTTTAGTGCGTAGGTGCCGTGAGACGATCCTCTCGATGGACGGTTTCGTCAGAAGCTTGCCTCTGATGATTACCGCAGCAATATTGTCTATATTATGGATATCGAGGGTCGGGTCTGTCTCTAACAACACCACATTGGCCCTCTTTCCGGTCTCGATAGTACCCTCCGACGCTTCACGCCCAAGGAATCGAGCGGGATTGATCGTCGCCGTTTGGAGACTTTGAACGGGCGTGAATCCCGCCTTCGTCAGCCATTCGAGCTCATCATGCAGGCAAAAACCTGGAACTAGCCCATCGCACCCGGCGAGAAAACGATTGCCATGAACATATAGATCATGAATCGCCTGAAGACTCAGCTGATTCGCGAGGCGAACTTTGTCGAGAGTCTTCGCGCTCACATGTGAAACTCGAACGTTGTCACGCGTCAGCTTCAACAAAGAATCACTGGCGTATTCAGAATGAGGCAACGGAGCGCCGGAGAAGACGTCGGGAAGCGTTTGAAAGAACTCCATGGTCGGCGTTTCCCAAACACCTTTTGCGGCCAGTTTGTCGAACAGAGAGGCACATTGTTGCGGACTGTAGGTGTCGCCGGTGGAACAGTCACCGAATACTCTGTAGTTGGCCAGATGCTCGATGCTTTTCATGCCCGAGCCGGCAGCCTCTTCGACAGTGACATCCATCGGCACATGACCTGCGAAGGTTAAGCCAACTTTGGGTGCTTCACCTGCGATCGCAAAGAAGACCGCTCGCGGAGTGTGATCGTGAACCTTGATGAAATCGACGCCCAACCGCTTGAGGTCGTCTACCGCCTGTCTAGCCTCGGCTGCATTGGTTACACGGCGGCGGTATGGAAAGTCTGGAGGAGCGTTATCTAATATCGGGCCGGAGGCGACAATCTCAGGACCAAGAACCACGCCTGACCTGACTCGCTCACGCAACGGCAAAATAAAATCTGCGTCGCCGCCCATATCGCGCGTGCCGACTATCCCCTTTGCGACAAATAGATCCACAGAGTCCGCACCGGTTCCCTGGTGATGAGAGTGCATATCCCAAAGACCAGGAATCAGGAATTTGCCTTTTCCGTCCAGTCGGGTGGCATCGATCGGAATGCTGATTCTGGGTGCGATGGCCTCAATCCGGCCATTTCGAATCAGCACCGTTAGGTTGGTTCGATGTGCCCCAGTGATCACGTCGATCACCGTCACGTCGGTGATGGCGATCGGTGCGCTTGAAACCTCTGCGATCTGAGTCGAAATTGGACCCTTTAGCGGCCATGGCGGTATCAGCACGGCGGCGATAAAACAGGCGAGGATGCCAAGTAGTCGCGTTAAAACCATTGTTGCGGCCATATCACTGGCTCGTCATTGGAACGGAAGGTCTACGGGCCGGATCACGGGCCACATGGCGGCGTCTCATCCAGATGCGCTGTCACTATACGATATCCGTGTTTCGTAGCCGTGAGTTTCAGTTGCTGCCGCCGCTGGCGCTGGTTTTTTTGTACTCCTTGATCGGGACGTGCTGCGCCTTCATCACGTCCAGCAGAGCTTCCACCGTGGGAGGCGATGGCTTAAAGTTGCCGAAGCGGTAGCCCTGTGCGATCGTCAACGGAGTCCATCCATGTTTGTTCGGCTCGTTCCATACGTCGGGATTCGCGCCGTGGCTCGCCAGATACCGCACCGCGTCGGCGACGTTCTTATACGCGGCCCCGTGCATCGCGGTCTCGCCGTTCTTGTCGACCACATTCGGATCGTTGCCGAGTTCGATGGCGACAGTGATCGCCTGCACGACCTCGCTATCGGTCCCCGCATCTTCACCCGGCGATCGCGTCCCGAGCCCCGCCGCGACAATCAGCGGCGTCGCGCCATCGGCAGTTGGAATCTTCGGATCTGCACCCAGCGACGCGAAGAAGCGCATCAGTTCGGCATCGGCGGTGAGCGCAGCCAGGCAGAATGGAGTCGCGCCAATGTCATTGAGGCTCGTCAAGCCGAAGGCGATTCTCTTCGTCATCCGCGCGTTGATATTCGCCCCCTTCGCGACCAGCTTCTTGATCAACTCCAGACTGGTCATATTGCCCGACCCGTCGGGCGCCGGATCATTGTCGCCGCCACTCGGCTTGCGCGTCGAAGGGATCGCGTGCAGCACCGTGTATCCGGGGCCGCTGGCGTTCGGGTCGGCGCCAGAATCGAGCAGGAACGACGCCAGTTCGTAATGCGCGTTTTCCACGGCGATGTGCAGCGCGCTCTGCCCAGGGCGTCCCGGCTTCGGCCCGCCCGGGTGGCCGCCCGGCGGCATCCGCAGTGTTTCGTTCACGTCCGCGCCCGACTTTAGCAGCAGGCGGACCATTTCCAACTTGCCTTCGCGGACCGCCAGCAGCAGCGGCGTCATTCCGGAATTGAGGCGGATCTTGAAATCCGCTCCTGCCTTGATCAGCTCCTGCGCAGCCTCGACATTGCCTTCCGCCGCCGCCCAAACGATCGCGGTTTGCCCACGCACTTCCTTCGCGTCAACCACCGCGCCTTTCGCGAGCAGGGCGTGCACCGCGCCGGCTTTTCCGGTCCGCGACGCCGTCATTAACGGTGTTTCGCCCCCGGGTAGCGCCTGGTTCGCGTCGGCGCCGTGTTCGAGCAGCAGTTCGACCATCCGCGCGTCGCCGTTAATGCAGGCTTGCGCCAGAACCGTCATCCCATAGCGATTCACCGCACCCGGCTTCGCGCCGGCGTCAAGCAGTTTCTTCGCCAATTCAAGGTCGTCTACGTACGCGGCCCAGTGCAGCGCGGTTGTGCCGTCAATCTGCGGAGCGTTGACGTCTTTGTGCGCGGCGATCAGCGATTCGACAGCCGCTCGATCGTCCTTCTTCGCGGCGTCGGCGACAACGGAATCGGCGGCGCGCGCAAGCGTGCCAAAGGCCAGCAGCGAGACGGCCAGACGTGAAACGGCAAGATGTGCAACCACCAGGCGCATCAGAGCGCAGCCGGCTCCTCAAGTTCGATTAGCTTGCCGGTGCTGTCGGCGAAGGAATCGAGCCGTACACCGGCGCGATCGAGCAGCGTCAGATGCAGGTTCGCCATCGGCGTAATTTCGCGGTACTTCACGTAGCGGCCGCCCGCCTTCGGCTTCCCGCCCGCCACCACGATCGGTAGGTTGGTGTGGTCGTGTTTGTCAGCGTCACACATGCCGCTGCCGTATAGCAAAACGGAGTGGTCGAGCAAGTTGCCGTCGCCGTCGGGAGTCGCCTTCAATTTCTCCAGGTAGTAAGCGAACAGGCCCATGTGGAATTTATTGATCTCCGCGCACTTTGCCAACATGGCCGGATTGCCGCCGTTGTGCGTCAGCGGATGGTGTCCTTCGCTGATGCCGATTTCCGTATACGCGCGATTGCTGGTCTCGCGGGCGAGCTGGAACACGATCACACGAGTCACATCGGCTTGCCATGCCAGAACCTGGAGGTCGATCATGAGTTTGGCGTGGTCGGAGTACTTGGCGGGCACGCCGACGGGCCGGTCGAGATCGGGCAGGTGCGAATCGGCGGTCGAGGCTTCCGCCTTTTGAATCCGTCGTTCGATCTCGCGCACCGAATCGAGATACTCACTCACCTTGCTGCGGTCGCTCGGGCCGAGCTTGCGCTGCAGTCTCGCGATATCGGATTGCATCCAGTCGAGCAGACTGGCGTTCTTCCGCATCTCCGCCAACCGGTCGGCCGAGCTGCCGCCATCGCCGAACAGCCGCTCGAACACTTTGCGCGGATGCGCTTCGGCAGGCAGCGGCGTTGTCGGCGAAGACCACGAGAGGTCGTTCTGGTAGACGCA
>DASXGT010000238.1:0-39400 GCA_036488895.1 Bryobacteraceae bacterium | reverse complement strand
TGGGCGCGGCTATGGACTGCTACGAAACCGCCCGCGCCTACACGCTCGCCCGCAAACAGTTTGACGATAAACCACTCGCCGGTCATCAGCTTGTACAAGAAAAACTGGCCTGGATGATTACCGAAATCAGCAAAGGCCAATTGCTCGCCATGCACCTCGCCAAGCTAAAGGATGCCGGAAAGATCGAGGCCGCCCACATCTCTATGCTCAAGCGCAACAACGTCGCCATTGCGCTTGAATGCGCCCGCCTCAGCCGCGACCTACTCGGAGCCAACGGCATCATGGACGAATATCCCATCATGCGCCACATGTGCAATCTCGAAACGGTAAAGACCTATGAAGGAACTGACCACATCCACGCTCTGGTCATCGGCGAAAGAGTGACCGGCATCCCCGCCTATCGCTAGCCAAAGAAGACTATATTAGATAAGGTAGCTAGATTGAAAAGGGAAGCATAGATCCGCAAATGTTTGATTGGTTGCGTAGAGCGACGGAACTGGCAACGCACATCCCGAACGGCCAAATTCCAAGTATTACCGATTTAGAAATCCCCTTCGGCATGGAACTAGCCGTACTGTTCAAACACAGTCCAAAGTGTCCGACCAGCGTGGTTGCGTACCATCAGGTCTTGCGATTTCGGAAGGAATTCCCCTCCATTCCTGTCTTTCTGATTTCCGTTCGAGAGGAACGGCCGCTTGCGGTCGAAATTTCTGAGCGGACGGGAATTGCTCATGCTTCTCCGCAGATTCTTGTTTTGCAAAAGGGCATCGTCCGGTCCGTCATTTCACACGATCAAATCACCGCCGACGAGATCAGCGACTTGGTCACCTCGCAGTTGCAAACGCAAGTAAACGCTTAAGCCGGGTTTCCTGCTATAGCTGCATACGCGTATACTGCCGCACAGTTCTCTTTTTGCAGACCCGGATGCTCGTCGAGGATTTCTTCCTCGGTCATCGCATGAGCCAGCCAGCCGAGAACATCGTTTACCGTAATCCGCATTCCGCGAATGCATGGCTGACCATCCCGCTTGCCGGTCTCGATGGTAATGCTTGAGTGCGGCATTCTATTAATATCCTGAATCCTGGATGTCTTGCACAATTCCGAAGTAGGGCGGTCCCCCTGGACCGCGGTCGACGCCCTCGTCGGCCTTTACCTGCCCACCGGTTGCAGGAACGCCTGCATCTGCCCATCCAGCACCGCAACGCCCGGGTCCCGCGCCACTACCGCCGAATAGCGCTTCCAAAACACATCCTCTTCCCGCGACGCCGAGAGCAGAGCCCGCGTATCCACAATCAACCGCTCAAAATCGCGCGCCGTGGCCGGTGGCTTCTTCGCCGCCAAACTCTCGTCAATCTGCACCAGCAGCGTCGTAATCGGCCGCAGCCATGCGAACCAGTTATCGTTGATCAACAATTGCAAAAACGACCCCGCCGAAGGGATCGTCCCATGCACCAATTCATAAGAGGTTCTTTCGGAATCGAGGAGCGCCTTATGCAGCGTCAACAGCAGATGCCGGATCTCGGTCAACTTCTGCCGCGCCTGCTCCAGACCAGCGTCGGAAATCTCCATTCAAATACAAGATTACCGCGCGCCCGCCGCCATCTTCGCCCGCAGCCGCTTCTCCGCATCCGCTCCCCAATACGCACAATCAAGCTCCAGGAATACAGATGTATACGGCAGCGTCATATTGGTCTTGATAATCAATACGCGAAACGCCTGGCTCACTTGATCCAGCTTGCTGATGATCTGCAAATGCGGTAGCGCATTCGTCTTCTGGCCGCCTAAAATCTGCTCCAGATCCTCCCGGTACGTGCCAATGCCCGGCGCGTCGTTTTCGTCCAAATAGCTCAGCTCTTTGTCGGTGTAAATGATGGGTGTGACGTGCTTCGATGCCTTCAGCACATACAATACGCGCCGCAGAACCTCTACTTGACCGGCGTTTGACACCACCGTCTCAATACCATCGCCCGATTGCGCCGGATAGGCCGAATCGGCAATCACCACCCAATTGCGATGTCCATATTGCGGAATCCGCTCCTGAAGAAGAGATAGCCAATCCAGGTCGGCTCCAAAACAAGCAAAACAAGTAGCAATCACAGCGAACGCGGCAAGCGATAGTTTCATCGCTTCCTATTAAACACCGTTCGGGGCGGCCGTTTCCTACTTCTTTTCGGCCGCGTTTGCCTCGTCTATCTGCGATAACTGCCGCTTCAGCACATCCGCATTTTTTGCATTAGGCGCCAGCGCTAGATAGGCGCGCAAATGAACTGCGGCTTCCGTATAATTCCGCGAATCCATCGACAGTTGCGCCAGCAAATTCTCGGCCTCCGGGAATCTGTGCTGCGTATCCATCTTTACCAGCGCTTGGGCACTCTTCAAGGCTTCCGCCGGTTTCTTTAGATTGTAATTCGCAATCGCGTTGTACCAGAAAGCCGTCGGAAACTCCACTGGATTAAGACTGATCGCCTGTTTGCTATACGACGCCGCATCTTCCCACTTGCCTTCCTGCGCCGCCAGCAAAGCCAGTTGGTCATACGGGCTCACATATTTCGGATCGGCCTCAACCGCCGCCAGGTAATCCTTGCGCGCTTCGCCCGGCTTGTTCTCCCGCTGCTGCACTCGTCCCAGCGCAAACCAAGCCGCCGCGAATTTTGGATAAAGTTCAGTCGCTTGCAGCAGGTGCTTCTCCGCCTCTTCCAGCTTGTCTTTCTGCGCCGACTGCTCGCCTTTTTCGAACTGTTTCACCGCCGCCTTGGGCGCCAACGCAGTAGTCAAACTAATGGTGGAGCCTTGAACATTCGCTAGTCTGTGCAGAATCAGCGTTCCTACATCCGGATCATCCAATGACCGGCGGGTGGCCAACTGCACTACATCCGAGCGGTATCCCGGATAAGCCGCCCTGAGCTCGCAACTCCACAGCGCGGTGGGAGAAGCAGCGGGGTTATTCATCCGTCCGTTGGAAAGTCCGTTGTTCGGCGCGCCGAATCCGCGGCCTGATCCCGTATCGCTCGCGTCCATGTCAAAGCTGGAGCCTTGCCCTAACTGGAACGAAAATCTTCCCTTTGAATCGCTATGCGCTTCCAGCCGTGGATTGCCTGAGCAGACGCGCTCGATTCTCACATTGATATTCGGCGGTGTGCCATCGTCGAACATGACTTTGCCCGATAGAAAAATCGGACGGTTGAGCGTGGAGTCAGGCGACGTAGGGTAATTTGACGTGTTTCCATTCGATGGAATATTGCCGAACGTCCCGCGGTTGCTGCCTGTTCCCGTACTTGGTGTTCCGGCGTTCGGCGTCGAAGCCGCAGGCCCGGTGGTGGGAGCTTTCTGCGCCCACATTGTCTGGCCGCCGGCCAGCAACAATATTGCTAAGCGGGTGGTCCAAATATGCGTGATCTTCTGCATATACCCTCCCCAGGGTCATATCCTAAAGTGGTTCGAGTATCTCACATTTTTGAGGACGGCGGGGTGACATCAAGCTTGCGGGGCTTGCTGCAACCCTGCCGGCATCTTGGCGCCACGGCCGATTTTATTGCTTAACGCGCGGCCAGCCTGTGCTCGGAGGCGTCTGCTTTGCCGGGGCGGCAGTAGTCTGGCCGGTGGCGTCATCCGGGTCTGGGGTAATCATGTTGATGCTTGGCCCTTGTGAATCTTCATTCACCGCAACCCTGCGGCCATTGGGCATCTGGCTCGGAGCCGGCTGGCTGGAAACCGGTCGGCTCGCGTCTCCCGAATCGTGGGCGTGGGTAATCGCCGCCGCGCCCGTCCGTTCCTCGCCGCTGCCGCCCGACAGGTAAACACGGCGATAACGAATCTCCGCGTCCTGGAATCGTATGCTGGCCTGTTGGGCAAGATTGACTTCTATACTTCGCCGGTCGGCAGGTTTTGCTCCTTCCGGTAAATAGAAATACAATGCGTAACGTTGCCGCAGTCTCGCAAGCGTGTCCTCCAGCGCCGAAGCTTCATCCACCCGCATCGTGTCCCCTCCCGAGTCACGTGCTATTTCATCCGTTCCAGCCGAATGCGAATTGTCTCCGCCGCCCATCCCGCCCCGGCCGCCGCGGCCCAGGATGATCGGGCCAGTGGTGCCCGGAATGCTCAGGCCGCCTCCGCTTCCCGGCCAGCCGCCGCCCATGGGAACGCGCTGTCCGCCTCGGTTCATCGCAGGCGGTTCATACGGAGCCTGTAGAAAGCTGAGGACGATATTACCGCGTGCCAGCGCGCTTTCCACGCTTGCCTCGTCTTTCCCATCTTGCGTCTGATCGTCTGTCAAAATAACAATGGCTCTGCGCGCGTCCGGTCGAGCTTCCCTCCGCATGTAACTGGCGGCATCCATCATCGCGCTCGTGATCCGCGTTCCGCCATTAAACCGTTCCCACCGGATAAGGTGATTCAGTTCCGCCGTGACTTCACTGTGACTGCTTCGAAACGGCAGCCGGACGCGAGTAGACGTGTCGAACACCATAATGGCCACGCGGTCTCTATCGGCGAGCACCTGCAAAGCCTCACGCGCGGCGGAAGCAATCCGCTCGACGTGCGGCTCCATGCTGCCGCTCACGTCCAACAGAAGCAGGATGTCTATTGGCACATTCTCGCTCGCAAGACTGCGAATAGGCAGAACCTGTCCATCCAATCGCAGGATAAAATCCTGGATGCGCAATCCCGTGACCGCGCGTCCATTCCGGTCGACTACCTGCGCGTCCACGCGGGTCATATCCACACCCGCTTTAAACACGGCCGGATCGTCCTGGGCGAACACCCAGGCCGCAAACACCAAAACCAACGGTAAGACGAAACGCAGCATTTAGGTGTAATCAGCTTCTATTAGAGATACGCGGGCCGGACCCTCTCGGTTTCGCGTCGCTCACCGCAGCTTCGTGTACTCAACGCGAGCGGAGCCGAATGCTTTTCAATTGTTGCGAGCAATTCGCCGGCCCGGGTTCTGACTGTTTTGGCATTGTACGAAGCGTCGCGACAACTCCCGCAGTCTATAAACCGGCGGATTCATGTCGCTCCCATTACCAAATCCCGACCGTTCCATTGTCGTTCGAGCCAGCCATCCCGAAGTTGTCGGAGTTCCCACGGCCAAAGTCAAACTTGTCGTGGACAGCAACGCCACTGGCGGCGCACTGTCAACCGTGCAGGTAACTCTTGATAAAGGAGCAGATGGCGCGCGGCCGCATCGTCATGACCGCTCGGCTGAGATGTTTTATGTGCTCGATGGCATCGTGCAAGTTCTTTCCAGCACTCAGATCGTCAGGGCTGAGCGCGGCGACGTGATCGTAATGCCGCCCCATCTTCCGCACGCGTTCTCGGCGGACCGTGGCAGTGGCGCGGGCCTTTTAATAGTGATCGCTCCCGGTGTTGAGCGTTTCGAATATTTCCGTAAGCTCACGCGCATTGCTCGCGGCGCGGAGCCACCCGAGAGTCTGCGCGATGTACAGGATCTCTACGACACCTATTTTCTGGACAGTCCCGAATGGGAAGCGGCGCGCGGCCGTAAGTAAGTCCCGGCGAACGGGGGATCCCGATGGAAGCCGGCGCTGAAAGGCAAAGATACGCTGTCTTCGCCGATTTGGTGAACAAGACGGGCGATCCATATACGACGGCGCTCTGCTTCGTGCACAAAGCTATATTGAGTAGGTGGGTCGTGCAGTGGAACGCAGGATGTTAGACGTCGGATGTGGAATCAATAAGTTGCCAAATGCCATTGGCATTGACCGGAATCCCTCCAGCAACGCCGACGTCCTAGCCGATATCGATCACCTGCCTTATCCCTTTTCCGATAACTCATTCGATCACGTTCATTGTTCCCATGTCATCGAACATGTCGCCGATGTCATGGGCACCATGGAGGAGTTCCATCGTTTAGTCAGGCCCGGTGGAACGGTGTTTATCGCCACGCCCCACTACACGGATTTTTCTTCATTTACCGATCCCACTCACCGTTCCCATCTCAGCTCCTATTCTTTTCGCTATTTCGGCTCTAACCACGGAGGCTTCGGCTACTACTCAAAAGTGAAGTTTCATGAAAAACGTGTGTACGTAAAGCTTCTGATGCTCTGGCGTTATCTCGGATTCGAGCTTCTTGTCAACGCCTGGCCCCGCTTTCGGCTCTTCTGGGAACACTATCTCTGCTACGTAATCCGCGGCAAATTCATTGAATGGGAGTTTGAGGTCGTCAAGCCATAATGGATTCGGTCAGTCCCAAATTCCTTACGCTGGCAAGGAAATTATTAAATGATCACCCCATCATCTGTGATATCGGCAGTCGCGATGCTCTTGAAGGTATCTATCTTTTACAGCAGTTAAATGCAAAAACGCTGCATGTTTTCGAGCCGAATCCCGCCGCCGCAAAAGTCTGCCTCCAAAATCTTGCCGGATTTATTGACGGCCGGGTTCACTTCAACCAAGTAGCAATTACGGATAAAGTCGGCGAACTCCATTTTTACCCAGTGAATTCAGAGCTCTCCGGCAATAAAGACATCGGCTTCTCTTCGCTCTTCCGTATCAATCCCGATTACACCAGGCGCCGTGGTCAAATCGTCCAAGATGAAATTACCGTGGACGCGACGACGCTGGATAATTATTTCAGCGGCAAACAACCGCCCGATCTTTTATGGGTTGACGTGGAAGGCGCGGAATTACAAGCGCTGCAAGGCGCTGCGAATGTATTGAAGCACGTGAAGCTGATCCATATAGAAGTGTCGTTTCGGCCGATGCAGATTGGCAAGCCACTTTTTGAGGAAATCGAAAGGTTTCTTTCGAAGCACAATTTCACGTTCTATCGGTTTATGGAAGCGTCTGCTCTCCGGAGTTTCTTGTACCGCAATAAGCTGCTTCCCAACCTGCCATGGCGATTGAATGCCGTCTTCTATAAGGGGAGCGGTTGCTCCCCGCTTTCTACTGATTAATCACCGTGCCATCAGGCCGCCGCACCACGCCCCAGCCGCCGTTCAATACTTTGCGCTCACCACGCTCAGATCCGAACGGATATTTCGCCGCGGCCTTCTCGTTAATTTCCACGCCCCAGCCCGGCTTCTCGTTCGCGTACGCATAGCCGTCTTTCAATTCTGGATAGCCTGTGAACACTTCCTGCAGGCGTTCGTTCGGCTCGCTCCATTCCTGAATACCGAAATTCGGCGACACCAGGTCCAGCGTTACGTTGGCGCAATGTCCAACCGGAGAAACATCGCCCGGCCCGTGCCACGCGGTTCTCACCTGGAACGCATCCGCCATCACCGCCATGCGCCACGCG
The DNA here is from genome assembly GCA_036488895.1 of Bryobacteraceae bacterium. Classification (GTDB taxonomy): domain Bacteria; phylum Acidobacteriota; class Terriglobia; order Bryobacterales; family Bryobacteraceae; genus Bog-105. The sequence goes on along the minus strand of DASXGT010000238.1, from coordinate 32,142 downwards.
GGAGTCAACCCGCCTGCCTGGCTCACATGCACCCGGATATAGTCGATCAGTCTTTCGCGAATCAGCATGTTCCATTCATGCGGGCTGTTAAATAACTCGCCCATGGCGATCGGCGTCGTGCAGTGCGCCCGCATTTCCCGGAAATAATCGATATTCTCGGGTGACAGCGCGTCTTCCAAAAAGAACAGTTTGAACTGTTCCATGTCCTTGGCAAACTGCACCGCCTGGCGCGGCGGCACGCGTTCATGCACATCGTGCAGCAGATTCACTTCCACGCCCAATTCTTTGCGTGCCGCTTCAAATAACTGCAGAGTGCGGCGCGTGTAAGCATCGGAATCGAACGTCGGATCTCCCGCTGGCGCCGCACCCGCTTGTTGTCTGGCGGGTGCCCCATAAGCCGCCTGTCCGGGAATGCCCACTTGCAGCCGCACCGCCTTTGAGCCCTCTGCCATCAATTTGCGGGCTTGGTTCAGCGTGTCGGAAATTTCGGCGCCGGCCGCATGCCTATACACCATTGCGCCGAAACGGCATTTGCCGCCCAGCAATTCGTACACCGGCATGCCGGCCTGGCGTCCCTTGATATCCCAAAGCGCCTGGTCCACGCCGCTGATACCGTTGTTCAACACCGGACCGTTGCGCCAGTAGGAGGAGTTATACATGACCTGCCAAAGGTCCTCAATCCCATCCGTGGGCCGGCCCAATAGGAGCGGCTTCAGATAGCGGTTCACCGCCTCCACCACCAGGTCCGCGCGCTGCGTGAACGTAGCGCAGCCATAGCCGTACAGTCCGTCTTGATCGGTCTGCACCTTGACCACCACCAGACGGGAGCCCGCGGGAGCCGTGGCAATCACGGAAACATCTTTAATCTTAGGAACAGGCGCGCCGCGCAACAGCGGAGCCGCCGCCAGCGCCAAAAAATTGCGCCGTTTTAACAAATGACTACTCATACTTTCACCTCAACCGGGAGAACTTCGTCAGCTTCTGTATTCACAAACCACCAGGCAACCGCTCCGATGACGCAAAGTCCAGCCGCCACCAGGAACGAAACGTTCCATCCAAACCGTTTTCCTAAGTATGGCGTCAGCGACGCCGTCAACGCGCCTCCAAACTGTCCACACATATTCATCACGCCCGAAACTGTTCCCGCTGACTTCTTGCCGATATCCGCGGTGATTGACCAGAACGAGCTTTGCGAAAGATAAAGCGATCCGGCGCCGGCAGCCAAAACCAACACCGCCATCCGTGCGCTTGCCACCTGTGTTCCCAGTGCGATAAAAAAACCGGCCAGCCCCATGCTCACCACCGCCAGCAGGCAGCGCCCCGCGCGCTTGCCCTTCTTTTTCGTGATCAAATCGCTTATCCATCCGCCGCAGGCTGACCCGCCGGCCATCGCCAAAAACGGCAGCATGCTCCATGATGCGGTTTGGCGTAGATTTAATCCGCGCACATCGTTAAGGTAGATGAAAAACCAACTGAAGAAAATATAGGCCGCATAGCCAAAAGCGAAGTAGCTAAGCGAAACCGCCCAAATATCCTTGTTCCGGATGATCTGGCTCCAGCCCATCTTTTCTCCGCCCAGCTTAGGATTGGACTTCGGCAGTCCGGCCTCGATGTAGTCGTTCTCGGCTTTTGAAACCCACGGGTGCTCCCGCGGCTTATCGCGCGAGATCAGGAACCATACCAGGCCGACGAACAATCCGATAGCCGCGCTGAACCAGAAGGAAGCGCGCCAGCCATAGTTGATGGCTATGGCTGTGATGATCGGCGGCGTGATGCCCGCGCCAAATCCCACTCCCGTGAAAATGAACCCATTCGCCAGCCCGCGTTCGGTGGAAGGAATCCACGCCGCGACCAGCGTGTTCGATGCCGGGTAAACCACCGCTTCGCCAATGCCCAAACAGAAACGCGTGGCAATTAGCATTCCTAGGGAAATCGAGACCAACGGTATGACCGTGATGGCTGAAGTGAAAATCGCCCACCAAATAACGCCCAATCCGATAATGAGTCTCGGTCCGATGCGGTCAGCCAGCCGCCCCGCCGGAGCCTGAAAAAAAGCATAGCCCAACACGAATGCGCTCTGAATCCAGCCGAGTTGCACCGTATCCAGATGGAACTCGTTCATGATCGCCTTGCCGGCAATCTGCAAATTTACCCGATCGAGATAAGCCACCGCGCTTACCAGGAATATCCAGCCAATCAGAATCCAACGTACCTGTGAGCGCCGCGAATCATGCACCTGTTTATCCTAGAACACTCCTCTCGCACGCCCGGAGGAATATGCTGGATAGGACATGACAAGCACAAAATCGTTTCTAGCCGCCGCAGCGCTCTGCTGCCTGCCGCTTGCCGTCTATGCGGCTTCCACCAAAGTAGAGCTCAAGAACGCAAAAGGAGAAAGCGTCGGAACAGCAGCTATCACCAGCGCCGGAAAGAGCGGCGTCAAGATTAAGCTGAATCTGAAAAATCTACCCCCGGGCGAGCACGCCATTCACATCCACAAAGAGGCGAAGTGCGACGCTCCGGGCTTCACCACGGCGGGTCCGCATTTCAATCCCGATCAAAAGCACCACGGCCTGCAAAATCCCGAAGGGCCGCACGCCGGCGACATGCAGAATTTCACCGTTGCCGCAAACGGCACGGCCAAAGCCACCGTTACTGATCCAAACGTCAACTTAGGTAGCGACACTCATTCCGTTTTCGCCGATGGCGGAACCGCGCTAGTCATTCACGGAGCCGCGGACGACATGAAATCTGACCCGGCCGGCAACGCTGGCCCGCGCATAGCCTGCGGCATCATCACCAAGTAACCCATAGTAGGGACGGGCTTCAGCGCAATGCAGCCTGAGGGCGGGCGCGCCGCCATGAGTGCGAGTAACCAAGAAGCTGAGGGACACATCAATTTGTTATGTGAACAAGAAATGTACCTCTATTGGGTGCGCCATATTATTATGGACGGCGCATTTAGCCGCACAACAGCAAGAAATGCCAGGTAGCATCGCTGCGCCGATCATTGTTCCGCCGTCCGGGATCAAGATTCCCGACTTATCCGCGGTCAAGGAGCGGCAACTGCTGGCCCGTAAGCCGCAGACGCGTCCACGCGGAGATTTTGTTAAAAATCTAACTATTGATTCATTCGGCTATAGTTCGAAAGAAATTGCCGAGGGGTTTGAATTTAGGCCCGGCCTCTCTAGCGGGCCGTCGACGGCGCATGGTCTTGAATGTCCACGCTGTATTGTGCGCCCACCTTTGGAGCGCAGCCGAGTCACTCTACTCCCGTTTGGCGCACAGGCGACCCTTAAAACCGTGACTGATCAGTTTGACGTCTTTATTGGTTTTGGCGGCGTTAACGGATGGCGAGTTGACAATACCGGAATTGAGCCCGGAATACTCTCTTTTCGGCGGGACTCATCTTTCAATGACGCTTGGCTACAGCAATCCTGGGTGGGCGCGCGCTTTGCGGCCGATCGCGGAAGGCATCTCTGGCTCAGCACAAGAGACGACAAGGTAAAAAATTTCGGCGCGTTTGGTTTAAAGCGGTGGAATGTCGTAACCGGCGGCGCAACGTTTGAATGGGGTCAATAGTCATATTCTTACCGTCCGAAGCGCTGCTTTATCGCAGTCCACTGGCGTTTAAGCCAACCGGACGCTCTTAGCTTCATTTGCAATTTGCCGGTATCGATGCTTGCGACGGGTTGCGGCTTGGGCGCGGCTCCAGGTGTGTAGTCTTCTGTCCCGGTCAGATGCACGCGCGAGCCGTCAAAAACGTAGGACCGGCGGCGGAATTTGCCGTCGTCGTCTTTCGTAACAAGCTGGAAAGTTCGGGTGTCGGCATTGGCTTCAGCCGGATCCACGTGAACCGGAAAGTAGCCTTCCAGATCGTGCTGCCGGTATGAGGTTTCGTAACGGTGCCGGCGGCCGTTCCAGAGAAATACGCGCCAGGAATCAAAATCGTAGGGCAGCAGCATAGGCCCGGTGGTCCAGAGCCAATGGTGCTTCGCGCCCTTGACCTCATCTTGCACCGTTCCGAGATCGAAGAACGATGTGATGTGTTTCCCTTCGGCGTATTGCGCCACCTCGTCGGGGACCGACATCAGCAAATTGCGCGTCAACACCCAGCCAACCTCATTTGCCTTGGTGCGTACAAGCGTCCAATCGTCCATGACAACCGGCTTCTTCGGCGCTTCCGCGGGTTTGGCGGCTTCCGGCTTCTTTGGCAGATCGGCATGGCCGCCATCAATCCGTTCCGACGAAAGCTCTTGCCAGTTGGCGGGAGGTTTGGGAGGCGCGGGCCTGGGCGGCACGCGCAGACTCAGCTTGGTGGACAGCTCTTTGCGTTGCTTGCGATTGGAGGCTTGGGGCCGTTCGAACATCAAGGAAGGCCCACGCACGGGCGGCGAGAGCTTAGGCGTCACCTTCCGCCCTAAAACGGACACCGATCCGCCTTCGGGAATCTGGGCAAACGCAGCCGCTGTCCGGGCGGGAGCGATGTGAATATTCATCGTCTCGAAGGCTGTGGCTGAACCTTCGGCGGGAAGCAGCAGGGCCGCTTTGCGCTCGCGCCGCAATTGGTTCATTTGGTCGACGCTGAGCAAAGACAGAGAATCCACCCAGCCTTCAAAACCCGCAGCAGTCCGGACTTTCACCATGCGGCGCTGGACATCGACAATATCGACTAAGTCGCCATGCTTTAGCGTGGCGACCGCGCCGCTTTTCAGCGCGAGTTGGCTGCGGACGTTTAACGACGCTGGGGCGACGTAGGCCTGCCCCAGTACTTCTCGCGGTTGCGTGCATCCTGAAAAGGCAAGCAGCAAAAGAAAAATAGGAACGACGGCCGCGGCCAGAACCAGCGGCGGCCGAGATGTGCGCACGGGGTTATTCAAAAGGATGACGATATAGAGAGAGTAGCTTCAGGCGTCTTCTACTCTCGCGCATTGTTATATTTTTGCGGGAAATAATCGCGCTAGTTCTTTCAACATGCACTTATCCATCACGACGGCGACGCCGGCCGCTTCCGCTTTCTTTGCTGCCTCATAGTTAACGACGCCCTCCTGCATCCAAATGCAGCGTGGCTTCTTAAGCAGCGCGTCATCCACGACTCCAGGCACCGCCTCCGAACGGCGGAAGATGTCGACAATATCTACCTCATCGGGAATTTCATGAACTGACGGGTAGGAGCGTTCGCCTAAAATCTCCGTCTCCGCCGGATTCACGGGAATGATGCGATAACCCTGGCGTTGCAGGAAACGCGAAACGCCGAAACTAGGCCGCGCGGGATTGCTAGAGAGGCCCACCACGGCGATGGTTTTGGTTTCCTGGAGCAGTTTGGTCAATTCTTCGTCGGTCATCGTTTAGCTCTTTGATTCTTTGCCGGGAGCTTCCAGCTTCATCAATTTACGAAAACGCGCGACTTCGGGGTTGGTCAAGGTGCGGTATGCACCGGGTTTCAAGGTTCCCAGATCCAAAAAACCGATCTTCACCCGCTTCAGCTTTTCCACCAGATGGCCGAGATGCTTGAACATGATGCGGATCTGATTTTGGCGGCCTTCCACCAGGCGGACTTCATACCAGGGGTTATCGCCTTTCCGTATCAGTTTCAACCCGGCGGGCGCGGTCCGTTTACCGTGTATGGGAATGCCATGCCGGAATTGCTCCTCTTGCTCGGCCGTCAAGGTGCCTTTCACTTTGACCAGATATGTCTTGGTGACGTGGCTTGCGGGCGACATGAGGCGGTTTGCGAAATCGCCGTCATTGGTGAGCAGCAGCAGTCCTTCGCTGGCGTAATCGAGCCGTCCGACCGGGTAAATCCGCTCACGGAAACCTTTGAAGAAGGACATCACGGTTTGACGCCCTTCCGGATCGTGTACTGTGGTCACGCAATCCTTTGGTTTATTGAAGGCAATGTAGAGATGATGTTTCGGCTCATGCAGAATCTGGCCGTCCACCTTGACTTTGTCCACCGCCAGGTCCGCCTTAGAACCGAGCTCAGTGATGGTTTCCCCGTTGACCGAAACACGCCCCGCGATGATTAATTCCTCAGCTTTACGGCGGCTGGCGATACCGGCGTGCGCCAGGATTTTTTGAAGACGTTCTTCAGGCATTATTTGACTGCTCTTCCGCGGGCACTATTGGGGTCGGCTCTTCGATAGGTTCTTCGGCGTGTTCCGGTTTGGGCGGTTCAGATTGGGTTTGTTCTGCCGGGGGCGGTAGCGCGTTTTCTTCTTCGTTGAACGCTAGGCGGCCCAGGTCTTCGAATTCCTTGAGCGTCGGCAATTCCGCCAGCGAGTTCAAACCGAATTGGATCAGAAATTCGCGCGTCGTTTTATAAAGAATGGGCTTGCCGAGCACATCTTTCCGCCCCGCCGCCGCTACCAATTTACGATCAAGCAACGTCTTTAGCACGCCCGCGCCCTGTACGCCGCGGATTTCCATAATTTCGGGCGCCGTGATGGGCTGCTTGTAGGCCACAACCGCCAATGTTTCGAGCGAGGCTTGCGACAACTTAAACGGCGCCTGCAGCCCTTTCACGAACATGCGGATGGATTCATGATGCTCCGGCTTGGTGGCCATTTTGTAGCCGCCGGCGACTTCGCGAATGGAAAGGCCGCGATCCGGGGCCGCATACTCGTTCACCAACTGCTGGAGCGTTTCCTTGACACGGTCGAGCGGCTGTTCCACGGCGGCGGCGATTTGCTGAGCGGTCAATGGATCGTCGGTGATATAAATGGCTGCTTCGATGATTGCTTTTAATTTGGCAGGCGCGTCGTCGCTCTGGACCGGTTCCTCTATTGCTTCGGCAATAATGACGTCGTCTGAATCGGAAACGGACTCTTCCGGGGGAAGCACATCAGCTTCAGCGGCAGGTTCGGCGGCGGCCTGAGCAATCTCGGGCACGTCCCTGTTTTCTTGCACTTCTTCCATTCTGTCTATCAGCGGTATTCCTGTTCTACGGTGGCTAAATCTTCCAAGGTTTCCGCTGCCAGATCGAAATCCGGCCCGCGGCGCAGAGCGATATCTCCGAATGCCTCGCCTTGCGTCAGCTCAATAGCTTGCCGCTTCACCAATTCGAGAATTGCCAGAAACAGGCAAATAACGGCGCGGCTGCTGCGCTGTTTCTCAAATAGCTGGGTGGCGGAAACCGAATCCTGCCGCCGCGCGCGCCCCAATTGATGCCGCAGAAATTCGATCATGTCTGGCACGCTGACCGATTCCTTGCCAATTTCATAGGTCGGCCGCTGCTTGACGCGCGCCAGTACGCCTTCGAACGTTTTGACCAGATCGAAGAGGGTCACAGCCAGACCCGGCCCTTCGTCGTCCGCCAAAAAGGTTTCGATTTGGGGGTTAGACCAGACAGCTTCCTCGATCACGCGTTTTTGTTGCAACATCTCAGCGGCGTTCTTGAAGCGTTCATGCTCAATTAGCCGCTCGACCAATTCTTTGCGTGGGTCTTCTTCCGGCGAAATTTTCTCGAGCTCCGGATCGCGCGGCAGTAGGAGGCGGCTTTTGATATGGATCAAGGTCGCGGCCATGTACACGAATTCTGAACTCAACTCGATATCCAGTTCCATGGCTTTCTGCATGTATTCGAGGTACTGCGCCGTGATCTGCGCAATCGGGATATCGTAGATGTTGATTTGCTGCTTGCGGATTAAGTCAAGCAGGAGGTCCAGAGGCCCTTCGTATTGTGCTACATGGAAGTTCAAGGGCGACGAAGACACTAGCTATTAGGTTAACATGCAAAAGTGGTGTGCCGGTGCGAGTCAGAGCGCCGTCTGAGGCGATACGATCCAGAAGGAAGTTTATCTTTGCCGAGCAAGTGGGGCAGCCAATCCTGGCTGCAGCCGCCTTTCAGGCGGCCCACCCTGCTTCGCGCTAGACCACACAAACTCCTCTGCGACAGCCACCAATCCGGCAGCTACCGGGTTCTGTTCGATGTATGCGTTAATGCGCTCGAATTCCGCGCCGGTCCGGACCAGATGATCGTAGCTCTCGTCTTGCCAGAACGCTTTACCCTGACTGTCCAGTATTTGATTCGCGCGGTAGCCGGTAAATCCCTTTAGTGGCCCAAGCCACCGCGTGGAGATGACATTTGGGGTTACTAGCAGATGCACGTGATTCGGCATCACGACGTACGCATGTAGTTGATAGCGATGAAACTGGTGCTCGCCGTCTTGCACGGCACTCTCGACTAGCTGGGCGATGTCTGGCCGCTGGAGAAATCTCGGACCGGTGCTGCCTTGGTCTAAGAGGCGGTCCATGGAGCGGAATGCCTTCCTGATGTGGTGAGACGTTCCGGCGGGAAAATGCGATTGGCCGGTAGACTGCCGTGCAGGCGAAACGTGACGAACAGCGGCTGACCTACTATGTCCCAATGAGGCAGCCGCCGTTCGTAATGTTTCATTACTGAAGTGGTGGTGTTAAGTTGAGACAAAATTCTCAGAAAACGGCCCCCTGAAAGGCGGCTGCAGCCAGTATTGGCTGCCCCACAAAAATGTTACGAGCCAATTGTTGAGGAGCTAAATATAAATTGCGTTTACGCTAGGGTGTTCACGCTTAGGGGTCGTGCGGCTTCGAATGACGCGATGGCTGCTTCCTGCTGCAAGATGTAGCCTAGCTCGTCCACGCCTTCGAGCATGCAGTGGCGCGCGAACTCGTCCATTGGAAAGCTCACGCTGGAGCCGTCGGGGAGCGTTAGTTTTTTCTGAGCGAGATCTACGGTCACTTGGGCTGTAGGATCGGCCTCCAGCGCGGCGAACAGCGCTTTGTGGGCGTCAGCTGGAATGATGATCGGCAGCAGCGAATTTTTCACTGCATTGCCGCGGAAGATATCGGCGAAGGAGGTGCTAATGACGGCCCGGAAGCCGTATTGCGTCAGCGCCCAAGGCGCATGCTCGCGCGAACTGCCGCAGCCGAAATTGTCTCCGGCGAGTAGTATTTGGGCTTGCTTTGCTTCCGGCTTGTTCAGAATAAAATCGGGTTTCGGCTTACCTTCCGCGTCGTAGCGCCAGTCGTAAAACAACTGATCGCCTAAGCCAACCTTCGAAATCGTTTTCAAGAAGCGCGCGGGGATGATCTGGTCGGTATCGATATTATCGATCGGCATGGCCGTTAACCGGCTGGTGAATGTGATGACTTTTTCCATTGTGCCCGTCTCCTAGCGAAGTGTTCTCACGTCCGTTACAACGCCCATAATCGCGCTGGCGGCGGCGGTTAGCGGGCTAGCCAAAAATGTTCTGCCGCCTTTGCCCTGCCGTCCTTCAAAATTGCGATTGCTTGTGGACACGCTATATTGGCCGGGCCGCAGTTGATCGCCGTTCATGGCGATGCACATGGAGCAGCCGGCTTCGCGCCAGTCGGCTCCCGCGTCTTTAAATATCGTGTCGAGGCCTTCGGCTTGTGCCTGTTGCTTGATCTGTTGCGAACCGGGGACCACCATCACGCGGACGTTCGGGTTCACCTTGCGGCCCTTGAAGATTTGCGCAGCCGCGCGCAGATCGGAGATCCGGGAATTAGTGCAGCTTCCAATGAAGACTACGTCAATGGGATGGCCGAGCAGCGATTTGCCGGAAGGCAAATCCATGTAGCGCAGCGCCTTGTCGAGCGTCTCGCGCTCCACCGGATCGTTTACCGACGAAGGATCGGGCACCATGGACGTGATGCCGATGCCCATGCCGGGATTGGTGCCGAAGGTGATCATCGGCTCCAGCGAGCTAGCGTCAATTTCAATGCGCTTGTCGTAAGTGGCGCCGGGGTCGGTGGGTAGCTCGCGCCATAAGGCGACGGCGCGTTCCCACTCAGCCCCTTTCGGCGCATACGGGCGGCCTTGCAGATATTGGTACGTGACTTCGTCGGGCGCGATGAGTCCAGCGCGTGCGCCGCCTTCAATGGACATGTTGCACACGGTCATGCGCTCTTCCATGGACAGCGAGCGAATGGCCGAACCAGTGAATTCGAACACGCAGCCGTTGCCGCCGCCGATACCGATGCGCGAAATCAAGTTCAAGATAATGTCTTTGGCCCCGACACCTTCCCGGAGCGTTCCTTCCACACGAACCTCGAAGGTTTTCGACGCAGTCTGCAACAAGCATTGGCTCGCGAGCACATGCTCCACCTGGCTGGTGCCGATGCCGAACGCCAACGCGCCGAACGCGCCGTGCGTAGCGGTATGGCTATCGCCGCAAACTACAGTCATTCCGGGCTGCGTGAAACCTTGCTCGGGACCAATGACGTGCACAATGCCTTGCTTGGCGCTGTGCGGACCGTAAAAGGGAATGCCGAAATCGTTGCAGTTCTTTTCAAACTGCACGATCTGCGTTTCGGCGATTTTGTCCATGATCGGCAAGTCCCGGTCATACGTCGGAATGCTGTGATCGGTGGTGCCGATGGTTAGATCCGGGCGGCGCACTTTCAGACCGCGCTCGCGCAAACCGGAAAAGGCTTGCGGCGAAGTCACTTCATGCACCAGGTGCAGGTCAACATAGAGCAACGCCGGCGCGCCTGGCTTTTCGGCGACTACGTGGCTGTCCCAGACCTTCTCAATGATTGTGCGCGGTTTGCTTCCCGCGCCATTTGCTTGCGGCATATATGTCCTTATTTCACTTGCGCGACGCGGGAAGCCAATGCTTCACACACGGCATCGCCTACTTCGCTGGTGCTAACGGGCTGGCCGGCTGGTTTCAGGTCGGCGGTGACTCGTCCACTGTTCAGCACTTCTTCAATCGCCCCGTAGATAGCTTGTGCTTCTTCGGTCAACCCGAAACTATATTCGAGCATCGCCGCCACGGAGCCGATCGCTCCCAGCGGATTTGCCTTGTCTTGTCCGGCGATATCCGGCGCCGACCCGTGCACCGGCTCATACAAGCCGACTCGCGCGCCAGAAGGACGCTTGTCGCCCAGCGAAGCCGAAGGCAGCATGCCGATTGACCCCGCGAGCACTGCGCCTTCATCGCTCAAAATATCGCCGAAGAGATTTTCAGTCAGCAGCACATCAAAGCGCTTCGGAGTTAGCACCAACTGCATGGCGCAATTATCGACGAGGATGTGGTCGAGTTCGATGCCCGGATACCCGGCAGCCAGTTCAGTGACTACGCGACGCCAAAGCTGCGAATTTTCCAGCACGTTTGATTTGTCGACGCTGGTGACTTTTTTGCGCCGCTTGGCCGCGAGTTGGAACGCCATGTGGGCCACGCGCTCAATCTCCGCGCGGGTATAGGTCATGGTGTTGATAGCGCGCTCTTCCGCGCCGCTGCCGGAGATGCCACGCGGAGTCCCATAATACAGGCCGCCGGTGAGTTCGCGCACGATGATCATGTCCGTGCCGTCAACCAATTCATTTTTGAGCGGCGACGAATCAATCAGCGCTTTATAGGAACGCACCGGCCGCAAATTCGCATACACTTCGAGCGCTTTACGAATGCCCAGTAGGCCGCGCTCGGGACGTTTTTCCGGCGGCGCGGCATCGAATTCGGGCAGGCCGACTGCGCCCAGGAGCGTCGCATCGGCGGCCAGCGCCAGCTTGCGTGTCTCGTCGGGGAACGGGCCACCGGTTTTATGAATGGCGATACCACCCAACAGACCCTCGCTCAACGAAAGCTTGTGGCCATGCGCTGCGGCCACATGCCGCAACACTTTTACAGCTTCACGCGTGACTTCAACGCCGATGCCATCGCCCGGCAAGATCAGGATAGAAAGCTTCATGTTTTGTTTCAAATTCGCCTAAACCGTTGTTACCGCCGCGCCCGTACGCATCGCCACTACCGCCTTTATCAGCGTAGCGATCTCATCGTGACGCAAGCCCTTCTTATTGTCGGCCGCTTTGGTGAAGCGCTCGTACACGTCGTCCAATTCTTCGCGCGTCAATTGATAACCCAGGTCTTCGGCGCGATTCTTCAGCGCATGCCGACCGCTATGCTTGCCCAGCACCAAACGGCTCTCGGGCACGCCCACGCTGGCGGGGCTGACGATTTCGTAGGTGGAGGGTTCCTTCAAATAGCCGTCCTGATGAATGCCTGCTTCGTGGGCGAATGCGTTTTCGCCGACGATGGCTTTATTCGGTTGCGGGCCAAAGGAAATGAAGCGCGTCAACAACTGGCTGGCGCCAAATAGCTTTTCCGAATGAATATTGGTTTCAAACGGAACTTGGTCGTGGCGCGTTTTGAAAATAGTCACCAGCTCTTCGAGAGCCGCATTACCAGCCCGTTCTCCGATGCCGTTGATGGTGCATTCCACTTGGCGCGCGCCGGCCTTTACGGCCGCCAGCGAGTTCGCCACTGCTAGACCTAGATCGTCATGGCAATGTACGCTGACAATGGCGCGGTCACCCAATGCTTTGACCATGCGCCCGATCAGTTCGGCATACTCATCGGGAACGCTGAAGCCAACGGTGTCAGGCAAATTTACTGTACGAGCGCCCGCTTCCACCACGGCTTTGCAAACCTGTTCCAGATAGTCATAGTCAGTCCGTGTCGCGTCTTCGGCTGAGAACTCCACGTCGTCGGTGTAGTTGCGCGCTAAGCTCACCGCGGCCACCGCCTCATCCAGCACTTGCTGGCGGGTTTTGCGCAGTTTATGCTTCAAATGAATATCACTAGTGGCGATAAAGGTGTGGATACGCGGACGCTTGGCCTGGCGTAGCGCTTGCGCGGCCCGTTCCACGTCTAAAGTGCAGGCGCGCGCCAAGGCGCAGACTTGCACCCAGGGAAATTGCCTGCTGACGGCATCGACCGCTTCGAAATCGCCATCGGAGGCAATCGGGAAACCAGCTTCCAAAATATCCACGCCCAATTCCACCAACGCTTCCGCCATCTTCAACTTCTCTGGCATGGTCATGCTGCACCCGGGCGACTGCTCTCCATCACGCAGGGTCGTGTCAAAAATGTAAACTCGGCTCACGTAGCGCTCCTGTTTGAGGTGAAAACCTTCCTTAATCCTATGTTGAATGTCGATGATTATGCAAATTTATAGTGTTGACACCTTGCATTAGATATAATCATGACATAAACACCTAACGTGGAGGACGTTATGGAACTGTATCCGCTCAAAGTCTTCCTAACAGTCGCAACAGAACGCAGTTTTTCCCGTGCCGGTGAGAAATTACTCCGGACTCAACCCGCTATCTCTATTGCTATCCAGCGTTTAGAGAGTGATTTAAAAGAAAAGCTAATTGACCGCTCAGGACGCGAACTGCTCTTGACGGATGCAGGACGGATCGTCCTCGAATATGCCAAGCGCTTCCAGAATATGGAAAGCGATCTGGAAAATGCCCTGCGCGAGTTGAAGGATAATTACGCCGGCCGGCTTTCGGTGGGCGCGAATGAATCCACTTCGCTTTATCTTATTCAATATATTGAGCAATACCGGCGTCTGTTTCCCAAGGTAAAGATACAGGTGAGGCGCACGGAATCGAGCAAAATCCCATCGCAATTGCTGGATGGGGAGTTGGAGCTCGGCGTCATCAGCTACGATCCCGGCGACGAGCATCTGCTGACCCAGATCATCTTTACGGACCGGCTGACGCTGATCGTGTCGCCGAAGCATCGCTTCGCGGGACGCACGGAGCTTTCCATCACCGAACTGGATATGGAAACATTCATTGCGCACAATGTGATCTCGCCGTACCGCGAAGCCGTGCTGCGCGAGTTCCAACGGCACAAAGTTCCGCTGAACATGGACGTGGAAATGCCTACTGTCGAAACCATCCGCCGTTTGGTGCAAGACAACGAGGGTGTAGCGTTTCTGCCGCGTATGTGCGTAGAACAGGAGATCCGGCAAGATCTTCTGCGCGAAATTCGCGTGAAAGAGTTGAACTTGGAGCGGAAGATCCGCATGGTTTACCCGGCGCGCCGCGCCCTCAGCCATGCCGCTAAGGCGTTCCTTGAATTGATTAAGCGCGCCAGTCCCGAACCTGCTGTAGTACCTGCTGTAGTAATAGAGAAGGCGTGACGTCAGAGGTTCCCAGTATTGCCATTGCCGGCGGCGGCATCATCGGATTATCGATTGCGTGGCGGCTGGCGCAGCGCGGCTTTTCGGTCTCGGTCTATGAGAAAGGGACCATGGGCGGCGAGGCTAGTTGGGCAGGCGCCGGCATGCTCTCGCCCGGAGGCGAAATTGACTCGGACGCCGAATTGGCGCGATTGACGATTGAGTCGCGGGCTTTGTACCCGGCGTTTGTGCGGGAGCTGGAAGAAGCATCGGGCTTTGCGATTGACTTGCAGGAGGCCGGGGCGCTGGACGTGGCGTATTCGGCGGAGGAGTGGGATGCACTCGAGGCACGAGCGGCGCGCCAGGCGGCTATCGGCATCCATTCAAAGGTGATGGAGCCCAGCAAGGCTCCCGTCTTCTGGCCGCGTGTGAATAGCAACGACCTATATGGCGCGCGCTTCTATTCAAATGATGCGGTGGTGAATCCGCGCGAGGTGGTGCTGGCGCTTTGCACGGCGTGTAAGAAGCTAGGCGTCTCGCTGAGTCAACATTGCCCGCTGGAGGAAAGCATCGTGCACGAGCGTGGCGGGGCTGAGGTGAAAACGCCGCAGGGCAGAAAGTCATTCCATGCATTGGTGATCGCAGCGGGCGCTTGGAGTAGTTCCATCCAGGTTGCCGGCGTTGCGCCACTGCCCGCGGTGGAGCCCGTGCGAGGGCATCTGCTCGGTTATCAGCAACCCTTGCACACCTGCCCCACCATCGTGCGCCACGGCCATGCTTATTTCCTGCAGCGTGCCAACGGCTTGCTAATAGCGGGCGCTTCCATGGAACACGTGGGGTTTGACCGGACCATCGTACCGAACACGGTTGCAGAACTTACCGCAAGTGCAGGCGTTGTGTTTCCGCATTTGCGAGAGACCGAGCCGACGGAAGTCTGGACCGGGTTTCGGCCCGCTAGCGACGAGCTTCACATCGATAGATGGCAATCGGATTCGCTTTATCTGGCATACGGCCATTTCCGTAACGGCATTTTGCTGGCGCCGCTAACGGCGCGGCACTTGGCTGCGGAGATTAGCGCCAATTGGGAAAAGCGCTAGGGCGCTCGCGGCGAATATCTTCGAGCAAGCGCGGCAACTGGGGACGCCGCTTCAACAACGCTTCCAGCAATGCTTCCAACTCATCCGCGTCTTCACGCAGCCACTCGCTTGGAATTTCTTTCCAAGCCGAATCAATCACCTCAATGGGAAAATTGCCGACCATATCGAGCCACGGCTGAAACGAATCGAGCGAGCGCACTTCGTTGTACACCGATGTGCGGAAATACAAGCCTTGCAGCGGCGAATCACTGAAGCGCCAGAGCGGGCCGTTAAAGGCAAACCCGTGATCGATCATCTGCGCGAAGAACCCGACGCGCGCGGGTGTTTCGCCTTTCAACGGCGTCCAGCTTTTGGCGCGGGCACGGAAGAAAACAGCTTGCCGCGAATCCGCGTTGCCGACCCATTTATCGAAAGCAAGAATGCCCAGAAACTCGCTGCGGTTCTCCACTTTTTCGAGCAGCTTATCCGGCAAAAAATCGAACACCGCCACGCGGTCGGGATGCACAGCCATTTTCGAGCCGAAATGCAAACCCGGAATGACCGGTTCGCGGCGCGAGCCCAATGAGAAATATAAATCCGGATGGTCGGCGATGAATTGTGGCGTGATCTCGATTAATGCGGTGTCCGGCACATGAATCTGTAGGTAGCGCAGAAAAGCGCAGGCTAGCCACTCGTTGATGAGAATCCGGCGGTGCTGGGGATTGTTAGAAAACTTGACGACGTAGAACGCGCCGTCAGCGCCTTCGAGCAGGTGTGCCTGGGACCCACCCCTCATTTTCCGAATCAAGTTGCGGGCGCGAACAGGCATCGGCGGGTAATGAGAGAATCAGGCTAGACGGCGCGGATAACTGCGGCGCAAAATCAAGGAGCAAGACATTAGAATGGCAGAAGACAGTCCCGAGACCCCCAATTTAAAGACCCCAGACGAGCTTGCGCTGGACATGATGAAGTTCATCGCAGTCACAACCGGCTTCGGACGAGGCACACCTACGGCTGGCTTTGGAGGAAAGGGACCCCGCTCGGCAGAGGAATACGCGGACGCGCTATTGGATTTATTTCAGCGCTGCCGAACGGCCGTACGCAAAACGCCCCAATAGCGACGAACGGTCTTTGCTTGCCGGGCGACCTAAGCCTTTCAACGGCCATCGCCCGGCAGTCGCTCTACTTCTTTTTCGCCGCCTTCTTTACCGCCTTCTTCACGGCTACCTTCTTGATTGCCTTTTTCGTGGCAACGGCTTTCTTGACCGCTTTCTTCGCGGCTACTTTCTTCACGGCCTTTTTAACGGCCTTCTTCGCTGCGGTCTTCTTGGCCGGGGCGGCGGTCTTCTTAGCTGGAATTGCTGCTTTTTTAGTTGATTTGGTTGCTTTTTTCACTGTTGTTAGTTTCTTTTTTGCTGGTGCTGCCTTCTTTTTTGCTGGCGCAGCTACCTTTTTAGCCGCCGGCGCTGTTTTTTTAGCGGGCGGAACTTTCTTTGCTGGAGCCTTTTTAGCTGGCGCGGCGGCCTTCTTTACGGGGACCGGCGAGGCTTTCGCTTCGGGCCGTTTGGCTGCAGCTTTCTTGCCCGGAGCCTTTTTCTTGGCTACCGGCTTCGGTTCTTCGGCAGTGTCAATGCCCAAGTCTTTTTTAGTCTCACCGCCGGCGTCTGGCGCCTTGGCGGCGGGCTCCCCGGTCGATTCGACGACGGCTATGACCAGCGCGGGGCCGTCGCTCTTCTCCAGCTCGTCCTCATCGTCGTCGTCGTACTCATCTTTATCGGACTCAAGCTCGACGTGTTCGTCTTCGTAGTCGAAGTCGTCGTCTTCATCCTCTGGCATTAGCTGATAGTTGAGAATCAAGCTCTACTCCTTTCACGCACATCCCTTACTATGCATCGAGATTGTGCAAGAAGCAAAATCATTTCACTCGCATTTATCTTCCGCGAGGGGAAAATGCAAAAAAAATAATACAAACCGCGCGCAGCTACCTTTGCAATCCGGCCGTATGAACCGCAGCCTTGCGATGCAAGATGCGCGGGGAAACATGGCGCGCAGCCGTCACCCTAGTACGCGATTGGATCGCCGCGCCATGGTGTGCTTGCGTCTTCGCTGTCT
Source organism: Bryobacteraceae bacterium (assembly GCA_036488895.1). Classification (GTDB taxonomy): domain Bacteria; phylum Acidobacteriota; class Terriglobia; order Bryobacterales; family Bryobacteraceae; genus Bog-105. The sequence continues at coordinate 15,037 of DASXGT010000238.1, read as the reverse complement.
CGTGTCCATGCACCGCGCTCCGGCGCGACGGCTTCGGAGGGGCTACATACACAGCGGGAATCATCAAGGTATCGCCGGCTTCAAGCGTGTCCGACTGGTTATTGACTTGTACAATCCGCTCCGGCGTGACGTGATAAGACCTGGCGATGGTGGCCAGCGTATCGCCCGTTGTCACATGATGCAGTCTCCAGGCTTGACGGTTCGCGGCGGGAACCGATTCAAGCGCGGCCTGCGCGGATTCAGACGTGTCCTTCGGCAGATGGACCTGAAAGCCGGACGGCGCAACCATGGTCAGCAACGAAGGATTCAGATCGCGGATAACGGAAATGGGCTGCAGGGTCGCATCGGCAATTAAGTTGAGGTTGGTAGGCGCACTCAACGAAATAGAATCGTATTCAACTGGCGAATCCATCACCACGTCTTCTATTCCGTAATCCTTGGGATTCTTGGCCATGATGGTGATGGCTACGATGATGGGCACATACGCGGCCGTCTCGCGCGGCAGAACGTTCCGCTTAGCCAACTCCCAATAATCCGCATAGCCTGTCCGTTCCACAGCGCGATCAATCACGCCGGGCCCGCAGTTATAAGCTGCCATGGCCAGATACCAATCTCCGTACCGGGCGTAGAGAGCCTTCAAATAATGCGCGGCCGCGCGGGTTGCCTTTTCAGGATCCAGCCGCTCATCGTAAGCTTTGGTGTGCGCCAAATCGTAGTCGAAGCCCGCGGGTGCGGTGAACTGCCACATGCCCACAGCGCTCTTGTAGGACACGGCGCGCGGCAGAAAACCCGATTCCGCCTGTGCCAAATAAACTAAATCCAACGGCAGGCCTTCCTCGTTGAAAATGCGCTCGATCAATGGACGATAGCGCCCGGACCGCTTCAACCCGGAAATTAGGGTGTGACGGCCTTTTTCCGTCGAAAAATAATGCACGAATCCGAGAACCGGGTCTGAGAGCTCCAAGGGTATGCCCGAGGAAGTCTGATTCAACTCGGTTTGGAGTTTTGGAGCCAGGCTGGGATCGACGGGAAAAGTCATGTGGCTGATCTCATCGATCGGAGCTTGGTCAAAAGCCGCCGCTTCGTCTTCGCCGTGCTTGCCCGCGCCGAGTTTCTCTACGTCGAAACGGTAAATCAGGTCGCACATTTCATCCAGCCGCCGCTCAATACGGCCCCGGTCCGGCAAGGATTCCGGCGCGGCGAGCAGCACGTCCACGGCCTGATCGAACTCTTTGCGCGCGCCAGCCACGTTTCCCTGAAAGTAAAGTTGGCGGCCGGAATTGAAATGACTCTCCGCTTTTTTTAGGCAGTCGCTAGCCTCACTCGACTGCGCCCCGCCGTTGCTTAATGAGCTTTCCGCGGTATCAGCGGAATCGAAAAGCGAGGCGTCGGATGGTCCGGACGAAGTAACTGCCGAGGAATCCGCGGCGTTGTCACTTACTGTTGCTGTAGGGTGAGGGAGCGCTTGTTCTTGCGCTGCGTGGGAGACACCAATAGTAGTTGCCGAGAGAAGGATGATTTCAGCAACTATTGGGCGTAGTCTTAGCATCATTCGATAAGCGTCTTTTATAGTTTAGCGTAACTGTAATCGGAATCTCACTCTATCGCAGCCCAGCGAGGACCGTCAAGAGCGACACTCCGTTATTTCTTCCAAAAACTGGATTGATGTACTAAAACCTGTATACCCGCGGCGTCGCCTCTTACTTATCGGTCAATTGGAGGCAGGGCAAAGGCAAAAGCGCGTCCTTCTATATCAGTAGATGGAACGCGCCCTTAAAATTTGACAATTAACGAGTGGGGATTGGTACTTCTTTACTGCTGGAGATCACGCGGTCAATCAAGCCATAGTCCACGGCCCCGTGCGGGTCTAGGATGTAGTCGCGGTCAACGTCGCGGGAGATTTTTTCCACGGTTTGACCGCAAGCCTCGGCCAAAATCTCATTCAGGGACTGGCGCATGCGCAGGATTTCGCGTGCGTAGATGTCGATGTCGGCGGCTTGACCGCCCAGGCCACTCATGGAGGGCTGGTGAATCAAGATACGGGAATTGGGCAAACTGAAGCGCTTTCCCTTGGAACCGCAGGCCAGGAGAACGGCCGCCATGGAAGCAGCCTGACCCAGGCAGTACGTCACGATATCCGGCTGAACCAGCCGCATCGTGTCCAAAATGGCCAGTCCGGCCGTAATCGAGCCACCCGGCGAATTAATATAAAGCGAGATATCACGCTCAGGGTCTTCAGCGGCCAGAAACAACATCTGGGCGATAATCAGGTTGGCAACGTTATCGTCGATGGGCGTGCCGAGGAAAATGATATTTTCCTTCAGAAGGCGCGAGTATATGTCGTACGCGCGTTCGCCCCGAGACGTTTGCTCGACCACCATCGGAACGAGTACAGAATTAGTCAATTAAAAGCTCCTTTACTGCAAAGCCTTCGCGTATTTGCGAAAATTATTGGCGGCATACCCATAATACTAGGGTTGAAATTAGAGGGGTTCACGGATCTGGGGCTGGCACTATTGACACTATTATTGATGGGACAGCGCTTTCTACATTGAATATGAGAAATTGTTTTGTGCCTTTCCCGGTTGTATCTTTATTTGGTTGTACCCTTTCTGGTTGGCGCTGAGCAGATTTACTGGGCCGAAAGCTAAACATTTGCGATTGATAAGCCGAAGGAGATAGCAGGGCAGAGCTTACAGCAGTTATGAAGATACTGATCGCCGACGATAGCCCAACCTCCCTAGCCATGCTGGGCAAGTCGGTCGCCAAGTGGGGTTATGAAGTGGTGACGGCTGAAAACGGACTGGCCGCCTGGGAGATTTTGGCCCGGCCGGATCCGCCACCCCTGGCCATTTTGGATTGGGTGATGCCGCATATGACCGGACCGGAGGTCTGCCGCAAGGTCCGGGAAACGCTACGGGAACCCTATACCTATATCCTGCTTCTCACCTCAAAAAACACTAAGGGGGAGACAGTGGAAGGATTAGAAGCCGGCGCCGACGATTACATCGTAAAACCGTTCGATCAACACGAGCTGCAAGTGCGTTTGCGGACCGGACGCCGCATCATCGATCTGCAAATGAATCTGCTGCAGGCAAGAGAAGAACTGCGGGAGCGCGCCAATAAGGACGTATTGACGATGCTGCCAAACCGGGCGGCCATCGCCGCGGCGCTACAGCAGGAAATCTCACGCTGCCATCGCGACCGGCGCACGGTCGGCGTCATTTTGCTCGATCTGGATCATTTTAAGAAAGTAAACGATACTTATGGCCATTTTGCGGGCGATGCGGTGCTGCGCGAAACGGCCGTCCGCCTACGCAGCAGTATGCGCCCTTACGATCAAGTCGGGCGCTACGGCGGCGAGGAATTTCTAGTCGTTCTGCCCAATTGCGACCTGGAGGATGCCAGCCATCAGGCCGAGCGCATGCGCCAGCGATTGAACGGTACCACCATGGTGGTAGACGGCGCGGAGCTTCAGATATCCGCGAGCTTTGGCGTGAGCGTATCCGATGGATCGGAGCGGTCTCCCGACGTTTTCGTGCGCGTGGCGGACGAGGCTCTTTACCGGGCCAAGGCCAACGGGCGGAATTGCATCTCCGCGCTGGTGTTAGAAAACTCAACTTTGGCTTCGGCGTAGTTAGCCTACAGTAGCCTCAACTAGCCAACTGCAAAATTGTACGACCTCGGCATATACCCACTTCCTATTGTGGTTCTCCACAGATTATCCACAATATCGTGGAGCGGTGCATCAAATTAGCCTTGATCGAGCATCTAAATGGGTGTTGAATTGAGGTTGGGGCAAGAGCTTTTGCCTTCAATTCTCCTCAGAAAGGCCCACGGATATATCGATGGGACAGCTAGCCGCTAATTTAGCTCTTAAAGTAAAAGAATTACACCGCTCGCTGAAGCGGGAAGAACGCACCGGTGTGTCATTTCCCCGGTTCTTCACCGCCAAGCTGGAAGCGGGTGTCACCCCTTACGATCAAATTACCTGGGAACGCCGTACTGCCACGATTGGCAACGACAAAGGCTCGGTGTTGTTCGAGCAGCGCGACGTCGAAGTACCGAACAGTTGGTCACAAACTGCCACGAACATTGTGGCGAGCAAGTATTTTCATGGGCGCATGGGCTCACCCGAGCGCGAATCCAGCGTGGGGCAGCTTGTCCATCGCGTGGTGGATACGATCACCGATTGGGGCTTTTCCGGAAACTACTTCAAAACAAAGGAAGACAGCGAAAACTTCCGGCTGGAATTGGCGCATCTGATGTTGACCCAGAAATCCTGCTTCAATTCGCCCGTCTGGTTTAATGTCGGCGTCCGCGAATCGCGCGGCTACGGTTTCTATTTCGACGAAACGTCGCAAACGATCAAGAAGCTTCAGCCGGGCGAGAATCACCCGCAATGTTCGGCATGCTTCATTAATTCGGTCGGCGACACGCTGGAATCCATTCTGGATCTGGCCAAGACTGAGGGCATGCTCTTTAAATGGGGCTCCGGCACCGGTACCAACCTCTCGGCCATCCGGGAAGAAAACGCTCACCTCTGGGGCGGTGGCCGGGCTTCCGGTCCGCTCAGTTTCATGAAGGGCTTTGACGCATTCGCCGGGGTCATTAAATCGGGCGGCAAAACGCGCCGCGCCGCCAAGATGGTGATCCTGAATTCCGACCACCCCGACGTCGAAAAATTCATCTGGTGCAAGGCCAAGGAAGAGAAGAAGGCGCACACGCTGATCGATGCCGGTTATGACTCCTCGCTCGACGGCGAAGCGTACTCCAGCATTTTCTTCCAGAACGCCAACAACTCCGTCCGCGCGACCGACGAGTTCATGCAAGCAGTGGAATCGGACGGCGACTGGTGGACCCGCAGCGTGGCCAACGGCCAGCCGGTGAACCGCTACAAAGCGCGCGAATTGATGCACCAGATTGCCGAAGCCACGCACCAGTGTGGCGACCCGGGCATGCAGTTCGATACCACCATCAACCGCTGGCACACTTCAAAGAAGACGGCCCGCATCAACGCGTCCAATCCCTGCTCGGAGTACATGTTCCTGGACGATTCAGCCTGTAACCTGGCCTCGCTGAACCTGATGAAATTTGTGGGTCCGGATGGCAGCTTCGATGTGGAAGCGTTCCGTCATGCCGTGGATACCACCATTCTTGCGCAGGAAATTCTGGTGGATAACGCCAGCTATCCTACCGAGCGGATTGCCATGAACTCGCATGCTTTCCGGCCCTTGGGTCTCGGCTATGCCAATTTGGGCGCGATGTTGATGTCGCTCGGTATTCCCTACGACAGTCCGCAAGGCCGCGATTATGCAGCAGCCATTACGGCCATCATGTGCGGCCAGTCTTATCTCACTAGCGCGCGCATCGCCGATGCCGTGGGGCCTTGTACCGGCTATCCGGAGAACGAAGATTCATTCCTGGAAGTAATCCGCATGCACTGGAACGCGGTGAATAGCATCGATAGCAAACGCGTGCCCCGCGCGATGTTTGAGGCGGCCGAAGCCTGCTGGCGCGAGGCTTACGAAGCTGGTTCCATAGCCGGATTCCGCAATGCGCAAACCACCGTGCTGGCGCCTACCGGAACTATCGGCTTCATGATGGATTGCGATACCACCGGCATTGAACCCGATCTGGCGCTAGTCAAATATAAAAAGCTGGTGGGCGGCGGCGTTATCAAGATTGTGAACAACACGGTGCCGCAAGCGTTGATCAAGCTGGGCTACTCGCCAGCGCAGGCCGAGCAGATTGTTTCGCACATCGATTCCACCGGAACCATCGAAGACGCACCCGGCCTCAAACCCGAGCATCTGGATGTGTTCGATTGCAGCTTCCGTCCACAGAACGGCACGCGCTTCATCCATCACAACGGCCATATCGGCATGATGGGTGCGGTGCAACCGTTCCTTTCCGGGGCGATCTCAAAGACGATCAACATGCCCGAAGAGTCTACGGTGGAAGACGTCATGGACGCCTATATCCAAAGCTGGAAGCTCGGCCTGAAGGCGGTGGCTATCTATCGCGATGGCTCGAAGCGCGTTCAGCCGCTTAGCTCCGGCTCCGGCAGCAAGAGCGAGAAGAAAGCCGCAGCGGCGGCTATTGCGGCAGCCGTGCCGCAGACCATTGAGCGAGTGGTTTATCGGCCTACTCGCCACAAGCTGCCGGATGAGCGCAATTCTGTCACGCATAAATTCTCCATTGGCGGGCACGAGGGCTACATCACGGTAGGCATGTATGAAGACGGAACTCCCGGCGAAGTCTTCATTTCGATGGCGAAAGAAGGCTCTACGATTTCCGGTTTGATGGATACGCTGGCCACCTCCATCAGCTACGGCCTGCAGTATGGCGTGCCGCTGAAGTTTTTTGTGGATAAGTTCAGCCACGTCCGTTTCGAGCCAAGCGGCTGGACCGGCAACCAGCAGGTCCCGTACGCCAAATCGATTATTGATTATATTTTCCGCTGGCTGGGCGCCCGTTTCCTGGGCATCACGGAGTCAAGCGAGGTCGGCAATACGCCGAAACTCCGGCCGACTGAAGTGGAGCCGCAACAGGCCTTGCCGTTTGAGGCAAATGTTGTGAGTGATGCCCCGCTCTGCTCGGAATGCGGCAGCATGATGACCCGCAACGGTTCTTGCTATAAGTGCGAGAATTGCGGCGGAACCAGCGGGTGCAGTTAGTTTAAACCGCTCCTCACGGTTGCGGCTCTGTAACTAACACAAGCTGCTGCCCATAATCCCAAAAGACGCCGCGTAGTTTTAGCGGCGTCTTTTTTTTTGCGCGGAAGACAGTTCTTCGACACGAATGTACTCAGGGTAATAGTACCCTATAGTCCTTGCGTGATAATCTATCCAAACTAGGTGCAATAACCTTGCACGCTAGAAGGAGGATTATTGTTCCATTTGAAAATGCGCCATTTGACAGGCTGGGCAACGATGGGAGCCCTCTACCTGTTTTGTTTCCATGCTCTTTCTCCAGCAGCGCAAAGGCTGACCCCTACGACTCCGGCGGCCGCGCAACAGCAAGTCGAATTTGAAGTCTATTTGCCGCTGCAGAATGCCAGCCAACTAGATCAGCTTTTGCAGGAGCAGCAGACGGCAGGGTCCGCCAATTACCATAAATGGATCACCCCTGACCAGTTTCAAAGCCAGTTTGGTCCGAAACAAAGCGATGTCGCGAAGGCCACGCAAATTCTAGGCAACTCCGGCCTGACCGTCACGTCAGTGAACTCTCACGGCCTTCAGGTAGCAGGAACGGTAAGCGGCGTTGAATCCGCGTTTGGAATTTCGCTCTGGAACGCTACCACGAGTAAGGGTACTCAAGCTCTCACCGCGACGCACGCCTTGACGATGCCGGCGGCACTCAGCCAAATGGGCGCCAAGGTCGTTCATTTTTCGCCCACCATTCGTCAGCATACCCATTCGAGGAACCGTGGCACGGTCCCCGCCAATCGCTACTCCGACGTGGGTGGTTATTGGTTTGACGACCTCAAACAAGCCTATGATTTCCCGTCCTATAAAAAGCTCACCGGCAACGGGACAACCATCGCGATTGTCATGTCATCCGATTATTTGAAGAGCGACATCAAGGCTTATTTCAAGCACGAAGGATTGACTCCGCCCAAGATCACCGAAGAAACGGTTTTAGGCGGCGCGCCCTTCGATCCGAATAGCGGCGCTTCCCTCGAAGTGGAGTTGGACCTAGAACAAGCGGGCGGCATGGCGCCGAACGCCCATATCATTTTGTGCAACATTCCCGATTTGAGCGATCTGTCCATTCTCTCCGGCTATGCCACGCTGGTCGAAGAAAACAAGGCTGACATCGTTAGTTCTTCCTTCGGCGGACCCGAGGCGGCTTACGACGCCGAATACAACGACGGTGTCGATTTTAGTGACATCCTGACGATCTACGAGGATATTTTCAAGCAAGGCAATGCGCAGGGAATGACTTTTGTGGCGAGCTCCGGCGATAGCGGCGGGCTGCCGATCCCTTCGGTGAGCTATTTCACGACTCCCCCGCAAAACCCGCCTGTGGTTGCCGGGGTTTTTTTGCCGGGCGTAGAGTACCCGGCATCGAGCCCATCGGTTACGGGCGTGGGCGGCACCAACCTGGTGACCACCTACATGCCTTCCGTTCTCACGTCCAAATATGTGCGTGAAAACGCTGACGGCGATCCCGAACTGCCTTATGATCCGTATGGATTTGGAAACCTGGTGGCGGGCGGCTACTGGGGTTCGGGCGGCGGCGAGAGCATGTTTTTTAAGAAGCCGCTGTATCAGCTTTTAGTCAATACCGGATCGAAGACGCGGTCAGTTCCCGATGTATCGTTGCAAATGGGAGGATGCCCCGGAGGCGGCCTTGTCCCAGATACATGCGGCGTAGGCACGGATCGAAGCTTTACCATCGAATATTTCGCCGGCGGCCTTGTGGGCGTCATAGGGACCAGCGTTGCAGCCCCTGGAGTTGCCGGGCTGCTTGCGCTAGAAGAAGAGAATCTGGGTGGAAGGCTGGGCAACGTCAACTACGAAATTTATGCATTGGCGGCCGCGCAGCAACTATCAGGCGGATCACTGAAGTTCTTCCATCAGGATATTCCCGGCTTCAATGGCTACTTCCATGCTGGATCCGGTTACAACAAGGTGCTGGGAAATGGAACGGTTTACGGCCGTGCATTTATCCTGGCTCCAGGTTTGCCGGCGGCGGGGATGCCGCAGACGCCGTCCAATCCGTAGACTTGACGACATCTGCGCTTTGGCGCAGGTTGATTCCAGAAAAGCAATGCCCCGCGCACTCTCTTGTGCGTGGGGCATGATGCGCTGCCTACATGGTGTCAAGCGGCCGTACGCAGGACCCAACTCACCATGCTTAGCCTTTGGTCAAGATCCGACTGATGTCGTTGTAGATCACAAACACAACAACCATCATCAGGAACACGAAGCCGAGCCTGAGGACGGTTTCTTTCACCTGCAAGCTGACTTCGCGCTGCAGAAGCATTTCGATCAGCAGCATCAGCAGCGTTCCCCCATCCAAGATCGGAATGGGCAGTAAGTTGAAGATCGCCAAATTCAAACTCACGATCGCCATCAGAAATAGGTAGCTCCAGGCTCCTTGCTGCGCGGCTTCACCCGATAGCTGCGCGATGCCTATGGGACCGGACATCGCGGCCTTCGCGGCCACCCGCCGCTCCACGATGCTGCCCAAGACCTGGAAAATCATCAGCGCGTTTTGCTTGTTAAAACGCAGCGATTGCCCAAAAGCGTCCACGAAGCTGAGCTTTACAAACTGCACCGGCGGCCTGAAACTCACGCCGATCAGGTAAGGGGCTTTGCTTTCGCCCGTGGCGCGCGGAGCCAGGGAAAACTTCTGCATGTGCCCATTGCGCATGACTTCGAAGGAAACCGGCTGCCCGCCCGAATGGAAGATAGCCTGCCGCACCGTCAGCGCCGAAACCACGGCCTGCCCGTTGACGCTAATAAACAAATCACCGGGCCGCACGCCTGCCGCTTGCGCTGGAGAATCTTTCACCACGGTGTCTACCTGCGCATCCTGCTCGCCGCTCCAGCCTGCTTTGCCCAGGCCTTCCTTTGGATCCATGACCGGCGTTACCGTGAAATTGATTCTGGCGCCGCGGCGTTCCACCGCGCCCGTAATGGCATGGTTGGCATTCAACGTTTCCTCGGTCAGCACGTAATCCCAATTCGGATTTTCGCGCCCATTGAGGTTCACGATATGGTCACCGGCCTGCAATCCGGCTTGCGCGGCGGGAGAGTCTGGTGTGACACCAGTGATGGTTGGGTTCCGCGTATCTACCTCTTTGGGGAACTCATACATGTAGAGACCGGTCACGATGGCGACGGCCAGAATGATATTCATCAGGGGGCCGGCGATGATGACGATCGCGCGCTGCCAGCGGGCCTTCGCTTGAAATGAACGCGGGTCCGTCGACCTTTCATCTCCCGGCAGGCCGGTCATTTCTCCGGTCATTCGGACATAGCCGCCGAACGGTATCGCGGCAATTCGAAAATCCGTGTCGCCGCGCTTGATGCCGAACAATCTCGGCCCCAGCCCGATGCTAAATGTCTCCACTTTGATACCGACAGCCAAAGCCGCCCAGAAATGTCCCGCTTCATGCACCAGAATCATGATTCCGAGCAGGACTAAAACCCAAAATGCCGGCTGTAGAAAACCCAACGCCTATACCCCTCTAACCCATGTCTTTCAACGCACGCCGCTCATTAGGCCCGTGACACCCAACGCGATTCCGAAGCAACTTGCCGCGCCAACTCGCGCGAAGACAAATCAACGGCAATTACCTCTTCTATTGTCGCCGGTTCGCTCTGAGGGTGGCGCTGCAAAGTTTCTTCCACGGTGGCCGCAATGGCGGGAAAAGGGATTCGGCCTTCTAAAAACGCTTCCACCGCTATTTCATCCGCCGCATTCAGTGTACAAGTGGCGGACCCGCCCTGTTCTTGCGCCTGGTACGCCAACTTCAACAGACGAAATTTTTCGAGGTCCGGGGCTGAGAAATTCCAGGTCCGCGGCTGCGTCCAATCCAGCCTGGCCACGGGCGCACGCCGCCTTTCCGGGTAGGTCATCGCGTATTGGATCGGCATTCGCATATCCGTCGCCGAAACCTGCGCAATGACGCTGCCATCGTTGTATTCCACCATGGCATGAACAGAAGATTGGGGATGCACCACCACTTCCACTTGCGCGGGCGGCAGGTCGAATAGCCAACAGGCCTCAATTACTTCAAATCCTTTATTCATTAAAGTGGCCGAATCAATGGTAATGCGGCGGCCCATCTTCCAAGTTGGATGCCGCAAAGCCTGTTCTGGTGTCACTTGCCACAGCGCTTCTTGCGGCGTGTCACGAAACGGGCCGCCGGAAGCAGTCAGCAGCAGACGGGTTACCTCACCACGCGCACCTGCCCGGAAGCACTGATGCGCTCCATTATGTTCGCTATCGACCGGGATCAGCTCGGTCCCGTGCTGACGGACGGCCTGCATGACTAAGCGGCCGCTCGCGACAAGCGCCTCCTTATTCGCTAATCCAATCCGCTTCTTTTTGACAATGGCGGCGTAGGTCGCCTCCAAACCCGCCACGCCGACGATCGCCGACATGACGAAATCCACCTCGGAGGCCGTGGCTGCCGCTACCCGAGCCTCAGAACCCGCCGCCAACTCCGGCCACGCGCTCCGCGGTAGTGCCAATTCACCCAGGCGCACATGCAGAGCATCTAGCGTATTCTCGTCCGCTACCACTACTACCTTTGGATTAAATTCCAAGATTTGGGAGCAGAGCACCTCTAGATTTCTACCTGCTACCAAAGAATGTATCTGGCAGAGGCCTTCGTTCTGGCGCACGACGTCTAACGTGCTGACTCCTATCGATCCCGTTGACCCTAATACGGTTATGGTCATTTTACTAGCCTATCTCCCGGTGCCGAAATCGAGGTATACGGACACCTTCAAAAATAAATTTTAAATTTCGTATAAAAACTCTTGCACTTCACGAAATCATATATTACTATTGGAATCAAGCCAGGGAGGCAACTCCCACCAAAGCGAGACTAACCTCATAGAAAGACCCCTGAAGCAACACCTCCCTGGCGCCCGAAAGGGCCTGTCTCGCAGCTTCAGAAATCAAACCTCAAATAAAGTCAGCGTACACTTCTAAGCGGAGGTATTCTCCGTGCCAGAAACCAAAGCGCCCAAGCACGTCTTTCCTTTGCGGCCTGAAACGGCTGTGCTCACTCACGGCTTCGATCCTAGTCTTTCGGTAGGGTCGGCCCGTCCGGCCGTTTTCCGTAGCTCCACCTACGTATTCTCCAGTCCGGAAGCCGCTGAACGCGCTTTCGACATTATGGGCGGCCGAGCCCAGCGCACCCCAGGAGAAAACGTCGATCTAGTCTATTCTCGCTTTAATCATCCCAACGCCCAAATCCTGGAAGAACAAATTCTACCGCTGGAACCGGGTGGGACGATAGCGGCGGTGTTCAATTCCGGCATGGCGGCGCTCATGACCGTCCTTTTAGCAGCCTTGGCGCCGGGCGACAGCATTGTCTACACGGTACCCATTTACGGCGGGACACAAACGCTGATCCAGAGCTTTCTGCAGCCTTTCGGCGTCACGGGAATTCCAGTGTTCTGCGGACAGGCCGAAGCGTTGGATGCTGCCATCCGGACCGCCAAAAACCTGCGCGTGGTGCTGATAGAAACGCCCGCCAATCCGACTATCGTCATGACGGATATTAAGCGCGCCTGCGAAACGGCCGCAAAGCTGCCCGTGCCACCGTTGGTCATGATCGACAACACATTTATGGGGCCGGCCTTCCAGCACCCGCTGAACCTGGGTGCGGACGTCTCACTGTATTCAGCGACGAAGTATCTCGGCGGCTATAGCGACATTATCGGCGGGGTAGCGATTGGAAAAGATCCGGTATTCATGGGCAAAGTACGCAGCAAGCGCAGTTTGTTCGGCAACATTCTGCAGCCCGACGAGTGCTGGATTCTGGACACGCGCTTGCCTACTGTCAATCTGCGCATGAATCGTCAGAGCAAAAATGCGCAGCGAATCGCCGAAGCGCTGGTTGGCCATCCGAAAATCCGTAAGGTTTACTACCCGACGCTCTTCGACGATCCGGAACAAGTGCGCATCTATAAAGACCAGTGCGCCCACCCGGGCGGCTTGGTTTCACTGGATCTGGCTGGCGGCAAGGCTGCCGCATTTGATCTGCTACGCCGCGTGGAACTGGCCCGAAACGCAGTTTCCCTCGGCGGCGTGGAGACGCTGGCTTGCCATCCGCGGAGCACTACCCATTCGGCCTGGAGCGCTAAGGATTTAGACGAAGCGGGGGTTGGTGAGGGATTGGTGCGCATCTCCTTTGGGATCGAAGATTGGCGGGATTTGCTGGCCGATTTTGAACGGGCCTTAGAGCAAGTTTAATGGAACAGCACGCGCGACACCATCACCACTAATGAGTGGGTCACCATGACGGCGCGTACGCTTCCACTGCGCAGATATAAGATTCCAAACGGAATCCCAAGCGCCGCGGCCACCAGCGCGCGCCGCCAGTTCGGAAATTCATGAAACCACAGATGTGCGCAGCCGAAAAGCACCGACGATACCAGCACTGCGGCAATGGGCGAACCCCATGCGTTGCGTATGTCCTGCACGATCACCCCTTGGAACAATAGATTCTCGCCCAGCGCGACGACCCAAAGAATGCCGAAGAATGTCCCAATTCCGATTCCGGCCACGCGCCACCAAGGTCCAGCCATGGGTTCAAAACGCATGTCGTGTATCGCCAACGAAAGCACCACGATGGGCACGATGGAAGCAAGGAAATACAGAAAGCCCAGTCGCCATTCGCGGCCGGTAGGCCATAAACCGAATGCGCCGGGGTCCCATTCGCGCAGTATCAACAGCGCGGCAATACCCAGGCGAAGCCACATCACATGCCCCAAAATATCGACTTGCGGGTGAGTTTCAGGCGCAAGATAGAGGCGCGGAAAGACGCGCGTGATCAGAGGCGCGGCGGCAATGAGGAAAAAGCCGATATCGTACGCGACGCGCCGGGGCAGAACAGCATGCCAAAAGGCCAAAACGCCTGTCAGCATCACAACAATATAGAATGCGTTGCGTTGAAATGTTCCCGCGCCCAGGCTCAGAATCAGGTAGGGAACAATGGCGCTCAGCCACAAAATGGCGGCTTGTAGACGTTTGGGGTGAAATTGGGAGAACCAAAGCCGCGTCCCTTCAAAGACCGATCCTAGGTAAAAGACCGCTTCGAAGAGAAATGCCGGAAGAGCGGCGGTCATGATCCAATGAGAGTGTGGATGTTGTTTCGAATAGAACACTGCCGCTATCAGCAGCGCCAGCCAGGTACCCGCTAAACATATGAAAAACGGGCGCAGAGTCCTTGGCATCGCCCTCATCGTAGCATCGGCAAACCTGCTTCCCGCCCTCCATCTGGCGGCCGCCGAACCGCCGGAAGGATTCCTGCGAAAAATAGCCGCCCGTGAATCGGAAACCGCTAGCGCGCGGGAGGAATATACCTACCGGCAATCGCTGACAGTGCAAGAGTTCAACGTTCAGGGCGGGATTACCGGTGAATACCGGGACGTGCGGGACATCACCTTTACGCCAAGTCAGGGCTCAGGTAATCCGGTGCGCTATGAGCAAGTGATTGTGCCGGCGCACAGCACCTTGAGCCATGTGCGCCTCACGCCCGAGGACTTTGCCGATATTCGCAACATTGAGCCATTCCTGCTAACGGCAGATAAAACATCACTTTACGAAGGCCGCTACCGGGGCGAAGAAACGATAGACGGCATTTTGTGCTTTGTCGAATTTGTGCGGCCACGGCAAATTTTATCGGGGCAGCGATTTTTTGAAGGCACGCTGTGGGTGCGTGAAACCGATTTCTCCGTGATTCGCAGCGAGGGGCAGGCTGTTCCGCAGATCGACACGTTGAAGGAGCAGAATCTCACCCCGCACTTCACCACCATACGCCGAGAGGTAGACGGCAAGTGGTTTTTTCCGGTGGAAACGTATTCGGATGATACGCTTTTCTTTCGCGATTGGCCGCAACGCCTAAAAACCGTCATCCGGTACATGAACTATAAGAAGTTCGGCGCCGAATCGACGATTATTTTTGGCGATGCGCCGCTACCCGCCACGCCGGCTATTCCGGTGCCTCCAGCTTCGTCAACCCCAGCCGTACCGCCGGTAAAGCCTCCGCAAGCCAAGCCGCAGGCGCAAATCGACCCCAGACCGCCGGACCTGCGCGGTGCCGAGCCGGACCGGGTGCATTAGCCCTGATTGGTCAGTTGAGCAAAGTCTCCAGGAGTATCGATATCAATAGCGGCCTCGGGGAGTGGATAAGCGCTTACGTGAAGCCCGGATTGGCGGAGTAAGCGGCGCGCACCCGCTTCGGGCGGCAGACCGGCGAGCGCGGCAAACAATTCCCGCTTGAAGAAAGCCGGCACACCCAAACCGCCGCTGTACTGCGCCGCGACCGCCAAAGCGCTGC
>DASXGT010000230.1:0-47547 GCA_036488895.1 Bryobacteraceae bacterium | reverse complement strand
GAGCTGTCGAGGAGGGTGTTGAGCGCGTCGTCAAAGCTGCCGTCGATTTCCACCAGTTCGGCGCCGAAATCGAGAGCCTGCGCGAGCTTGTTTTGCGATGTTTGGCCCGCAGGAAGATAGACGCGTCCGATGACACCCGCGCGCGCCGCATAGGCCGCCAGCGAGGCGGCCGTATTGCCGGTGGAGGCGCACGCTACCGCGGTTGCGCCGACGAATTTGGCCTCCGTGATTCCGGCGGTCATACCGAGATCTTTGAAAGATCCAGTGGGATTCCAGCCTAAATGCTTGAAGGAGAGATGCGCAAGGCCAACCCAGGCGGCGGATTTTTGCGCGCGCACCAGCGGCACGTTGCCCTCGGAGAGGGTGATAACGCCCTCAGGGCCGTAGCAATCCGGTAGAAATTCGCGAAAACGCCAGACGCCGCTTGTGTCGCGCAAATCGTAAGACAGGCGGCGGTTCAGCCAGCGCTGTTTTAGCGCGGAAGGTTCTTCTTGCGGAGGATCGATGACGACTTCAAGCAGTTCTCCGCATTTGGGGCATGAGTGGGCGCGGTGGTGAAGGTCTAAGGTAGTGCCGCAGCCGGTGGCGCTGCATTGGAGATGGGCCATGGGTTGAACAATATGTGGATAAACAATTTACGGTAGCATTTGAGCGGCCATGCTCGGTTGCAGCGGCCTTAGGTATGGGCTGGCTCCCAGCTTTGTACCATGGCTCGAAAGGCGTCTTCATAGGCAGGCCAATCGTGCAGTGTGGCTGGATCAAAGTCCGCGCCGTTCGGCCAAACCAAGGTGTGGACTTCAAGATCTAGCCGCACTTGGTTGAAGATGGAGAGATCGCGTAGGGGACCGTATAGCTCACCCGCTAGCACCGGGCGGAAATTAATGATCTGCTCAGCCTCGTCGTCAAATGTAACGTGAAGCGTATAAGGAGCAATAATTTGAAATGTGCGTACTCGGCAAATCGGGTGCGTCATGCGGTGCCCTATCGTAACGGCTCAATGGGAGATGGATGTCGGCCTTGCCGCAGCTTGTTCCAATCGGCAATTAGCTCCGCCTGATGTAGCTCGGCCCATGCTTCCACCAATCGTTTTTGCCTGCCTGATAGTGAGCCCGCGATGAGATCGACGGGATCAATGCTGAAGATTCCAACCTGGTCTTGGTGATATGCGTGAAAGTGCGCGATGTGATGCGGCGAACCTGCTTCAGCAAACATACGAATGATGATGCCGAAGAAACGGCTCAACTCCGGCACACCATTAGTCTAACGCCCACACTTGGCGGCCGTTACAAAAGCTGACTAGTTTTTAGCCGCTGCTTCCAGCGCTTTCCATTCTTCCGCGGTTAACTTTACCTTTGCCGCGGCTACGTTTTCTTCCAGGTGCTTCACCGAACTGGTGCCGGGAATGGGCAGTATCACCGGCGAACGGTGTAACAGCCACGCTAGGGACAATTGTGAGACCGTCGCTCCGTGTTTCTTCGCCGAAGCGTCCAGCGGACCGCCGGGCGCGGCTAGTTTGCCCGCAGCGACCGGGAACCAGGGAATAAAGCCCAACTTATGCTGCGTACAATATTCCAGCGCGTCTTCGGTGTCTTTGCTGCGGTCGCCGATGTTGTATTTGTTTTGAACACTAACGATCTTCGCGGTTTTTGAAGCCTGTTCGATTTCCTTGCGCGTCACCTCGGATAAACCGATGTGTCGAATTTTCCCGGCCTTCTGCAAATCTACTAAGGCGCCCAGCGATTCTTCCACCGGCACTTTGGCGTCAATGCGATGCAGTTGATACAGATCAATGGTCTCCAGGCGCAGGCGGCGCAGGCTCATTTCCACGCATTGGATTAAATACTCGGGCCGTCCCACTGGCGCCCATTTGTTGGGACCTTGGCGCGTGAGGCCGCCTTTCGTGGCGATCACTAGACCTTTCGCATAAGGATAGAGTGCTTCGGCGATCAAGCGCTCACTCACTTCGGGGCCATAGGAATCGGCTGTATCAATGAAATTCACTCCCAGTTCCGGCAGACGCTGCAGGACTTTGCGCGACTCTTCCGGATTTTGGGGTTCACCCCAAATGCCAGGTCCGGTAATGCGCATGGCGCCGAAACCTAAACGATTGACGCTTAGGTCGCCGCCGAGTTGAAATGTACTCATATTTTGTTGATTCGCGTACGCGTTCTTTTGCTACGAGTTATTTAGGAACAGTACGGTCGAAGAGGGCGTCCACATCCTGTTTGAGTTTTGCCATGGAGGCGTTGTCGATATAGACCATGTGCCCGGCGTCGTAATGCCCGCGAATTACATTTTTGTGATTTTCGGGTTTCAAACCCATGTGATCCAGCGTGTAATCCACCGCAAAATAAGGCGTGGCTGCATCGTACATCCCTTCGGCCACATACACCTGCATGAACGGATTCTTGGCGAAAGCCCGGCGCATGCCTTGGCTCGTGTCCGCAAATCCGGAACGGTATTGCGTGCCAAAATCCCAGCGGCCAATGCCGCCGCCGAGTATGTAATACGTCAAATCGCTTTCATAGCCGAGCTCTTGTTTGACATAGTCTCCGAAGGCGGACGTGTAAGGAGGTCGAATGGCTGCTTCGCTCGGATCAAAATCGGGATATTGCTGCGTTTGCGCATCGTCCACGCCAGTGAAGCGGCCATCTAAGCGGCCCACTATCTTGCCTTCGTCGCGCAACAGTTCGGTGTCGAAATGAGAAAGATCCACGCGCAGATTGCAGCGCTCAATGTATTGTTTACTGAGGCCGGTATAGCGCGCTAAGTGGTCAATTGCGGATTGTTTTTCCGCCGACGAAAGCGAATCACCCTGTTGAAGCGCCTGCGTATATCCGGTGGCCGCCCATTTCTCCACTTCGGCGCGCAGTGCATCCGGGTCCTTCTCCAACTCAGGCGCCAATTTGTGATGATACGCAGCGGTCATCGCATAAGTCGGCAGATACAGAATGTACGGCATGTCGTTCATCACGCCAAAGCTGACCGTGCCGTAATTGAGGATAGTGGAAATGAGCACGATGCCGTTCAGCGCGATTCCATGGTCGACAAGATAGCCAGAAAGGCCGGCGGCGCGAGTGGTGCCGTAGCTTTCACCCGCAAGATAGATGGGCGAAGTCCAGCGCGAATTTTTCTGAAGATAGAGGCGGACAAACTCGCCAAAGGCAGCGATGTCGCCTTCCACTCCCCAAAATTTCCGGCCAATTTCCGGATTGGCGGCCCGGCTGTAACCCGTACCAATGGCATCCACGAACACCAAGTCGGTTTTATCAAGTATGGTGTTCTGGTTGTCTTCAAGTTCAAAGGGAGGCGGCGGCATGAAGCCGTTGGGCTGCATCTTGACGCGCTTGGGCCCGAAGCAGCCCATGTGCAGCCAAACCGTGGCCGACCCGGGCCCACCATTAAAAGCCACGGTGAGGGGTCGCTTCGGGCTGGGATTATCCAACGTATAGGCCACGTAGAACATTTGCGCTTCGGTGCGGCCTTGTTCATTTTTGATAGGCATGCGCCCGGCGGTGGCGGTGTATTGCAGCGTCTTACCGCGAACCGTGATTTTGTGATGCGTGACGACCGGCTTCTCGTCGGGCATGTCCGCCGTTTTGGGTGCTTCGGCCGCAGTCGGAGCATTGGCTGCGGTAGCCGGTGGTTCTTCGCGGCCCGGGCGGTCACGGCGCTGCTGCGCCGGAAGCAGCGCGGCGGAGACAATCACGGATAGGAATATTTTGGAAGATAGGTTCACAGGTACGCCTAAATTTCCGACGACTATAGCATGATTCAGAATGCAGTTGTGATACCGTAATCGCCGAGGCGTAATTATGCTTGCTCATCACGGCGTGCGCTTTCAGCGGTTCCCCATGCGAAAATCTCAGATACTCATTCCTTTCTTTCTAGGCGCTATGTCTGCTTACAGTGCATCCGGTACGTTATTAACGGCCAATCAAGGTGATCGAACCCTCAGCATTATTGACCCAGTAGCTGCCAAACAAGTAGCGGCGGTGCCCGAAGGCGGTATCACCGGCCACGAAGTTGCGGCTTCGCTGGATGGGAAATTGGCCTATGTGCCGATTTATGGCAGCTCCGGAGTGGGCAAGGCGGGTACGGATGGCGACCACATGGTGGTGATCGACATTGCCGCGCAAAAGGTGGTGGGCAAGGTCGACTTCGGCCACGGCGTGCGGCCGCATTGTCCAGTGCTCGATCCTAAGAGCGGTTTGCTCTACGTAACGACGGAACTCGATCAGGCGATTACGATCATTGATCCGAAGACACTCAAAATCGTGGGGAAGGTGCCGACTGGCCAGGCCGAATCGCACATGTTGGCCATTACAAAAGACGGGACGCGCGGGTACACAGCGAACGTCGGGCCTGGAACCGTGTCGGTGCTGGATCTGAAGGCGAAAAAGACGATCACGGTGATTCCGATCTCCAGCATGACGCAGCGTATTTCGCTTTCACCGGATGACAGCATGGCGTTTACAGCCGATCAGTCGAAGCCGCAGCTTGCGGTCATCGACACAGCCACGAATAAGGTCAAGACCTGGGTTCCACTGCCTGGACTAGGCTACGGAACTGGATCGACGAAAGACGGCCGCTGGCTGCTGGTCGCCGTCCAGAAAGAACGAAAAGTGGCGGTTGTGGACTTGAAGACCTTGAAGGTGGAGCGCAGCATTGACGTGCCCGCCGCGCCGCAAGAAGTGCTGATGCGTCCGGATGGAAAAGTAGCGTATGTTTCGTGCAACGCGAGCCATCAGGTGGCGGCCATCAACTTAGCCGATTGGAGCGTTAATCTAATCGACGCAGGTAAAGGCGCCGACGGTTTGGCTTGGGCGCATTAGGCGTTTAGCGATTGCAGTATCGCCGGTAGATTTTGCGAGAAGGCTGAGCGCGCCATTACCGTGTCGCAGCCTTTCTCGCGAGCCGCTTGGATAACGTCGGCTTGCACGTGCGAGACGAAACCGATAAGGGTGATCCCGCTAGTTTCCGGGTTACTTTTCAGCAAGGCAATGAGTTCCAGCGTTCTAGCTCCAGCGTCGTTTAAGTCCAGTAGAACTGCGCCCGGCTGTTGTTGGACTTGCGCCAATGCGCTCTCCAGTGTTTTAACGAAAACGACATCTAGACCAGCGCGTTTGGCCGCGTCCTGGATTTTCACCGTGAACATGAGGTCACTCAGGACCGCCACTACTTTTTTTCTTGGAGTTGTCATGTAAAAGACAGAAAATGTTAAGCGCAGCCTTAGTTTAGCCTGCTGCAACACTGGCATTGGTCTTATCATCAAGGAGAGATATGAGCGTCGCTGTCGAACAACTCACTGAAGCCAACCCTCTGCAGGATCCGTTGCGCTTTGCCAGACGGGTTCCCCCCTGCGCTATCGTCATTTTCGGCGCCAGCGGAGATCTTTCCAAACGCAAGCTGTTGCCATCGCTGTATCGGCTGTTTTACGAACGCCGCATTCCGCCAAATTTTGCCGTGTTGGGAAGTTCGCGGACTCCGATGTCGGACGATCAGTTCCGCGAAAAAATGAAGGAGTCGGTCTCTAAGTTCCTGGAAGACGCTCCTTTCGATGAAGATGTTTGGACTTCTTTCGCGAAGTGCCTGTTCTATGTGCCGGGCGATATCACTATCCCCGATTCGTTTAACGATCTAAAGAAAAAGCTGGATGAGGTGGAGAAGTCGCATCAAACAGCCGGCAACGTTCTCTTTTACCTTTCGACGCAGCCCAGCCATTACGCGGACGCGATTCTGGAACTCGGAGCGCACGGCCTTAATAAAGGCAATGGCTGGCGGCGGGTGATTATCGAAAAACCGTTTGGGCACGATCTCACCAGCGCCCGTAAATTAAACGAAGACATTCACCCGGTGTTCGATGAGTCGCAGGTGTACCGCATTGACCATTACCTGGGCAAGGAAACGGTTCAGAACATTTTGGCGTTCCGCTTCGGCAATGGTATTTTCGAACCGCTGTGGGACCGTCGCTACGTAGACCACGTGCAGATTACGGCGGCCGAATCGATTGGCGTGGAAGGCCGCGGCGGGTATTACCAGGAAGCCGGCGCGCTGCGCGACATGATTCAGAACCACTTGAGCCAGGTGATGGCGACGGTGGCCATGGAGCCGCCCACTGTGTTCGATGCCACGAACGTGCGTGATGAACGCGCCAAGCTTTTGCGGGCGGTGCGCATTACAAAGCCGGAAGATGTGGCCAAATATGCGGTTGCGGGCCAGTATGGCCCGGCGACGGTCGGCGGACAAGATATGGTTGGTTTCCGCCAGGAACCAAGCGTCGATCCGAACGCGCAGACCGATACTTATGCGGCGGTTACGTTCTTTATCGACAACTGGCGTTGGGCCGGCGTCCCGTTTTATATCCGAAGCGGGAAGCGCATGCCGAAGCGCGTGACCGATATCGCCATTCAGTTTAAAGCGCCGCCGCTGGGTTTATTCACCCAGGAGACAAAGGGCGGCTTGAAAGAAGCGCGGCCGAATTTGTTAGTGTTGCGCATTCAGCCCGAAGAAGGAATTTCACTGCGCTTTCTATCAAAGAGCCCCGGCAGCGGTATGCGCGTGCGGCCCGTGTCGATGGATTTCAACTACGGTTCGAGCTTTGGCGAGCGCACGCCCACCGCTTATGAAACGCTGCTGGTGGACGCGATGGCGGGTGACCCGACGTTGTATACGCGGCAGGACATGGTGGATGCGAGTTGGCAAATCGTGCAGCCCATTCTGGACACCTGGGCCAACACTAAGTTCGATTTTCCCAACTATGCTTCAGGCAGTTGGGGTCCGAAAGCTTCCGATGAAATGCTGGCCCGGCAAGGGCACGTTTGGAGGACGCCATGAGCAGCGCAGTCATTTTTCCGGCCCAGCCGGAACAGATATTGAAGGGGCTTAGCAAGTTGTGGACGTCCGTGGGCCAGGAAGAGAAACAGCACGGGGGCCCCACGGTATTGCGGGCATGCGCCATGACGCTGATTGTGGCGACCGACGATTCCGATACTGGATTCGCGGCATCGCAAACGATTACGGATCTCATGCGCGAACACGCTGGGCGCGGCATCGTGGTAACGGTGTCTCCTTCCGCGGAACGCAGCTTGGAGGCGCGGGTGCTGGCGCAGTGCTGGAAGCCGTTCGGCAAGGCTCAGCAGATTTGTTCCGAGCAAATTGAAATTTTGGCTCAGCCCGAGAGCTGGTCTACCGTGGACGCAACGCTGACGGGGCTCACCGTGGCCGACTTGCCAGTGATTTTCTGGTGTAGGCACAGCGGAATATTGCGCAAGACTGCGAACTCCGCCGATAGAGCCGGACTGGAAGCGGTGATGGACTTGGCCACGAAAGTGGTTCTGGATACCAAAGGCATCGACGCGGCCTGCGCCCTAGAGTTGTTGGCCCGCTGGAATGCCCAAGGGCGAGTGGTGGCCGATCTGGAATGGACACGCTTGACTCCCTGGCGTGAACCGCTAGCGCATTTGTTCGACTATCCGGAGCGCGGGACAAAGTTTTCCGCCTTTCACACGGTGGAGATTGAACATACCGGCGAGAAAGCGCCGTTGAGTGCGCTGTATCTAGGAGGGTGGCTTTCGGCTCCGCGGCATGCGCGGGTGATTTTCCGTAAAGTGAATGGCTTCACGCCGGGGCTCCACGGAGTGCACTTAGTCTCGGACTCCGAGACCATCGTCTTTGAACGGGCCAGCAGCGAGTGCGCCACCTTGCGCAGCACGCACGGACCGGAGCGCAAATATCCCATGGCCGAGCCTAGCCTTACCGCGTTGATGACGGAAGAACTTTCACTGATGGGTTTCGACCCGGCCTATGACGCGGCGCTCACGGTCGCACAGGAGTTGAATAGCCAAGCATGAGCGCGACGGAATCGCCTACTCTGCGCATTCCGGGAAGCCCCGAAGCGGCGGCTGATGAATGCGCCGCCTATATTCTGAAGAGCCTGGCGCAAACTCTGGAATCGCAAAAACGCGCGACGATTGCCGTTTCGGGCGGCAGCAGTCCCAAGCTGCTTTTCTCAGTGATGGCGAAAGCTGCTTTCGATTGGTCTAATGTGCATTTCTTTTGGGTGGATGAACGCTGCGTCCCGCCGATGGATTCGCGCAGCAATTTCAAGTTAGCCGACGATGCTTTGCTGACGCCCGCCAAAATTCCACAGCAGAACATTCATCGCGTTTACGGAGAACTGCCGCCTAACGAAGGCGCCGCGCGATATGTGGCCGATATAAAAGCGTTTTTCGAATTGAAGAAAGACGAGCTGCCGGTCTTCGACGTTCTGCATCGCGGCATGGGGCCCGACGCTCACACCGCCAGTCTATTTCCGGGTGAGCCTTTGATCGGTAACTTGACCGGCATCGCGGCGCACGTGTGGGTGGAAAAAATGAACATGGACCGGGTGACGCTGCTTCCGGGAGTTTTATTAGCGGCGAAGCGCACGGTTCTGCAAGTGTCGGGCGCCGAGAAGGCCGAAGCTCTGCGGCACGTGCTGACCGGACCGGAAGATCTATCCAGCTATCCGTGCCAGATCGGCAGCCGGGGAGAGAAGGCGACCTGGTTCTTAGACGAGGCGGCGGCCGCACAACTTTAGTCCGGCTTTGGCCGCTGGCGCTCTGGGCGCTTTTCCTATTTCTAACCGGCTGCGAGGCGACACCGAAACGGCCGACCGGACACATGTTGGTGGTGGGCCAGCGGCTGAATCGTTTGGTGTTCGCCGGTGACGTAATGCTATCGCGTGGTGTGCAGCGTCAAATTTTGGCGGCGGACGACCCGGCCCTGCCATTCCGCAAGATGGCCTCGCTTCTGGCGGATTCAGACATTGCGTTTGTCAATTTAGAGTCGCCGTTTACCGACCAGAAACCGCTTTTCGGCGGCGAGTTGGTGTTCCACGCCCTTCCCGACACGATTGCGGGGTTGCAGTTGGCCCACGTGTCGATAGTCTCCACCGCGAACAACCATTCACGTGACTGCGGGGCGTACGGAGTCGAATATACGGTTTCCTGGCTGCAATCGCACGGCATTCAGACAGTAGGCAGCAGCACGTCGGCGGAGGCGACTCATCGCGGCGTTGTCCTGACACGGAACGGCATTCGCTTCGGGTTCTTAGGCTATACGTACGACCAGCAAAACGGCAACTGGCACGATATTGATGCCCGTATTGCCATAGCCGATCCGGTGGAGATGGCGCGTGATGTGCAAGCGCTTCGAGAGCGCGCGGACGTGGTGATTGTTTCCATGCATCATGGAATTGAATACATGCCTCGACCGTCGGCGGCGCAGGTTGCCTTTGCGCGCGCCGCGATTGATGCCGGTGCGCAGTTAGTGATTGGGCACCATCCACATGTGGTGCAGCCGAGTGAGCGCTACCACGGCGGAGTGATTTTCTATTCGCTGGGTAATTTCATTTTCGATCAATACCAGCGGCCAGCTACTCAACATGGGGAAGTAGTACGGGTTTCGTTCGCGGGCCGCGAACTGCTGGCGACCCGCGTGATCCCGGTGAAAATTACACCGACGGGGCCGGAAGTGGAACCCCCGCGGATACCCGAGCTGGCGCCCGGTTTAATGCCCTAAGCTTAACCGCCGGTCGCTTGCTCCACGTGGCCGCCGAATTTGTTACGCATGGCCGATAGAACTTTTTCGGCGAAGGTGTGTTCCTTACGCGAACGGAAGCGGGTGAAGAGCGCCGACGCCAGAACTTCGGCGGGAACGGCTTCTTCCAATGCCGCGTTGATGGTCCAACGGCCTTCGCCGGAATCCTGGACGAAGCCGCTGAAGTTGGACAGATCCGGATTTTCAGTGAACGCCATGGAGGTGAGATCGAGCAGCCAGGAGCCCACCACGCTGCCGCGCCGCCACAATTCCGCAATGTCGGGCACGTTCAGCGTAAAGCGTTCGTCTTCCGGCAACTCCTCCGCATCTTTATGCTTCAGAATATCGAAGCCTTCAGCGTACGCCTGCATAATGCCGTATTCGATGCCGTTGTGAATCATCTTGACGAAATGGCCCGAGCCGGGAGGACCGGTGCGCAGATATCCTTGCTCAGAAGTGCCGCCCAGTTTTTCGCGGCCCGGCGTGCGCTCTATGGTTCCGATGCCGGGCGCGAGGGTTTTGAAGATCGCCTCGAATTGTGCAAAAACCTCTTCTTCACCGCCCACCATTAGGCAGTAGCCTCGCTCCACGCCCCAAACGCCGCCGCTAGTTCCAGCGTCCATATAGTGGATGCCGCGCTTCTTGAATTCGGCCGCGCGCCTGATATCGTCTTTGTAAAAACTGTTGCCGCCATCGATGATGACGTCGCCTGCATCCATCGCGCTCGCTAACGTCTGGACGGTGCTTTCGGTTGCGTGCCCGGCCGGAACCATGACCCAAATGGCGCGCGGTTTGGAAAGTTTGCTCACTAAGTCCACGAGCGAACTCGCGCCCTGCACGCCTTCCTTTACGAGCTTTTGGACGTTGTCGGCGTTTAGATCGAAAACGGTACACTTGTGGCCGCCTTTTTCCAGCCGGCGGACCATGTTGGCGCCCATGCGCCCTAAACCTACTAGACCAATTTGCACGTTTCTCCTCAGTAATTCTGAAATTTGCTTGTCACCTGATAGCTTAGCTTCTTAGCGTCACTAAACCTATGAGAGTTCGCCGAGTCCCTTTTGTTTCAACCTGCGTTTTCGCTGTATTGGTTGCGGTTTTGTCTTTGATAACTCTGACTAGCTGCAATCGCGAGCATGTCACCACCGTGGCGATGGTTCCGAAAGCGAGCGCCGATATTTTCTGGCAGAGCGTGCACGCCGGAGCGGTGAAAGCATCGTGGGATCACAAGGTGAGGTTGGTCTGGGATGGACCGCCGAATGAAACGGACATCGCTACGGAGATGCAGATTGTGGAGACCATGATCAACCGGCGAGTGGATGCGATTGCGCTAGCGCCGTCGGACAAATCGGCATTCAAGATCGTGGTGGACCGCGCGCATGATGCGGGCATACCTGTGATTATTTTCGATTCGGGTATCAGTACGGAGAAGTACACGTCGTTTGTCGCCACCAATAACTATCTAGGCGGGCAGATGGGTGCGGATCGCCTGGGAACGGTGCTGCAGGGGAAGGGAAAAATTGTGATGGTGAAGACGGTGCCCGGCGGCGCGTCCACCACGGCGCGCGAGGATGGCTTTCGGGATGAGATAAAAGCGAAATTCCCGGGGATACAGATTCTGGATGAACGCTACGGGATGGCGAGCATCGCGCAGTCGCTAGCCGTTTCCGAGAATATGCTGACCGCGCATCCGGATTTGGATGGGATGTTCTGCTCGAATGAATCAGGCACGTCAGGTGCGGCGCAGGCGTTGAAGGCGCGGCGCAGCAAGATCAAGCTAGTGGGTTTCGATTCGAGCCCCACGCTGATTGCGCAGCTGGAAGCGGGATGGATTGACACGCTGGTGATTCAAGATCCCTTCAGGATGGGAGAGACCGCTTTCGGAGAAGCCGTGAAGGCGCTGCGGAAAGAGAAAACTCCGAGGGAAATTGCTTTGCCTCCGCGCTTAGTGGATTTGAAGAATCTGCATGATCCGGCGATTCAGGCGCAGTTGAACCCGGACTTGGAAAAATATTTGTCAGGTGCCGGATCTTAGTGATCATACTCACGGTTGAACATGGCAATGAAAAAGCCCCGCCTGAGACTTCCGAAAAGCAGATGAAGCTGATGGCGCAGGTCTTGTTGGCGGAGCGGCTTAAACTGATGCTCCATCGTGAAACCAGAGTGTTTCCTGTCTATGAGTTGCTAGTAAGCAAAAACGGACCAAAGTTACAAAGAGCGGCTCTAATGCAAAAGGCGGTAGCAGTTCAATAGGCGGACGCACCGGTGGATGGCTTGTTACGGCAGCAAAGATCTCTATGGAAGCATTCGCCTACCGGCTGTCGCGAGATTTGGATCGTCCTGTGTTCGACAAAACCGGGATCGAAGGGTTTTACGCAATCACGCTGCAATATGGGTCGGAAGACGGCGACATTTCCGATCGCCCGTCAATATTCACAGCTCTCCAGCAACAACTTGGGTTAAGACTTGAAGCAACGAAACGTCCGGTCGAAGTACTAATCATTGATCACGCAGAGAAGGTCCCAACTGAAAATTAGCATCCGCCGCCATAGCCTCAATTCGCGGACGGTTTCTCTGCATGATCGACAACAATAAACTCAATTGGGCTCTTTTGCGACTCCAGCTTTAGTCCCAACTGTTCCCGCACGGCTGTGAAAATGCGCCAGATTAGATTTTGGAGCTGGCATTCCGCTATTCCTCTCGCAGCGCCACAATCGGATCGACGCGGGTGGCGCGGAGGGCCGGAATCACGGTTGCTAAAAAAGCGCTGGCTGCCAGGATGACGACGACCGCGCCGAAGGTGGCCGCGTCGGTAGCACGTACTCCGAAAAGCAGGCTGGCCATCAGTCGCGTTAGTGCTGCCGCGCCAATGAGTCCAGCGACGATACCAATCGCAGCCAGTTCCATTCCTTGCCGTACTACCAGCCGGATGACGTCTCCCGGCCGCGCGCCCAGTGCGACGCGCAATCCGATATCACGCCTGCTCTGCGTAACCAAGTAAGACATGACGCCATACACACCCACCGAAGCCAACAGCAAAGCGAAGGCCGCGAATGCGCCTAACATCGTGCTGGAAAACCGGCGCCGGGCCAGCGATTGGTAAAGACGGTCCTGCATGGTCCGGACCTCATAAACCACCACGTTGGAGTCTACCGCGTGGATTTCATTCACTACGGCCCCCGAGAGCGCGGCCAGATCTGAAGATGTGCGCACCACCAGATACATACCATTTGAGGCCTGCTGCTGCTGCGGGAAGTACATCGCAATTTTGCTGTCGGTGTCCAGCCCTTCCTGTTTCACCGCTCCCACCACTCCAGCAATCATCATCGGCTTCTTTGGATCAGAGAACCATAAATGCTTCCCTATGGGGTTGTCATGCGGCCAGAAACGATGCGCGAACTTCGCGTCAATGATCGCGACGCGCCCACCGTCGGTTGTGTCATGTCCATCGAAGAAACGCCCCTGGATCAACGGAATCTCCATGGTGCGGAAATAGTCCGTGCTGGCGATGCGAACATCCACTTGCAGTTCCTGTCCGGGCGGCGGTGTGTAGCCCTCTACGTTGACGCCTCCCCATCCGATTGATCCGGACAAAGGCAGTGCGGAAACGGTACCCTCGGCCAGCACTCCGGGTAGGCGCGCGATGCGGCTTCCAATCTCCTGATAGAACTGGATCACCGCTTTGTCCTGCCGGTATTTAGGACCGGTAGCCGCGACTTGCATCGAAAGCACGTGCTCAGTAGTGAAACCCGGCGGCACGCTCTGGAGGTGCGCGAAACTGCGGATAAGCAGACCGGCGCCGACTAGCAGCATCAACGAGAGCGCTAATTCAGAGACCACCAGCAGGCCGCGCAGGCGGTGCGTTGACACGCGCAGCCCAGTATCGCCGCGGCCGCCGCGGCCTCCTGCTTTCAAGGCTGTGTTGAGATCCACCTTAATCGCCCGCCACGCCGGCGCCACGCCAAACAAGATGCCGGTAGCGAGTGAGATGCCGAAGGTGAATACCAGCACTGTTCCGCTGATGCCCACGTCTTCCAGCCTCGGAATGTTACCCGGATTCATGGAGCGCACGAGCGAGAGACTCCATCTGGCGAGCGCCAGCCCGGCAACGCCCCCCATGATAGACAGCAGAATGCTCTCGGTGAGCAATTGCCGCACGAGTTGCTGCCACCCGGCGCCTAACGCGGTGCGGATGGCTATTTCCTTGGCGCGGCCCGAAGCACGCGTCAATAGCAGGTTAGCCACATTGGCGCAAGCAATCAACAGCACTAACGCTACTGATCCCAGCAGCACAAGCAGCGCGCGGCGCACATCGCCGACCACTTGCTGTTGCAGACCGATGACATGCATTCCAAAGGTGCGGTCGCGCTTGTCTTTTATGCGGATGCGGCTGGCGATGATGTCGATGTCCGCCTGTGCCTGCCGGGCGGAAATACCGGACTTCAATCGCACCATGATGTTGTAATTTTCATCCCCACGGCGCTGAGCTGCATCCGCCCCCAACGGCAGAGGCAGAATCACGTCCACCTTGTCCATCGGCCCTTCCGACGGCATTACCTCGTTATTCAGTAGAAACCCGGGACGCAGCACGCCGGCCACGGTGTATGGTTTTCCGTCGAGTAAGATGCTCTTGCCAACAATTGCAGGATCCGCGCTAAACAGCCGCTTCCAGACCCGATCAGTCAGAATGGCGACGGCGGCCTTGCCGGGTTTGTCATCCTCGGAAAGCAGCATGCGGCCGAAATGTGTCCGCGCGCCCAGCATGCTCAGCAAGCTCGATTGTGTGCGCATGCCGTCGAGACGCTCCGGCTTTT
Source organism: Bryobacteraceae bacterium (assembly GCA_036488895.1). Classification (GTDB taxonomy): domain Bacteria; phylum Acidobacteriota; class Terriglobia; order Bryobacterales; family Bryobacteraceae; genus Bog-105. Next base: position 33,154 of record DASXGT010000230.1, on the reverse strand, counting down.
CTCGGCCGGTTAGCGTAAAGCTTCTGGATTGCGCGAGCGCCATCTGGTCGAACGAGTGATTCTCCTTCTCGAGATCGACGTATTGCCCCGGCGAGGGCCAGTCACGAAAGATGCCAATTCCAGGCGAATGCAGCCACACGGCGGCTAGCCGATCCGGCTGCGGGTAGGGTAGCGGCCGCAGCAGCAGCGCATCGACAACACTGAAGATGGCCGAATTGGCACCGATTCCAATGGCCAGCGAAAGCACGATCACCAAAGTGGAGCCCATATTGTTGCGCAACATGCGCAAGCCATAGCGAATGTCTCTTAAGAGGAAGTGCACGATCGGTTCGTTTCCTGATGTTGTTAATGCGCGAGTTTGTGATTGAGGAGTCAGAATTTGTATTCAGGCGGCGTGATACCCTTCGCCCGCAAATACATTTCGGCGCTGGCTCGATGGTGTGTCGTATGATCCAGGAGTCCTAGAAGCAGGTCCAGGCCGGAACTTTGGCCTTCTTCGCTTTGGTACGACTCCTTTTTGATTTGTTCAGGGGTCAAGGCAGACACACGCTCGATTGCACGATCGAAAGCGGCCTTCTGAAAAGCGATGACATCCGTCTTGGACTGCGAAGGCGGCTTAGGCGGATTCGGTTTCTCACCGAAGAGCGGAGAGAGGAAGTAATCAAGGCCTTGCGAAAGATGGACCATCTGTTCAGCAAAGCTCATTTGTGGCGCAGTCAACTTGAAGCCATAGTCCGATTCGGGCATGGCCTCGGCGACCTTCAACGTGAAATCGCGGGAGGTCTTCAAATGTTTCAGGACGGTTGTCTTTATGTCTTGCGAGAAGACGGGTAGTGCAAAAAGCAACAGGGCGAATACGGCGAGTTTACGCATAGGCCACCTCGGGGACAAGTGTAATACGAAACCGGCAACGAATAAAGTCGCTTGAGGGGAGGCATGCCGCATCTGCTTGAGCCTTTTTTTGCAGCGGTAAACATGGAAAGGTTAGACGATCTAGGCGTTGCTAAGCTAACCGTTATGATGCCTTCCGGCGCGGCCGTCAGTCTGTCTTTTAAAACTGCGCTTTTCGATATGGACGGGACCTTGGTGGATTCCACCGCCATCATTGAGGAAGAGTGGCGCCGCTGGGCCAACGATATTGGCCGCGATCCGGAGGACGTGCTTCGCATCGCGCATGGACGCCGCACCGAGGAGGTCATCCAGGCCATTGCTCCTGAACGTCCTATTCTGGAAGAACTCGTCCGCTTTTTGCAATTGGCGGCAACGGTGGACCAGCATCACGTCAGTCCTGTTCCAGGGGCGATTGATTTCGTTTCAGCGTTAGACGCATCCGATTGGGCCGTCGTCACTTCGGCGCCGCGGCCGATTGCCGTGGAACGCTTGCGTCTAGCCGGTTTCCCAGAGCCTCGCCTACTAATTTCAGCGGACGAAGTCCGGAACGGCAAGCCTGATCCGGAAGGATTTCTATTGGCGGCCACGGGCCTTAAAGCAGCCGTTGGCGATTGCCTGGTATTTGAGGATTCTCCGGCAGGGATCCGGGCGGGTTGCGCCGCCGGCGTGCGGGTAATCGCCCTGGCAACGACGCATACTCAACTTGGATATGGTGAGCTTTATGAGGTGCGAAGCTTCGCTGATTTGGCCGTGACGCGCGAAAATTCGTCGTATAAAGCGTCCATAAATCTAAGATTCTAATAGTGTTTATTTTTTCTCCTGTTTTTCATAAGCTTTTTCTATGAAATTCTGAAACACTTCGTGAGTGGCTGCGTCATACTGGGAAATGAAAGGAGCTTAATCATGAAGCTCTCGACGCATGACGCCCTGTGTGATTTTGTTCAAATGAAGCTTGACGGTTACCGTTTCATTGTGGTGTCCAACCGGGAACCCTTTCAGCACAGACGAGTTCGCGGTGGGATTGAATGCCTGCAACCAGCCAGCGGAATGGCCAGTGCGCTGGACCGGGTGGCGCGTGCGTGCGGCGGGTTATGGATTGCCCACGGCAGCGGGAACGCTGACAGGCAAACGGCGGATGTGTTCGGACGGATCGCCGTGCCGCCAGGCCGCCCCGAATACACACTTCGCCGGGTGTGGCTGTCAAAAGAAGAGGAAGAAGGCCATTACGCAGGTCTTTCGAACCAAGCCCTTTGGCCGCTTTGCCACACGACGTTCACGCGCCCCCGGTTCGAGGCGGATCACTGGCGCATGTACCGCCGCGTCAACCAACGTTTTGCCGATGCCGTGCTTGAAGAAGCCGGAAATCAGCCGGCCGTGGTTTTTATTCAGGATTATCATTTTGCATTGTTACCTCGGATGCTGCGGAGCGCCAACCGGAACTTGGTTATCGCGCAGTTCTGGCATATTCCCTGGCCCAATCAAGAAACATTCAACACGTTCCCCTGGCGAGAGGAAATGCTGGATGGACTGCTAGGGAATGATCTGTTGGGTTTTCATCTTCCGCAACACTGCCGGAATTTTGTCGACGCCGCCAAATCCATTGGGGGCCGCGTAGACCAGGCGGAAGTGGAAATTTCCCGAGCAGGGCATTCTACTTCGGTGCGTCCATTTCCGATTGGCATTGACTTCGAGGAGCACGCCGCAGTGGCCGAATCCGCCGAGGTTGCCCGTCACGAACAGAGTTGGCGAAAGCAACTATCGCTGAAGGGGAAGATGCTGGGAATTGGCATCGACCGCCTGGACTACACCAAAGGGATTCCAGAACGCCTGCGTTTTCTGGATCGGCTTTTTGAAACGCATCGCGAATACCGGGGCAAGCTTGTCTTTCTGCAGGTCGCAGTTCCCAGCCGGTGCGACGTACCTGCGTACAAGCAAATTAAAGAAGAGGTGGAAGATCTAACGGCGCGTATCAACAGAAAATGGCGAACGGCATTTTGGAAACCGATTGTTCTTCTGAAGCAGCACTGCACGCTGCCGGAAATGATCGCGCTTCACCGGTTGGCGCGCTTTTGCGCGGTCACGTCTCTGCACGATGGGATGAATCTGGTTGCAAAAGAGTTTGTGGCCAGCCGCTCGGATGAGGACGGCGTACTTGTTCTTAGCAAATTCGCCGGGGCAGGCCATGAGTTGACAGACGCACTGCAAATCAATCCTTTTTCCATTGAGGAAGGAGCTAACGCGTATGCGGCCGCTTTGCAAATGCCGCGCGAAGAGCGCCGCTGGCGCATGCGTAAGATGCGCGAAGTAGTGGCAGAAAATAATATCTACCAATGGGCGCTAAACATCGTCTCTGAACTAGCAATTACTACCGGCTTGCCTGGTCGCACCAGCGTCGAAGAGCCTGAGTATGATGCCGCGATGGAGATGGCTGTCTAACTTAAAATTTAAACATTGAGGCTAAATATGACGGAAGGGATTTTCGATCTCTTCCGTCGTTGCTTTTTTTGCCTCGCGCTCCAGTGAGCGGCTGACCAGTTCCTTGGATCCGAGACCTACCGCGAGCGACAAGGCAAGCACAATTCCGCCAAACAAAATGGCAAACGCAATATAGACGACCCGGCCGCCAATCGAGAGATGGTCTAACGCCATTGCCCAGGTCAACACTAAAACCAGCCATTTGACCCCGGCGCTTAAGATGCGCGCGTATTGCAGATTCATATTTACCGCGCCAATCAGCACGCTGCGCGAAAGAAAGCGCGCGGCTATGCTGCCGGCGATCAATAGAATCAGCGCCGCAAACACATTCGGTAAGTAGCCGAACAACCGCTCCACGAACTGAGAGGTCAGCGTCACGTCGAATGCCGAGATTCCGATAAGAAGACCGACTAGAATAATTAACCAATAAATAGCGCGAGTTAGTAAAAGCGTGGGAGTGGCGGACGGTGACCAAGCGGAAAAGTTCTGAAATCCCCAAGTTGCCAGCCGTTCGTCAAAATTAATTTGGCGCAAAGAGCGGCGCAATAGATAAGCCACAATTGAGGCGATAACGAATGAAATGAGCAATGAGACAAAAACCGCCGCAATCCCCGGCAGGAGATTGGCGATCGTAGTGATCACTCGAGAAGTTGAAGCGTTCAAAGCTTGTTGGATTTGAGCCCACATAACTGATTCCTTTCTTCGCCTCTACGGATTGAAGCGGTCCGGTGAGCGCCATCGCGACACAAGGTAGGGCTTCATATTTTCAAAGGCCATACAGAGTTTTTCCAACCGTTGCCGTACTGTAACAGTCCCGTCGGCTTCCATCTCAAGAGCATAAGAAGCAACCCATCCTAGATACAGCGGAGTCATCGCGCGAAGTAGGTGGTCGCGAGCAATGCTTCGGAGGCGGTATGCCATTGCAAACTCATAAACGATGCGCGCCCATAATTCATCCGGAATCCGGAATTGCTCAGGCGCTAGCCGGTTGAGCTTCTTCAATTCAAGCAAGATCGTGGGAGGCAGCACCACGCCCCAGATCTCATACAGGCTGTTGTAGCCTAATTGGAACGATTCCAGAAGGCGCCGCACATCAACGTCGACGCTCTCTTCTTTCATTGTAAGTCGTTCACCAAACGCTGGTACTGTTTCCGAGCTGCGAATATGCTGCCAGAAAGCCGCGTCCCGCTCAATAGTAAGAAAGACCGGCGCTAGAATTCCGGCCAGAACGGAGCTCAAGTCTCCTTCAATAGGCGGGTACGTCCGGACGCCGAGCAGGGATTGGCAAATTTTCCGTTTAGCTACAACCGCCGCGGGTTCGATCAGCACAACTTCTTGACCTATCGCCGTTCTTGGCCGTACTGAATCGAGCTGGAGTAAATGCTGGACAAAAAGGGCTGAAAAGCCGAAATCGGGTCCCAGTGGATTTAGGACTTGCTTTCCATATATGGCGCGTGTCAACGGATAAAGAATGGAACTATTTAGCATCCCGTCAAATTTGCCTTGCAAATAACTGGGCGTTACTAAGTCGAAATTTCGTTCCAGTACCGGTTGGACCAGACCATGTATCCATTGCGGCGTTAGATTTTCCACACCGGAAATTACTACGGCGCAGGCGCGCGCGTTCAGTTCATCGCTGATGCGCCAGATGGCGCGATAGGCACCGGATATATTTTGCGCGGCGGTGATGGAAGGGTCCGGCGGCGGCGGCTCATACATGAACAGCGATAATGATTCGTCTTCGCCAGTTTCCTCAACGGCGGCGGCTTCGGTACGATTCGGCACTAAAACTACCGCGCGAACGTTCGCGAGACGCGTCAATCCCTCGCGGACCGTGGACACAATCGCGGCAACGTTTTCGCACGCCTTCGGATCAGCCAGGCCGACAACCAGATCGACGGTTCCAATCTGCTGCATCCGCTGTTTTGCTTGTTCCGAAATGTTGCTAAGTTCCGCGATCATTACGCTCTACGTCTACGCTCTACACCTACTAAGATAAGCACGCCGCCTATTTAGTTTGCCAGTTCCTCAACGCCGCTGCTTTCATCTGCGTCCGCCGACCTGGATGGCGAGTGCAGCTCAAGCCAAAAAAATCCGTAGGGCCCTAGCGTCAACCGGTACGGCTGTTGCGTGATGACCGGGAATTCCACATAACCGAGCATCTCAACGGGGACCATTCCTTCCAGCGCCGTCAGATCCAGGTCCACCGGTTGGGCGAAACGCGACAGGTTTGCGACGCAAAGAACCTGCTCCCCATCGTACTTGCGAAGGTAGGCAAGAATCTTGCGGTTTGAGGGATTCAGGAATTCCAGCGTGCCGCGGCCGAATACGCGAAAGAGCTTGCGTAGGGCGATCATGTTGCGGACCCAGGTCAACAGGGAGGATTGGTCGCTTTGCTGCGCCTCCACGTTAATCGCTTCGTAGCCAAAGACCGGGTCCATAATGACAGGGCTGTATAGCCGTGCCGGTATGGCGCGCGAGAAGCCTGCGTTACGGTCTCCATTCCATTGCATGGGCGTACGTACGCCATTCCGGTCGCCAAGATAGATGTTGTCGCCCATGCCGATTTCATCGCCGTAGTAAATAACAGGAGTTCCGGGAAATGAAAAGAGCAGGCTGTTCAAAAGCTCAACCCGGCGGCGATTGTTGTCGAGAAGCGGAGCCAACCGGCGCCGGATGCCGAGGTTGATTCGCATGCGCGGATCGGCGCTGTAGGCGATGTACATGTAATCGCGCTCATCCATGGTCACCATTTCAAGCGTCAACTCGTCATGATTGCGCAGGAAAAGCGCCCACTGGCAGGTATCGGGGATTTGCGGCGTTTGCGCCATGATGTCCAAAATCGGCAAACGATCTTCCTGGCGTAGCGACATATAAATGCGCGGCATCAACGGGAAGTGAAACGCCATGTGGCACTCATCTCCCTCGCCGAAATACGGCCGCACATCGGTGGGCCACTGGTTCGCCTCGGCCAGAATCATGCGATTGGCGTAATCCTTGTCAATCTCGGCCCGGATGGCTTTAATGACGGCGTGCGTTTCCGGCAGATTCTCACAGTTTGTCCCGTCGCGCTCAATGATATAGGGAATCGCGTCCAGCCGCACGGCATCCACGCCCATATCCAGCCAGTGGCGGAAGACCTTAATCACTTCCGCCAAAACGTGGGGATTATCGTAATTGAGGTCGGGCTGGTGTGAGAAGAAACGATGCCAGTAATAGGCTTTGGCCACGGGATCCCAAGTCCAGTTAGACTTTTCGGTATCGGTAAAAATAATGCGCGCGTCCTTGTACAGCTCGGGCGTGTCGCTCCAGACATAAAATTCACGTTCGGGAGAGCCGGGCGGCGCATTTCTCGCCGCTTGAAACCAAGGATGCTGGTCAGAGGTGTGATTGATGACAAGCTCTACCAACACTTGGAGATTCCGTTCGTGGGCAGCCAAAAGGAACGCTTGAAAATCATCCACGGTTCCATAGCTCGGATGCACATTCATGTAATCCGAGATGTCGTACCCGTCGTCTTTCAGCGGCGAAGGAAAGAACGGGAGCAGCCAGAGACACGTTACCCCCAGGTCCTGCAGGTAATCGAGCTTTTGCATGAGCCCGCCAAAGTCGCCGATGCCGTCGTTGTTGCTATCGGCGAACGCTTTGACGTGAAGTTCATAAATAATCGCATCTTTGTACCAGAGCGGATCGGATACGCTACCGGGTCGTTTCATCCAACTCGTTCTCCCCAACCGTAAATGTGCAACAGTTTGATTGTCGCTGAAGAGCGATTCGGATGATGAAATTGCATGGGCCGTCGTTACTTAGACGTCTCACTCGTGATTTATTACCAGAGTTTTTGCACGCGAAAACCTGCGTGCCGCAGATCGTGAAACACGCTTGAGGCATCCTAGTAGTAGACGTACCAATGCCACTCGCAGGCTTTGATCCAGTAGTCGGGGAATGGTTCGCAGATCATTTCGGCTTGCCCACCGAACCGCAAACATTGGGCTGGCGCGAAATTGCGTCCGGCCGCGATGCGTTGATTTCGGCGCCGACCGGTTCTGGCAAAACACTTGCGGCCTTTCTGATCTGCCTGGACCGGCTGGTTCGTTCGGCGCGCACGCAAACGCTGGCCGATGAGACGCAGGTGCTGTATGTCTCGCCGCTGAAAGCGCTCAGCAACGATATCCACAAGAATCTGGAGACGCCACTGGCTGAGATCGCCGCTTTGGCGAAGCAGGAAGATCGGCCTTTCCAAACGATTCGAACCGCCGTCCGGACTGGCGATACTCCCATGGTGGAACGCGCGCGGATGCTGAAGAAGCCGCCGCATATTCTGGTCACCACGCCCGAATCGCTATTTATTCTTCTCACCGCGGAAAAATCACGTCAGATGCTGCGAAACGTCTCGACCGTGATTGTCGATGAAATTCACGCGATGGCGGATGACAAGCGCGGCTCGCACCTGATGCTCTCGCTGGCACGGCTGGATGCGTTGACAGGACGCCGGGCGCAACGGATCGGCCTCTCCGCGACAGTCAAGCCGATTGAAGAGGTCGCCTGCCTTCTTGGACCGGATACAAGGATCGTGGATGTCGGGCATCGGCGCGCCATGGAACTCGCGGTGGAAACGCCGCGCGATGAGCTTGGCTCCGTGGCAAGTACGGAGATGTGGAATGAGATTTACGATCGCGTCGCCGAACTGATTTTGACCAATCGCACGACCCTCGTCTTCGTGAATACCCGGCGGCTTTCCGAGCGTGTCGCGCACGCACTGGGGGAACGCCTGGGTGCGAATGTTGTGCTTCCGCACCACGGCAGTTTATCGCGGCAGCTCCGCCTGGAGGCTGAGTCACGTTTGAAGCGCGGAGAGTTACGCGCGGTGGTCGCTACGGCCTCGCTCGAACTCGGCATCGACATCGGAACCGTGGATTTGGTGTGCCAAATCGGGTCGCCAAGATCAATTGCCGTCGCATTGCAGCGGATTGGACGGTCGGGGCATTGGGTAGGCGCCAAGCCGCATGGCCGCCTATTTGCTACTACGCGTGATGAGTTGATCGAATGCGCGGCCTTGGTTTCGGCAATTCGAAAGGGTGACCTGGAGCGAATTGAGATTCCGGAAAATGCGCTCGATATTCTGGCGCAGCAGATCGTAGCGGCCGCGGCTGTGGAGCCATGGAAGGAAGACGACCTATTCGAACTGTTCCGTTCGGCTTATCCCTACCGGAATCTTTCCCGCGAGAAGTTTAACGACATCGTGGAGATGCTGTCCGAAGGGATTGTGACCTCACGAGGCCGGAGCGGAGCGTTGCTGCACCGCGACCAGGTGAATGGCATTGTGAAGGGGCGGCGCGGCGCGCGACTGGCCGCCATTACTTCTGGCGGCGCTATTCCTGAGAATGCCAATTATGCGGTGATCGCGGAGCCAGATGGCAAGTTAATCGGGACCGTAGACGAAGACTTTGCCGTGGAAAGCCTGGCAGGAGACGTCTTTTTACTCGGAACTCATTCCTGGCGCATCAAGCGCGTGGAAGCCGGACGGGTTCGCGTGTATGACGCACACGGCGCCGCGCCTTCCATTCCGTTCTGGCTGGGTGAAGCGCCGGGCCGTTCGCGCGAGCTATCGGCTGAAGTGTCGTTAATCCGCGAGCAAGTGTATGCCGCATCCGAGCCGACGCCTGAATTTCTCATGCAAGCTTGCGGACTGGACGAAGCTGGAGCAAAACAAGTGGCTTCCTATGTCCGGGCTGGAGCGGCTGAACTGGTCGCGCTTCCCTCGCAGCGCTGCGTGGTGGCGGAACGCTTTTTCGATCAGGCCGGCGGCATGCAATTTGTTCTGCACGCACCGTTCGGTTCACGGATTACCCGCGCCTGGGGTCTGGCCCTGCGCAAGCGCTTCTGCCGGACCTTCAATTTCGAATTGCAGGCCGCAGCCACCGATAACGGTCTTGTCTTATCGCTAAGCGACCTGCATTCGTTTCCGCTAGAACTGGTTTTTGCCTTTCTTAAATCGGGAACCGTGGAAGACGTGTTGCGGCAGGCATTACTGGACGCGCCGATGTTTGGCGCGCGCTGGCGCTGGAATGCGACGCGGGCGCTCGCTGTTTTGCGATTTAACGGTGGCAAGCGCGTTCCGGCGCCCATCCAGCGTATACGTGCCGACGATCTGCTTGCCTCGGTCTTTCCCGATCAAGTGGCCTGCGCGGAAAATCTCACCGGACCCATCCGCGTTCCGGAGCATCCGCTGGTGGATGAAACCATCGATAACTGCCTGCATGAGGCCATGGATATTGATGGGTTGCGGCAGATTCTGGAAGACATCGAAAACGGCGGCATTCGCACTGTGGCCATCGATACGGTGCAGGCTTCGCCATTTTCGCACGAGATTCTAAACGCAAATCCGTACGCATTTCTGGACGACGCTCCGCTGGAAGAAAGGCGCACGCGAGCCGTTCAGTTGCGACAAACGCTGGGAACCGACGTAACCGGCGGGGAAGGCGTGCTGGACCCGGAAGTGATCGATCGGATTTCCGCTGAATCGTGGCCGGAAGCCCGTGATTCGGACGAACTGCACGACGCGCTGCTTACGTTGGTGCGGCTGCCGCCTGTGGACGAATGGCAGGCGTTTTTCGACGAGCTGGCCGGAACGGGCCGGGCGTCGGTGATTACCCGGAATGGTTCTCCGTTCTGGGTGGCAACCGAACGCGTTTCGGTTATCGACGACGTGAACGATGTCATTACCGGTTGGACGGAATCGTTAGGTCCAGTGACGGTTCCGGTTCTCGCCGGTCAAGTGGCATTTGCCCAAGATGAGGTGGAAGCCGCGCTTCTACGCCTGGAAGCACAAGGGCAAGTGCTGCGCGGACATTTCCGCGGCGGCAGTGACGGCGAAATGCAGTGGTGTAATCGCCGCATCCTGGCGCGCATCCATCGCGCCACTCTAGGACAGCTGCGCCGCGAGATTGAGCCCGTGACCGCGCTCGATTTTGAACGCTTTTTGCAATCATGGCAGCACGTCTTGCCTGGAAGCCAATTGCACGGCGCCGACGGCACGCTGCAAATTATCCGTCAGCTGCAGGGTTATGAAATTCCCGCTTCCGCCTGGGAATCGGAGATTCTGGCGCGGCGCATTGCCAAGTACGAACCTGAATTTCTCGACGATCTTTGTTTTTCAGGCGAAGTGATGTGGGCCCGAGTTTCGCCGCATCCGGCAGTCGCTGACCAGCGCCGTATACGCCCGACTCGCATAGCGCCCGTGACCCTCTTTCTGCGCGAAGACGCGGACTGGCTTATGCAGGAGGTTGGGTTGCCCGAAACCGCTTCGGTCGAAGCATTAGGGCTTTCCCATCCGGCTCGCGAGGTCTTACAGGCACTCGAGCGAAATGGCGCCAGCTTTTTTGTGGACCTGCCGCGCCAGACCGGGCGGCTCCCGAGCGAAGTAGAAGACGGCCTTTGGGAGTTGTTGGCCGGAGGATTTGTCACGGCTGATGGATTTGATAATCTCCGCGCGCTCATCGACCCGAAACGCCGCCGGGGAGAAGGCCGTAGCAGCCAGAAGCGTCCGCGTCACGCCGCCGGCCGCTGGGCATTGCTGCGTAACGCGGGGAATACGGAACACAGCATCAGCCGGGAGGAGCGTGTCGAGCGTTTCGTGCGGCAACTGCTGGCACGGTGGGGCGTACTCTTGCGTGATTTGCTCGCCAGAGAAGCGCTTGCTCCACCGTGGCGGGATTTGTTGCCGGTGCTCCGGAGGATGGAAGCACGCGGCGAAATTCGCGGCGGGAGATTTGTCTCAGGCTTCACGGGTGAGCAGTTTGCCAGGCCCGAAGCACTCGATTTGCTGCGCGCCATACGGCGCACTCCGGATAACAATCCGGCAGTAACCGTTTCCAATGCGGATCCCTTGAATCTCACCGGCATCATTCTGCCGGGGCCGCGCGTAAGCCGCCTGGCGGCTATTGGTCTTGTCGGTTAATCGTGTCGCAGCGCTTCCATGGGTGGAATGCGCGTGGCGGAACGGGCGGGCAGGAACGCAGCCACTAGAGTGGCAATGATGAGTACCGCCGGGACGAGCACGAACACTAACGGGTCACCCGTACCCATACCCTCCATTTGATTGGCAAGCGTACGGCTGGCCAGGATGCTAAGTGCCAGTCCCACCACCAACCCCAGAGCCAAGAGGCGGCCAGTGGAGGCAAGTACGAGTTTCAAAACATCGCGTGGATTCGCTCCCAGAGCCATGCGTATGCCGAACTCGCGCGTCCGGTGCTCCACGGAATAGGAAACGACGCTGAACACGCCGGCGGCGGCCAGCAGCATGCCGACCGCTCCGAAAACGCCAAACAGGAAAGTACTGAAACTCTGGTAAGCGGTTGCCGTATTCAGCCAGCCTTCGAGTGTCCGCGTGAGAGTAATTGGCTGATTTCTATCCACCGCCCGCACCGCTTCCCGGCCAGGACCAATCAGGCTGTTGGGGTCTCCACTGGTTCGGGCAATGAGGAAAGCATTTGTCGGCAACAGGATGGAATAAGGAATGAACATGGCGGGCATGGGTGGGTTGTTCAAGCCTCGATTGCGTGCGGTAGCGGCCACGCCCACAATTTCGAATGAATTCGTGAAGTGCGGGGCCTTCAGCATCTGGGGCGGCAGGGACTCGTTAAAGATGTCCACCACGATGTGATGACCGATTGGCTCTTTCCCTCCGGAAAAATCCCGTTTCACCATATCCTCCGTGATCACTGCCACGGCACGGCCTTGTAAAATATCGCTTTCTGTCAGATCCCGGCCACGCAGCAAGTGCGTTCCTACCGCGGCGAGATAACCGTCCTGGACCATAGTGACGCGCACATCGGGCGCTTGCGCCGCGGGCCGGTCATCCAGAATCGCTCGTGCCTGGAAGCCGTTGTAGGGTGGGGTGCCCGTGGCGCTGATGGCGGCTGCTTCCACTTGCGGCGCTCGGCGCAGCTTGTTCGCGACGTTTTGGTACAACGCCAAACGGCTGGCCCATTGCGTGTAGCGGCCTTCGCTCAACGGCATCAGGAACGTCAAAGCGTGCTTCGGGTTATATCCAAGGCTCTGGTTCTGCATCAGCAAAAGACCGCGAACCGCCATACCCGCGCCGGTTAATAGCACCAGGGACAACGTGATCTCCGCCACCATCAACGAGTCATGCAAGCGGCGGCGGCGAGCCCCCACGCTGGTGCCTCGTCCCGAGCCTCGCAGCGTTTCGGCTTGTGTCTCGCCAGACGCCTGCAGGGCCGGGGCAAGTCCGAAAATAATTCCGGTAAGGATAGAAGCGCCTACGGCAAACCATAAAACCGGCCAGTTCAAAGCGATAACAGCTTCGTGCGGAGTAGAGTATTCCGGCATGAGCGTAATCACCGCGCGCACACCCACGTAGGCCAGGGCGATGCCGAAAACGCCGCCGGCCAACGCCAGTAGTACGCTTTCAGTTAGCAATTGACGTACCAGCCGCATACGCGTCGCGCCAATGGATACTCGTATGGCCATTTCGCCTTCGCGCGTGGCCGCCCGGGCAAGCAGCAGATTCGCGACATTTCCGCACCCGATGAGCAACAGCAGCGTCACCGCGCCGAACAGCACCAGAAGAGTGGTCGCAAATTTGCCGAGAATGCCATCGTTCACGTTCACAAACTTTGTCTTGAAGGCGTCTTCCGGGTACATGTAGCGCGGTACCTGCCTGCGAAACTGCTCCAGAATGGGCTGGAATTCCGCGTTGACCTGCTCCTGGCTTACGCCCGGCCTGATGCGGTAGAAGACATTGAAATACCGGTTCGGAGCCGGTTTCGCGTCCATGGGCACATAGGCGTCCACGTCCATCCAGGTGAAACGGATGGGCAGCACGCCGGTGATCGTGTAAACATCGTCGTTGATCCGGATCTTCTGGCCGAGGACGTCTGGCCTTCCCTGAAACGCACTTTGCCAAAACTTATAGCTGATGACTGCTACCGGATCGGGCGCGGCATTGCGACGCTGATCCTTGGCCGTAAATGCGCGGCCAAAAAGCGTAGGAACACCGAAAAAATCGAAGAAGTTCGCGGAGCAATGGGACCGCACAACAGCCTGGGCCAAACCAGTCCCGGTCATCACGTCGTCGGTTCGGTCCATAGCCACCACGTCTTCCATGGAGCGTACACGCGCTTTCAACTCATCGTATTGCGCTGTCGTGTAATTAGTGTTCCAATGCGGATCCTTCTTGCTCGTGAGTATCACGGAGCCGATGCGGTCCGCCGCCCGGTAAGGATATGGGTCGATGAGCACCGCGTAAACGACGCTGAAAATCGCTGTAGTTGCACCAATCCCCAATGCAATGGAAAGAACGGAGACAGCGGTGAAACCCGGTTTGGACCAGAGCATGCGCACACCGTAGCGTAGATCCTGCTTAAAACGATCGAAGAAGGCGTTTAGGGACGGCATGAAAATTCTCCAAGCTTGGCGCAGCTTTCATGATAGGCTGGCCAGCGTGCTGTTTCCGCGCGGCGCATTGCTGCTATTGAGTCTAGCGACCGCCTTAGCTGCCGCAGCGCCCGAGTACGTGGGAAGCGCGGCGTGCCGCACCTGCCATCCTGCAAATTATGCATCACAATCCAAAACCGGCCACGCGCACGCGCTAGTAAAGGCGCCTCCGGGTAGCCGCGGTCAATGGGCATTCGGGGCAGGGGAGAAGGCCACCACCTGGGTGAGTCAAATAGATCGCGATATTTACGCGGAGCATGGTATCAGCTATTTTGCCGCAACTAAATCCACGGGATTGACTCCCGGCCACGCGGATTCAGGCGATGCCCGCTACCGCACTTTTGACCCGGAAGCTACCACGCTCAAGTGCTTTCGCTGCCATTCCACGGGTCCGCTTACGCTGGGTTCGGCTGGCAGCATTGTGCCTAACGAGCCGGGGATTCACTGCGAATCCTGCCATGGGCCGGGGTCGGAACATGTCAGTTCCGGCGGCCGGACCGGAACGATCCTGAATCCGAAACGGCTCAGCGCCACTGAGATCAATCAACTCTGTGGCGCGTGCCACCGGAACGCACCTGAAAGTGACTGGACTGACAAATGGAGAACACGCCACCAACCTTCTTATCTGAGCCAGTCGGCCTGCTTCCGCAAGAGCGGTACGCTGAGCTGCCTCACTTGCCATGATCCGCACACGCCGATCAATCAGGTTGCCGATCAATATGAGAAGCGCTGCATTGAGTGCCATAAAACAGCAGCGCATCGCACGCCCATGGCCGCGCGTACCTGCGTGGAGTGCCACATGCCGCAAGTGGTGGTTAGTCCGCAATTGAGTTTTACCAATCATTGGATCGGCATCTATGCAAAGGGCAGCTATTTAGTACCCGCGCGTTCCACCGCTGTTAACCTGCCGCAGCGTGTGCCGGATCATGGTGACCTTGTGCCTCCGGCCGATCCATCCAGCCTCAGGCCGTTATTTGAGCAAGTGTTGGCGGAGAAAGAGAAGGAAGCCGGTCCGAATCACGCTAGCGTGGCGCGTAGCGCGTCGGATTTAGGGCGTTTCATTTACAGCAAATCGAATGGGAATCCGGCGGAAGCGGAGGAGCCGTTGCGCCGGGCACTCGCCATCGACGAGGCCAATGCCGCTCCTGAAGCGCCGGCGGACCGGCAGGTTCTGGCGGAGGTCCTCTCCAGCCTGGGCCGGAATGAAGAAGCATTCGCTTTATTGCAAATAGCGGCCAAGGGCGCGGACGCCAAGGTCGCGTCGCAAAGTTTTGCGAGCCTCGCGCTGCTTGATCCAGCCCACGCCGAAGAATACTATCGGGGAGCTTTGGACGCCCAAGCACGAGCCACGGAGAAAGATCCGAAACATACGGCGATCCTGCTCAACGATCTGGCCTTGGCGCTGGAGGAAAAGCGGGACTACGCCGGCGCTGAGCCTCTGTTCCGCAAAGCGCTCGCCATTCAGCAAAAGGAAATTGGAGCGGACAGCCCGGCTGCGGCGGGCACCCTGAGTAACCTGGGCAGTTTGCTGGAGACCACCGGGCGGCACACTGAAGCGGAACGTATGGAACGCGATGCTGTTCGCATTTTTGAACAAAAACTGGGTCCCTGGAGCGCCGAGCTGGCTACGAGCTGCGCGAATCTGGCCGACATATTGGCGACAAAAGGAGATCTGGCGCCGGCGACGAGTCTCTACCAAAGAGCTGTGGCGATTGATGAATCAGTCTACGGGCCGGATAATCCGGAAGTAGCGGGCGATTTGGTCAATTTGGGAACGGTGCTGAAACAGGCCGGAAAACAGGCTGCCGGGGATGCTGCTTTGCGGCGCGCCCTTTCCTTATATGAGAAGGCGTTTGGGCCGGGAAGTCCGCAAGCGGTGCAAGTGCGGAAATTCCTGCAATAGGGCGTCCGCTTCAGTACTTTAAGATGCGGCTGGCGACAACGTTCGCCGATTTCGGTGATCCGCCCACGGCTTCAATTCGTAGTAGAACTTCGAAGTAGAACGGGGAATTGGGTTCGTTCGGAATTTTGAGCGCGGCCTTTAATTTTTGGCGGCCGCTTTCATCCGCCAGCAGCAAGCCGGCAGCTTCGGCGCTTTCCTGCTGCAACCCCTGAATAATCAGCACATTACCCCGCCCGCTATCACTTGGTAAAAGGGCAATGGTGGCGAAATCCGCTCCATCTAAACCGGTGCGGACCAAACCTTGATAGGTGCTTTGTTCGCCGGGCCGGGGATGTTTATTCAGGATCTTTGGTGGTTCATGCGCCTCATCGCAGCGCAATTCGCAAAAATTTAGGTGGCTTTCATATAGCAGAACCCAAGGATTCGAAGCCGGACTTCCCACGAAAATATAGTTTCCGTCTTCCAAATCTCGCGGATGAAGATCGCGGGCAGACCGGACGGTCACCTGCTCCGAGGCGCTCGGCAGCAGCTTCAACAGCGTACTGGCGATGGCGACATCCGCCCACGAAGTGAGGAGCGCGTCCGCCGTGTATTGCGCCAGGTAGGCGTCGTTTCCACTGCCCGGCTGGTTTGTATTCGATCGGTTTGGGTTACTCTTGTGCTGAAAGTCGCGCTTCATATAGCTTTCGAGCGACACTGGCTCCCCGCTCATCAGTCGCCGGATGGCGTAGGTGCTATCGGATAGCACGATCTCGCTTCGATGCCCATTGTTGAAAACTTCGTTCAACGGCCAGGGCGCCGCCACCTTGCCCGGTATCCGGCTGCGCTGCCAAAGAAATAGCGCTAATAGCGACAGCGCGGCAACGGCGATCCAAGGAATCACCGAAGGGATTGCGGCAGCTACCCAGTGCATCCGTGCTTTCTGGGGAGGTGACGCTTGAGTTGGCGTTTCGGCTCCAACGGCAACAGAAACCGAGCGGAAACAGAGCGTATAGCCGCCTTTGGGAACTTCCGCCACAAGCGCCTCATCGCGCCCTTCACTGTCGAAATATTCGTGCAGCTTTAACCGCAACTGCCGGATGTGAACCCGAACCGAACTGTCTTCTACCGGGCTATAGCCGGCTGACTTACCAAAGACCACTTGACCGATGTGCTGCTCAGTGAGGCTGGAATATTCACCCCGGATTGACATTTCCGCCAAGTAGTAAAGAAGATCTTTCAGCCGGGCAGTTTTGCGGAACGATTGGCTGGAGACAATACGCTCCACGAGTAACCACCTTACATCGTGGGGGCTAATAACCGTTCCGGGGGCGTCAATGGAAATAGGCGATTGGGACATCAAGGTCCTGAAGCAGTTGGTCCGAATTGTATCACCGAAATAATCAGGGCTTAACCGTGCCGTTAAATACGGAGAGACCGGTGATTCACCAGGAATTCACAAGCTAATACCTTTGTTTTAGTCAGTTAGCCTTGTATAACCTAAAGGCATTAGCGGTTAAATACTAGGGGGATTGGTGTTAGTGATGAAGAGCACGTTTCGTTTCGGAACCATGTGTGCGCTCATATGGTTCGTTTTCGTTTTGCAGTTTGGGGCTTTGCAAGCCCAAACATTTTATGGTTCTATCGTTGGAACCGCGACGGATGCCTCCGGCGCTTCCGTGCCGGGTACCGAGGTGACGCTCACCAACGCGGCGACGTCTGATAGGCGCACTGCGGAGTCAAATGGTGACGGTAACTACGAGTTTGTGAATCTCGTACCTGGGCATTACCGTTTGGAAGCTCAGAAAGCAGGTTTTAAGCGTGTTACCAGGGACGACATAGAAGTACAGGTACAAGCGACGGTGCGCGTGGACGCCGGAATGCAGATTGGAGATGTGTCGCAGACCGTGGAAGTCAGCGCACAGGCCGCTCTGCTGCAAACCGAAACCTCTTCGCTGGGTACCGTTGTCGATCAGCGGAAAGTACAGGAGATGCCGTTGAACGGCCGCAACGTCCTGAATCTGGTGACTTTGGTGCCTGGAGTCGTGGCGCAAGGCCAGGCGATGCAAAATCCCACCGGCCAGAACATTTTCTCATTTGGCAACTATCAGATAGGCGGCGGAATTGCCGGACAAAATGCTACGTTTCTGGACGGCGCGCCCCTGAACGTCGCCCAAGGTAGCTTGATTGCGCTCATCCCGACCCAGGACGCCATGCAGGAGTTTAAAGTACAAACCAATAGCCTTGGGCCGGAATACGGACGCTTTGCGGGCGGCGTGATTAACTTAACCTCGAAATCCGGGACAAACGAGTTCCACTTTGGCGCCTACGAATTCCTACGGAACAAAGTACTGAATGCTAATCCGTTTTTCAGCAACCGGTCTGGCACACCGCGTCCAGCGTTTACGCAAAATCAATACGGCGCCAACATCGGAGGTCCCGTTATCAAGGACAAAACTTTCTTTTTCTTCGCCTGGGAAGGTTTTCGTTTGCGCCAGGGAACCCCATATCCTCTCTCTGTTCCCTCATTACAGCAGCGCAATGGAGACTTCTCGAATACGCGCAGCGCCAACGGCAATCTGATTACGATTTACGACCCGCTCACTAACAACTGTACCGGCGCGGCAACCTGCGGGACTGGCGTCATCCGCTCGCCATTTCCGGGCAACGTGATCCCAACGAATCGCCTTGATCCAGCCGCGAGAATTCTGGCCACCTATTGGGGACAACCCAACACTCAGGGGCAGCCTTTTACCAACCTCCTGAACTACAACAACAACGCCAATATCGGCGGCAATAACGATGAGTACAACACGCGTATCGATCACAGCATTAGCGACAAGCAAAGGATCTTTGGCCGGTTCACGTATTGGAAGAACTTGAGTCTACCCACTGAGCCTTATAACAATGCCGTTTGCCAGGATCGCTGCGCGGAAACCTGGACGTCGAAATCGGCCGTGGTGGGCGACACCTTCTCGCTCACGCCCACCACCATCCTGGATGTGCGCCTCACCTGGATTCGCTTCGTCTATGACCGCACACCCAATTCGCTGGGCACAGATCTGACTAAATTCGGGCTGCCGGCCAGCTTGAACAACCAAGTATCATTCCAAGTAATTCCTACTCCAGTCGTGCAGAACTTCAGTGATGTGTGGACCAGCCAGGGGCCGGGAAGCGCTATTCACCAACGCAACGACAGCTACGGAATCTACCCCAGCGTCACAAAGCTGGCCGGCAGCCACAGCTTCAAATTCGGCGGTGAAGTGCGGCGCCAAATTACGAATTATATTCAGAGCAACGTGGGTAGCGGTCTTTATAATTTTGACAATCTCTTTACCTCCCAGAACCCATTTGTTTCAGGCGGCGGCGGGTCGGGTTACGGCTTCGCTTCGTTCATGCTGGGCCTTGGCTCCAGCGGCAGCATTGTCACTCCCAGCCCCTATTCTTACCGCAACTACTATGCTGGCGTTTACGCCTCCGATACCTGGCAAGTCACCAAAAAGCTGACTCTGAACTATGGGGTGCGTTGGGAGCTGCCGTTCGCCAGCGTGGAGCGCTATGACCGCTTTACGAATTTGCTGCCGAATGCCCCTAGCCCCATTGCGCAGGCCTCCGGCATTCCGAATCTAATCGGGAGATTGGGGCTCGTAAACTCTCCGGACAACCCCAGCCGTTACGCCGCTGCCAGTCACCTCGATCTTTTTGCACCCCGGATCGGCTTCGCTTACCGGCTCACCGAAAAAACAGTGATCCGTGCAGGCTACGGAATCTTCTATGTACAGAACGACGGTACGGGTGGCAGTCAATTGACTTCTATTACCCAGCCGTGGGTTCCTACGGTGGATGGCGAATTCACTGCCTCGTCGACGCTGAGTAACCCCTATCCAACCGGCCTGATCCAGCCTCCTCAGCGCAACGCCAACTATCAAACGCTGCTGCTGGGCAACAGCATCAGCGCGCCGGTGTTAGGGGCAGCTAGCCAGCATTTTGGCTATCTGCAGCAGTGGAATTTCAATATTGAACGCGAACTGGCCTCGGGAATGGCGCTCGAAGTTGCCTATGCCGGATCAAAGGGCACCCACCTGGTTGGCGGTCCGCAGCTCGATCAGCTCCCGGACCAGTATCAATCGCTGGGAACCAGCGTTCTTCAAAAGCAAGTAAAGAATCCCTTCTACGGCATCATCCCGTTCGGCACTCTGGCTAATGCCACGATTCCCTACGGGCAGCTACTACGTCCGTATCCACAGTACACAGGCGTCACCGCTGCAAATGACGGCAACCGCGATACCATCTATCATTCGTTGCAGGTGAAGCTGGAGAAACGTTTCCATCAGGGCGGTACCGTGCTGGCCGCTTATACGTGGTCAAAAAACATTGGTGATATTGAAACCGGCATGAGTTGGCTGGAGGCCGGCCCGTTGGCGGGCATCCAGAACAACAATAATTTGCGAGGGGAGCGGGCCGTCTCCGGCTTTGACGTGTCGCATCGTGTGATCGTCAGCTATGTATACGATCTGCCGTTCGGAAAAGGGCGGAAGTTCCTTTCCGGCGTAAGCGGCATCGGAGATAAGTTAATCTCCGGTTGGGGCCTCAATGGAATTTCTACCTTTCAGGCAGGCTTCCCACTTACTATGACCACGTCAACTAACTCCACCAATTCCTTCGGCGGCGGATCGCGGCCGAACTACGTGGGAGGTTGTAACGCTTCGACCACTGGTTCAGCCCAACAGAGGCTCACTGATTGGTTTAACACGGCTTGTTTCGTAGCGCCGCCGCCCTCCACCTTCGGCAATCTAGGACGAACGTTCACGGGCGTCCGGACGGCCGGAATCGCCAACTACGATTTCTCTCTTTTCAAAGCGATTGCCGTCAGGGAACGGTTAAACATTCAATTCCGCACCGAATTCTTTAATATCTTCAATCGTGTACAATTCGGACCTCCCGGCGAGGTACAAGGCAATTCGCAGTTTGGCATTGTCACTACTCAGTTGAATCTTCCGCGGCTGGTGCAGTTCGCGCTGCGCTTGAACTACTAGGACATTTCGAGCGTTGATACCGCCCACTCGTAATAGGCGTTCTGCGGACTCCAGTATTCCGCAGTTCGCCAGTCCATTTGATTGCTGAGATCAAGAATCGGCACGTCGCCGGTATTTCCCGCTATGCCGTTCATAATTCCGCCGGGGATCAGACCGACATAGCGTGAGTGGGGATATGGGTTTCTGATGCCTTCGCCGGTCATGAGACAGGAACCGAAGGGATTGGCGCCCATAACCCACTCCAGCTGACGATAGGCAAGATCGCGGCAATCGCGCTGGTTCAGAGTTTGCGCGGACAACGCCAGGAACACGGCATAGCATTCGAGGTGAGAATTAATTCCCAGCCACCAGTATTCTTTTCGAGTCGGCATGAAGTAGCGATAGGTCAGATCGCCGGCCAGCGGCCGATAAGTTTCGGGCGTGGGCGTTTTGTGAAAAACGCCGTAGGGAACAATGCTGTAACTGGAGCGGCCGGCCAAAGGCAATACATATTCATCCAAATGAATGCGCAGAGTATCGCGCCAGCGCGACGCCTCCGGCGAATTCGGCAAAACCGCCATGAGTTGCGCGAATGCAATGCCGGGTAAAGCCGAATAAACTGCGTTGCAATAGGGCGTTGCCTCGTCTTTTGCCGTTTGCCAGTAGCCGCGTATCTTGCGCTGGTTGCCGGAAAAGTTAACCTGCTGCAGAGCAGCGAGTTCCGAGCCACCTTGGATCGCCGCTGAGCGAAATTCTTCCTGATGAGTGGCACGCCAAAGTTCTAACGAAGCCAGAATCCACCATGCCACCGTCAGCGTCGATACCGAGCGGTTCTTGGCGGCTTGCCAGCAGCGGAGCGCCGCAGTTAAACAGGTCTTTGCATAAGCGGGATCAACCTGAGAAAACGCCTGGGCCAGCATAGCTTGTAAGACGATGAACATGGGCTGCGCGCCGTTTGGCTTAGAAACGTTTACGTAGCGATCGTCGGCCGTGCCGACAATGTTGTCTGTCCAATGATTGTCGCTATTGTCCCCCTTGATGCCGCCGGCGACGTCGGCGAATACCAAGCCGTCTTCGTCCTGCATTTTCAGAAAATAGCGGTTGCCCCAGCGGACTTCCTCGTGAAGCGGCTCTAAGCCCGAACCAGCCAAGTCCCATCCACTGCCCAGGTTGCGGCTCAGCCAGAGCAGACCGATGGCATTCAACATGGTCGCGTCCATCCACTTCCGCAAATCGCCCGCGTCATGCCAGCCGCCGACGGCTAAGTCCAAATGCTTACCGTTGTCGCGACGCCGCGCATCGTCCAAATGACAAACGGGATGGACGTTCGGCACGGCTACTCCGCAACGCTGATATTTGTGATAGCCGACTACCTTCGGCAGGGTTCGACGCCAAACGTCTGGTCGGATGAAAAACGGCACGGAACGTTCTCCGTTCACCGTGATCTGATACATGCCGACGCGCGCCACATCACTGAACTCGCCGGTGTAGCTATTGAAGTCATTAGTGGAGAGACGGGTCAGCGGCCGCGTGATGCTGAACGGTTCCAGGACGGAGCCGACTTCGCGCATGGTGAAGTGGGCGTCCGGCAGCGGCTGTTCCAAGTGCACTACGAGGACCTTCCGGCTCTCAGGACGAAAACCGAGATGATTCAGGGCGATGGTTGGATAATGATTGGGTGTTGACTTTTCGAGAAGCTCTTGTTGCGGATCGGCTAATAGTCCGACGACACCGGTAGCTCCTGCGGCGCTGAGGGCTAAAAAATTGCGGCGATACACTATTAGCCTTTGCCGCCGCCGAAGATACGCTTCCAGAAGCCTTTTTTCTTTTGCTTCACTTCCGGCGCGGGCAGGGGCGGAGGCGCCGGTTGATTGGGACTGACGGCCGGGGGCTGACCGGGCGGAAGCGTATTCGGGACCAGCGGTTCATTGGGATTGACGGGCGGCAGCACCTGTTCGGGGTGGTTGCCTATGCCGAACATTTTTTGGAAGAAGTTGCGGTCCGGTCCATCGGGGTGATCGCAGGTGGCGGCGGGCACGGTGCCGTCGATGAAATAGGCCTGATAGCGGTCAGGACAGGAATCATCGGCGGGAAGATTGGTGATTTTATCGACCTGGACGGGCAGCACGCCGGGGGGCGGCGTAAGCGGCTGCATATCGCTATAGGCGCGGAGCTTGCGGGCGCGGAGCATGAATTCGGTCCAGATAGGCGCGGCGGCGTGCGCGCCCTCCATTTTGATATCGGTGTAATCGTCGTTGCCGACCCAGACGAGGCAGAGAAGATTCGAGGTGTAGCCGGCAAACCAGGCATCATGCGAAGTGCCGGTTTTGCCGGCGGCGGGCGCATTGAAACGCGCACTCACGGCGGCGCCGGTTCCTTCGGTGAGAACGGATTGCAGCATGTCGGTAATGAGATACACCACGCGCGGGTCAAGCACGTTGGCTTGTTCCGGCTTGACATATGCCAAAGAGTCGCCGGTACGCGCCTGGACAGAACGGATGAAGGCGGGAGTCAGGCGTACGCCGCCATTGGCAAAGACGGTGTAGGCTTCCGCCATAGCCAGAGGGGTGGCGTCGTAGGCCCCGATCGCCATGGCGGGGGTAGGTTTGAGATCGTTGATTCCGGCCGACTGGGCGAGCGCCACCACCTTGTCGTACCCGACCATTTCGGCCAGGCGAATGGTGGCCGTGTTGATGGAGTGAGAGAGCGCCCGCCGCATTGTTACTTGACCGACGCTATCTTTCGGATCGAAATTGTGGGGCGAATATGGCTTGCCGTCAAAATCGAAAGTGCCCTCGGTGGCGTCTAGCATGGTGAGCTGGGTGTAGGCTTTGGCAGGATCTCCAGTGAGCGCAGTGTTGAGGGCGGCGGCGTAGACGAAGGGCTTGAAGATGGAACCGGTGGGACGCTTGGCCACGATGTGATCAAGCTGGCTGGCAGCATAGTCGCGGCCACCCGCGAGAGCCAGCACTTCGCCGGTGTGGGGATCGAGCGCAATGAGAGCCACCTGCGGCATGGGACCGGGCGTGACTTCGGTGCGGACTTTGGCGGTCTTGCCTTTCCCCTCACGGATTTTGTGCGTGCGGCGGCGGAGGACGATGGCATCGACCTGCTTCATGCCGACGTCGATGGCTTCCAACGCGGCTTGCTGGAGATCGCGGTCGAGTGCGGTGTAGACGCGCATGCCGCCGGAGGTCAGATCGCTTTCTTCATATTGAGAGAGAAGACGGTCACGCACGAGATCGACATAATAAGGAGCGTCCTTGGCTTCCACGTCCGGCGGAGCGAGCTTGAGCGGCACGGCTTTGGCGGCAGTCATCTGGGCGTTCGTGATGACGTGGTTCTCAAACATGGCCTGCAGGACGACGTTGCGGCGCTTGATGGCAGCGGCGGGATGACGGAAGGGCGAAAAGACGCTGGGACCATTGACGACGCCGGCGAGGAGGGCGGCTTCGGGCAGGGTCACGTTTTTGATGTCTTTGCCGAAGAAGGCTTGCGAGGCTTCGCCAAAGCCGTCTATGTTGAACGAACCGCGCTGGCCGAAGCTGACCTGATTGACGTAGATGGCGAGGATTTGTTCCTTGGTGAAACGATGCTCGAGGACGGAAGCGATGGTCATCTCGGCGAGCTTGCGATGCAAACTGCGCTCATTGGTGAGAAAGAAGGCGCGCGCCATCTGCATCGTGAGCGTGGAACCGCCTTGCATGCGGTGATGCCGGAGGATGGGCGTGAGCAGACCTTCGACCAGGCGGGTATAATTAATGCCTTTGTGCTGGAAGAAGCGGCGGTCCTCGACTGAGACGATGGCATTGGTCACGAGCGGGGGGATTTCGGCGTAGGTCAGCAGACGGCGCTTAGAGCGCTGCTTGGCATCAAAGAGACCAGTGACGAGCTGGGGCTCCAGTTCGTAGTACAAAAGCGATTCTCCATTGGAACCGGTGATGGTATCCACTTGACCAGCGGTGAAATGGATAGTGGCGTTTTGGCCGGGGTGGTAGCTGGCGGGGCCGGGAGTGATCCGGAGGGTCGCGCCGTGCTGCGAGTAGACGCCGGGGCCGGACTGGGCGGCCGCGCCGATGGGGGTGTAACCCGCGCTGCGTAATTCCGCCGCTATGGCGGCGGGGGTCCATTTAGCGCCGACATCGATGCGGCTGGGACGGGCGTAGATCTGGGCGGGCTCATTGAAAATGGGGCGGCGGATACGCTCGTCGACGATGCGGCTGTATTTGAGGTAGAAGGAAGTAACGGCCGCAATTAGAACAATGAGGCAGACCGCGAGGGCCGCAAGTGCGATTCGAAAGGCCGGGCGACGCCAATACGAAAGAAATAAAAGAATTGAGCGACGCCAGAGACGCAGGAATGGCGATGTGATTTGGCCTTCGGGCGCAATTTTAACGGGCATTTTCGCTAAGTGAGGTCATTGCTTCTGGTGTGTAGACGAAGGCATGGGGCTGGAGGTATCCAAATTAATCGTTTAATCGCCAGCGTACTCCATTTTATGGCAGTAGACAGGCTACATCCACCGATATAGAATAATTACGTCCGAGGCATGCGTATGTGGGAATGGCTTTTCCGTGGGAAGCGTGAAGCGGAGTTGGACGAGGAGATTCAGGCTCATTTGGCCATGGCGGCGCGGGACCGGGTGGAGCGAGGGGAGGCTGCGCGGGATGCGGAACTGGCTGCGCGCCGGGAGTTTGGGAACCGCACGCTGGTGAAAGAGGTGACGCGCCAGATGTGGAGATGGCAAACGCTGGAAACATTTTGGCAGGACGTTCGCTATGCGCTGCGGATGATGCAGCGCGCTCCTGGATTTACGGTTGTTGCGGTTCTTTCGGTGGCGCTGGGGATTGGGGCCAATACGGCGATTTTCAGTTTGATCAATACGCTGATGCTGCGGCGGCTGCCGGTGTGGAATCCGGGGGAACTGGTGGAGCTGCTGCAAAAATATCCGGGCGAGCCGCGCGGGAACAACTGGAGTTGGCGGAGTTATGAGTACTTTCGAGATCACAACCACATTTTCTCCGGACTAATTGGGTTTAGCGCGCCGCATTTTTCCGTGCGCGGGGAGGGGCGCGAGACGCTGAAGGGCGAATCGGTATCCGGGAATTTTTTTCCGGTGCTGGGAGTAAACCCAGCGATTGGGCGGTTGATTGGCCCGGAAGACCGCGCCGGCGTGGCGGTGGTGAGCTGGTCCTATTGGAAAAGCCGTTTTAATTCGGATCCGGGCATTCTGGGCAAGCAGATTGTTGTGGATGATGCGCCGGCGACGATTGTGGGCGTAGCGGCGCGCGACTTCAGCGGGCTGGCCACCTGGTATAAGCCGGATGTCTGGCTACCGATAGGTAATGCGTCCAGAGATCACCGCACGCTGGGGTTGATGGGGCGGCTTCGCCGCGGTGTATCGCTGGAGCAGGCGCGCGCGGAAATGAATGTGTTGTACCGGTTCACCATTGAAGAGCGGGCTGGCAACAAAGATCCGTTGGTTCGCCAATTCAAAGTGGAGGTAGAACCAGGCGGCGCGGGATTGTCACGCCTACGCGATCATTTTGCGAAACCATTGTTCATGCTGATGGCCGTCGTAGGAACGGTGTTGCTGATTGCGTGTAGCAACGTGGCGAGTTTGCTATTAGCTCGCGGGGAGGCGCGGCAGGCGGAAATGGCGCTGCGGGTGTCATTAGGCGCGGGACGGTTTCGTTTGGTGCGGCAGGCGTCAACGGAGTCTCTTTTGCTTTCGGTGGCGGGGAGTTTGCCCGGCGTCTTGGTGGCGTATTTGGGGGCGGATGGGTTGGTGCGAATTCTGGCGTCCGGACGGCCTATTCCTGGAGCGCCGCCGCATTTTGAGATTCCAGTTTACCCTGACGCGCGTGTTTTACTTTTCACCGCGGGGATTACGTTGTTGACGGGAGTGCTGTTCGGTTTGGCTCCTTCGTTGCGTGCTTGGTCGGCCAGCCCGATCTCGGCGCTGCGCGAAACGCGGGTCCGGAGCTTCTTCGGGAAGAGTTTGGTGGCAGCGCAGGTGGCGTTCTCAACCGTGCTGTTGAGCGCGGCTGGTTTGTTTGTGGTGCACCTTTCGAATCTTGAACACGTTGACTTGGGTTTCCGCCGCGACCATCTGTTGCTGGTGAGTCTTGACCGGGCAACCGGCGGGTACAAGCCCGGGCAATTATTGCGGCCGTACCAGGAATTAGTGGAGCGGCTGGCGGCGATTCCGGGCGTGGACTCGGCCACACTAAGCGGTGGTACTCCGATTTCGGGCGCGGGCGCCAGCCGATTTGGCAATGTGGAGGGCCATCCGGAAAGGCCGGAGGATCGCCGGTACCTTTCATTGAATTGGGTTGCGCCGAAATATTTTGAGACGCTGCACATACCGCTGCTGGCGGGCCGCGATTTTGATGCCGCGGACCAGGGCCGTTCGCGCGTGGCGATTATTAACCTGGCGATGGCGCGTTATTTTTTCGGCCAGGATAGCCCGTTGGGAAAACATGTGACGTTTGACGGGGAAGACAAAGCGTACGAGATTGTGGGCGTGGTTGGTGATGCGAGATATTACGAAATTATTGAAACTACGCGGCGGACTATTTACCTGAATGCGTTCCAGGATTGGCATGCGCCGTCGAGTTTTTCTCTGCGGACTTCCATTACGCCCGCGGCGGTTGTTCCTGAGGTGCGCCGCGTTGTGGGGGAATTGCTGAAGGCTGGGGCGACGCCGCGCTTCACTACGATGGACGAACAAGTGGATGCCTCGATTGTTCCGGAACGGCTGATTGCTACGTTGTCGGGGTTGTTTGGCGTTTTGGGTTCGGTGCTGGCGGCCATTGGAGTGTACGGACTGTTGGCGTATACGGTGGCGCGGCGGATTCATGAAATCGGGATTCGCATGGCGCTAGGGGCAGCCCGGCGCGATGTGATGCGGATGGTGGTTGGGGATGCTCTGGTGATGATTTGCGCGGGCATGGCGATTGGCGTTCCGCTGGCGCTTTTGGGAGGTCGGTTGGCGGCGAGTTTGATGGAGGGTTTGCCGGTTGAGAGCGCCGCGCCGATTTTGTTTGGCAGCGCGGCGATGGCGGCGGTAGGTTTAGCGGCCGCGTATGTACCGGCACGCCGGGCGGCGCAAGTAGATCCGATGGAGGCTTTGCGGCATGAGTGAATTGAGATTTTTGTGCTTAAGGCTTGGTGGCCAGGATCAGGGGTGAAGGTCCTGGTGATTCAAGGGTGCGGGCGTTGGTGAATCCGGCCAAAGTCAGCCAAGTGCTGATTTCTTCAAAGGAGAATGTGGCTCCGTTATCGGTATTCACCAGCATGTTGACGGCGAAGAATAATCCGTTCAACGGACCGGTTCGATCCTGATTTACTAGGAATTCGGCAATCGCGATAGTTCCTCCGGAAGCTAGAGCTTGAAAGGTCTTTGCGAGAAGGGCGCGGCTGCGTGCCTGGCCTTCGCTATGCAGGATGTGCCCGAGGGTCGCGACGGCGTGATTGACGCCGAAGTTCGTTTGCAGTAGATCGCCTTCAATAAAAGAAAAGCGGCGGGAGAGGCCAAAGCGGGCGACGGTCTGGCGCGTGACGGAAATCACGTCCGGCCAATCCACGACGGTGACGTGGGCCTGCTCAAAGTTTTGAGCCAGAGCGATTCCCCAAACTCCGGAGCCCGCCGCCAGGTCAAGGACGCGCGGGGGATTACCGGCCGCGCCATTGAGATGTTGCGCCAACGCCTGCGCGGCGGGATAGTTCATGGGGAAGAGATCATTGACGAATTTCTGGAAGAACTCGCTGCCGGCGTGCTCTTGATTGACTGACTGCGCAGGCTTTCCAGTGGCGACAATTTCGTTCAATTGAAGCCATTTAGGAAGTAAGTGCGTGCTGGTGTTACGAATGACGCCACCCTGGAATGAGGGTTTGGTGCTGACGAGAAATGCGGTACTCTCAGGCGTGAGGGAAAAGTAGCCCTGCTGATCTTTTTGCAGGAAATTGAGACCGACCAGAGCGTTCATAATCGCGGTTAGTCCACGTTCGGAGGCGGTTGTGGACAAGTGAATGTCGTGTACGGTTTTCGGACCGGCGTCCAGCAGATCAAAGATGCGGTGGTGGATGGCCGCTTCGAGAATAAGCGGCGGAACATAGCCCCAGGCGAACTGCATGATGCGCTCGGGCGTGACTGGCGGGGTGGGAATTGACATGATCTCCTTGGTTCACCGGAAATACGGATGCGGCGATTATATATCGGCGCACGGGTGACCATGCCGCTTACGGGAGCGACGACACAGTCGCATTGATCTGCCGGGCGCGGTCCAGCGCTTCAGAGACATTTGGCAAAATATTTTCCTCGCCTACATGTTCCATGAAGTCGGCGCGCTCTAAAAACCGGGCTGGCTGCTCACGCGCGCCGCACAATAAAAGCGTGCGCCCGCTCTTGCGCAGGCGTGCGGCCAATTTCTCCAGGGCATGCAGGCCGGTTGCATCCAACGCGGTCATGTTTCTGAGACGGAGCACGACTACCGGTTCGAAGGCTTCAAGATCGGCAGTGGCTTGTTCGAGTTTATCGGTCGTACCAAACAGGAACGGGCCGTGCACCCGCAAGATGGAGACGTAGGACGGCACGTCTTTGTCTTGCAGGATGTGTGCGCGGCCGTCTTCGATGTAGCTGGGGGTTACCAGATCAACCGAAGTGGTCTGGGCGATCCGGTAGATATAAAGCAGCGCGGCTAAGGCGATGCCAACTTCGACCGCAATGGTCAGGTCCGCGAAAACAGTCAGCGCGAAAGTCGCGAGCCAGACGGCTTTGTCTGCCTTGGACAAGCGCAAGATGGTTTTGATCTCGCGCCATTCGCCCATGTTGTATGCCACGACAAACAGCACTGCCGCCAGAGTGCCCAGCGGCACGAAACGTGCTAGGGGCGCGGCGACCAGAAGAATAAAAAGAAGAGTCAGGGCGTGCACCATTCCGGCGACCGGCGTCTTGGCCCCTGAGCGGATGTTCGTGGCGGTTCGAGCAATGGCGCCGGTGGCGGGAATGCCGCCGAAGAAGGGCGAGGCCATATTCGCAATGCCCTGCGCGATGAGCTCGACATTCGAGTTATGCCTGCCGCCTGTCATGCTGTCAGCGACCACTGCCGATAAAAGACTCTCCACCGCGGCGAGCAGCGCCACGGTCAGAGCGGAGGGAAGCAGTGGAACAATCAGGTCCGGACGGAAGTGCGGTAAAGCGATGGCCGGGAAACCGGTGGGAATCCCACCAAATTTGCTCCCGATGGTTTCTACGGGAAGCTTGAATACCACTACCGCCAGAGTACCCAGGAAGAGCGCGAAGATGGAACCCGGAATGCGGCGTGTCAGTTTCGGCAATAAGATAATGCTGGCGAGGGACCCGCCGGAGAGCGCGAGGGTAAGCCAATCGATGCTGGAAAAATGTTCGATCAGAACGCGCATGCGGCCGATGAACTCGCTCGGAACATTGCCCGTTTTAAGGCCGAAAAAATCTTTGATTTGAGTGGAGGCAATGAGGACGGCAATGCCGTTAGTGAAGCCGATGGTAACGGGCCGCGGGATGAATTTTACCGCCGTGCCCAGGCCTGTGGCTCCCATGACGATCAATATGGCTCCGGCCATCAGCGTGACCACCAGCAATCCGGAGAGTCCAAACTTCGCGATAATGCCCGCCACGATCACCACAAAAGCGCCCGTAGGGCCGCCTATCTGCACGCGTGAGCCGCCGAGGGCCGAGATCAAGAAACCCGCAACGACGGCGGTGTAAAGTCCGGCCTGCGGCGTGGCTCCAGAAGCAATGCCAAAAGCCATTGCCAAAGGGAGCGCGACCAAGCCCACGGTTAAGCCAGCAACGACATCGGCCAGCAGATCGTGAGAGTTGTATTTTCTCAGGCTGAGCAGCAGCGCCGGAGTCCAACGTTCCACTGCCGTCATGAGCTGGGTCCCTGGCGTTTGATTTGCTTGAGCATGACCTGGTCTTGCGTCAACTGGGAGTAGAAATAGCTTCGCATAATGTCGAGCACTTCGATGATGCGCGGATCGCGCACGGAATAAAAAACCTGATTGCCTGCTTTCCGGCTAATCACGATTTGTTTTGTACGCATCACCGCCAGGTGCTGGGAAGCGTTGGCCTGCTCCAGGCCGAGCCGTTCGATCAGCGCGCCCGCTGACAGCTCCCCGTCGCGAAGCATTTCAACGATGGCAATACGCGTGGGATGCGCGAGCGCCTTAAAAAATTCCGCTTTGAAGAGGCGTAGTTCCTGCATCGGTATAATAATATTCGAATCTTCGAATATTATTATACCGGTATTGCTTTTAAGGAAGAGCGAAAGCGATAAACGATCCGCCGGAAGGACGTTCCCGCCCGCCGCCAGCAGCCACCACCACGTACTGCTTACCGTTTAATTCGTAGACGGCCGGAGTGGCATTGGCGGCATAGGGCAGAACGGTCTCCCACAGAAGCTTGCCGGTTTTCTTATCGAAGGCGCGGAATTTATTGTCGTAATGCGTGGCGCCGATGAAAAATAATCCGCCCGCGGTGACCACGCCGCCGCCGTGATTTTCGCTACCCGTGTCTTTGAGCCCTTGCGCGACCAGTTCCGGATATTCACCCAGGGGAGTTTTCCAAACATAATCGCCGGTATCGAGATTGATGGCCGACAGTGTTCCCCACGGCGGGGAATTGGCGGGATAGCCGTCGGGGTCCCGGAACTCTTTGAAAGTCTCGGTAGTGTACTTCAGGCCGGGAGATCCGGCCTCGCGGCGTCGCGATTTAATTTCCACTTCTTTGTTGATGCCGCGCAATAGAAAATCCTTCAGGCCGTTGATCGCCGGTTCTCCTAGCGATGCGAAGGCGGGCATGCGGCCGCCGCCATTGTGCAGCATGACGGAGACCTGGTCATCAGTCAAACGACCGGCCAGATTGTCCAGGGCGGGGTATTCGGGAGGAGAACCTTTACGCTCGGCACCGTGGCAGGCCGCACAACGAGCCTGATAAAGCTGGCTGGCGAGAGCGGTACGGTGGACTTCGCTCGGCAAACTGAGCCGCACAATCCACGGCGACTCATTGGCGTTGAGGTAATAGAGATGCGTTTCCGGGTCATAAGCGCCGCCTCCCCATTCCGCGCCGCCAGCTGGACCGGGGAAGAATACAGCGCCTTTCAGGCTGGGCGGAGTGAATACTGGTCCGTGATCCAACGCTTGCAGTTGTTCCAGCACGGCCTGATGGGCCGCCTGGCTGCGGTGCGTCACGGTGTCTTCGGTAAATTCCTGCCGTACGAAAGGCGCGGGCTTCGTGGGAACAGGCTCCGATTTGACAGCTTGTTCACCGTCCACTGATGAGGGCGGTACGGTGCGTTCAGCGAGCGGGAAAAGGCTTTCGCCGGTTTCGCGGTTCAAGACGTAGATGTAGCCGCTCTTTCCGGCTTGCACCACCGCGTCAACGAGCTTGCCTTTCGATAGGCAGCGTACCAGAAGCGGCGCCGAGGGAAAATCGAGATCCCATATGTCGTGGCGCACCGCTTGAAAGTGCCACTTGCGCTTGCCGGTTGCGGCGTCCAGGCACAGCAGCGAATCGGCGAACAGGTCGTCGCCATGGCGGTCAGCTCCGTAAAAATCATAAGCGGCTGAACCGGTGGGAACAAAGACTAAACCGCGCTGCTGATCCACCACCAAGCCCGCCCAGTTGTTGGCGGCGCCCGAAGTCTTCCAGGCATTCGCGGGCCAAGTGTCATAGCCGAATTCGCCCGGATGCGGAATGGTGTGGAAACTCCAGGCGAGTTTGCCAGTACGGACGTTGTAGGCGCGGATATCACCGGGTGCTGCGGGAAGCATTTCCGGTAGAGAACTGCCGAGAATGATGACGTCGTGATAAATCACGCCGGGACTGGTCACATTAACGGACAGGCCACTGCTTAGAGGAGGATTGAACGCCAAACGCATATCGACCTTGCCGCCGCTTCCAAAATTGGGGTCAAGGAGGCCTGTCTTGGCATCGAGCGCCAGTAAGTTATTACCGAGCGTGACGAAGATGCGCGACTGTTTTCCATCGGTCCAGTAGGTAAGCCCGCGATTCGGGTGCGGCGCGCGCGTGGCATGCAGACCGTCAAAGCTCCAGATCTGCCGGCCAGTGGCGGCGTTGACGGCCACTACCCGGAGCTTCGGAGTGGTGACAAACATCACGCCGTCAATGATGATGGGATTGCATTGCATATCCGATTCGGGGTAGGAGTCGTTGCTTTCAAATCTCCAGGCCATGCGGAGAGACGTGACGTTGCTGGTGTTGATCTGATTGAGCGCGGAATAGTGGATGTTTTCCGGGCCGCCGACCTGCTGCCAACTTCGGTAATTTTCTTGGGAAAACAGGACACAGCTGGCAAACAGGGCTATCAGAAGGATTCGCATTGTGGAAACCTTCGAGTATATCGTTGGGCTTTATCGAGACGCG